>CAYUZK010000190.1:0-11991 GCA_964449625.1 uncultured Archangium sp.
TCCCCCGCCTGGCTCGGGCTCCCCGTCGAGGTGAAGAGGAGGAACGAGCGGCTGATGTCGTGGTTGGGGATGGGCAGGGTCAGCACGCAGCGGTTCGTGTCGGCCGAGTTGGCGAGGTTGCAGGCCCCCCGGCGCACCAGCGGCAGCGCGTTGACGGTGAGGCTCACGCTCGGCGCGGCCGCTGAGGTCTCAGACGCCGTCGCCGTCACCGCGACCACCGCGTTGTCGCCTCCCGTGCGGCCGCGCACGTAGAAGTCGAGCGTCGACTGAGCGTGCCCCACGGCGCCCGACAGCGTCGCCGCGGACGCCGTCGCGCAGGCCGAGTCGAGGTGGAGCGACACGTTGGTGGTGTTGGGCACCGCGAGCTGCAGCGTGCTCGTGCCCAGCGTGGCGGGGCTCCCGCCCACCTGCCGCTCCACCGTCACCCTGGCGCAGGCGCCGGCCTCCACCGTCAGCGGCGAGGGCGTCACCACCAGCGTCGCCGGGTTGTTGGCCACCGTCACCGAGCGCGTGCCCGCCGCGGTGAAGCCCGTGGCGCTCGCGTTGAAGTTGGTCGCCCCGGAGCCACCGGCCGCCGCGTACAGCGCCACCTCGGTGCCGCTCGCGGCGATGGTGTAGCCGGCCGTGGCCGGCGTGGTGCACGCGGCGTCGAGGTAGAAGATCACGCCCGCGGCCGCCAGGCTGGAACTCGCCGACACCGTCACCGGCGCCGCCACCGGCGAGGGGTTCCCGGCGCTGTCACGCGCCTCGACCACGCCCGCCGGGGCGCAGGTGAAGCGGTCGAGCCCCGTGGGCGGGGCCGTCTTCCAGGCCAGCACGGTGGGCGGGCCCACCGTCACCGCCCACGTCACCGCCGCCGGCGTCAGCGCGCCGGAGCTCACCGCAACCTCCACCGACGCCGGCGCCGCCGTGGCCCGCATCACGAAGGACTGCGTGGGCGCCGCCGAGGTGAGCACCACGCTGGTGTCATCGCCCGCGCAGGCCGTCGAGCCCCGGGTGAAGGTGACGCCCGTCGCCGGCGTCGCGGCCAGGTTCACCGTGGTGTCGCTGGCCGGGGTGACGAGGTTGTTGAACTCATCCTGGAGCTGCACGCTCATGGCCGCGCTGCACGCCCCCGCCACCACCGTCAGCGTGGGCAGCGGTGGCACGAAGACCACCTTCGTCGCCGCGGCGGCGGTGAGGGTGGTGTTGGCCGTGCCCATGACGGCGCCGGCCGCCGCGGTCACCGTCGTCGCGCCGGCCACCGTGCCCGTCGCGTACAGCGGGTCCGTCGAAACGGAGCTCCCCATGGGGATGGTGACCGTCGCCCCCGTGGCCGCCCCGGCGCAGCCGCTCTGAGACGAGAAGGAGAGCCGCGGCGAGGCGAGCGTCACCGAGAGCGCCGGCTCGTCGACCACCGCGTTGCCGAACTCGTCGTTCCGCCGCACCGTCAGCGCGGTGGCCGTGCAGGTGCCCGCGGTGAGGGTCGCCGGCAGGTTCTGCACCACGAGCGCGGCCGTAGCCGCCGGGGTGATCGAGAAGGTGCGGGCGGCGCTCTGGCCTGCGAGCGACACCGTCAGGTCCTGGCTGCCCGCGGCCGTCCAGCGGACCCCGAAGGCCTGCTGGAAGGTGCCCGCGCCCATGCTGATGCTACCCGTGGAGGCGCCGCTGCAGGCCGTCGAGGCGTACGCCGCGCCCCCGCCCGTGAGCGTGAAGGTGAGGTTCTGCGCGCTGCCCAGCGGCACCGGGTTGCCGAAGCTGTCGCGGCGCTCGACCAGACCCGGCAAGCAGGTGCCGGCCGTCACCGCCGCCGCGTTGGTGGGGCTCACCAAAGTGAAGACGGAGGGCCCCGGCGCGACGTTGACCGTCAGCGTCGCGTTCTGCCCGCCCACCGACATCTGCAGGCTCTGCCCGGTGCCGCTGGTGATGGACCGCACGAGGAAGGAGGCCCGCGCCGCCGTGCCCGCGAAGGGCACGCTCGAGAGGGCCGCGCCTCCACAGTCGCCGGTGGCGTGCACCGCCATGCCCGACGGCAGCGTGCCGAAGCTCACCACGCCGTCGACGCCCAGCGGCACGTCGTTGCCGAAGGCGTCCTTGCGCGCCAGCGTCACCGAGGCGCACTGCCCGGCGGTGATGTTCGCCGACGCCATGGCCGTGCCGCTGGCCGGCGCCTCGAACTGCAGGAGCGGCGCGCCGGGCGTCACCGTCAGGTTGACGGTGGCCACCTGGGACCCCAGCGTGGCGCTCACCTGTGGGCTGCCGACCAGCGTGGGCTTCAAGTTGAAGCTCACGGTGTGGCTGTTGGTCAGCGTGAGGCTCGTGGTGCTGCCCGTCACCGTGGTGCCGGCGGGACACGCCCCGGCGTAGGCGTAGATCCCCGTGGGCACGCCGAGCGTGACGGTGCCTGACGTCGGCGCGTTGTTGCCGTACGTGTCTCGCCGCAGCAGCGTCACCGGCTGGCACGCGCCCGCGGCCACCGTCGCCGCGCCACCCGTGGGCACGCTGACCGCCAGCGTCGAAGCGCCGGGGGTGATGATCAACTGCGCGGGCGCCGTGGGGCTGGTGGACACGCCCCCCACCGTCGCCGTCAGCGCGTAGGTGCCGACGGTGCGGTGGTTCGCGGTGAAGCTGCTGGAGGTGGTGTTCGCGGCCAGCGGCGCGGTGCTCCCCAGGCACGACACCCCGGTGCCGATGGTCACGCCCGCGGGGAGCGAGGACACCGTCACGTCCTGCGCGGTGGTGAAGGAGGTGGGGTTGTCGTGGGCGTCGAGGACGTTGAGGTTGAACTGCCCGCTGCAGTTGTCGGCGTTGATGGTCTGCGTCGTCGTCGACACGAAGGCCACCCTGCTCGGCACGTTCGCGCGAATGGCGTTGCCCGGCACCGCGGTCGCCGCCGCGATGCCCGACGGCGTGGTGATGGCCGCAGCGATGGCGAAGGGGTCCACCGCGCGCGTGCCGCGGAAGTAGAGCTGCAGGCGCGACTGGCCCGCCGGCAGCGTGGCCGTCATTGCCCCGGTTCCGGTGCAGCCTGCCGCCGTGAAGAAGCCGAAGGTGCCCGCGGCGGCTGGCGTCAGCGAGAGGTTGACGGTGACGTTGACGGTGAACGACGAGGGGTTGCCCGCGCCGTCCAGCACCGCGACCTCCAGCGGGGCCGCGCTGCAGTCGCCGGCGAGCGGGCGCTGCGCCTGCCCGGAGAGCGTGATGCGCGAGGGCGGCCCACCCGCGACGTCGATGGTCTGGACCGCCTCGGCGATGCCCGCCAGGGTGACCGCGCGCGCGGCGACCGTGCCGCTCCCCGCGAGGCCCGGCTTCACCCGCGCGCGCACCGAGGTGCCCATCGCGGGGATGACGAAGTCGAACTGCTCGGCGGCGACACAGGTGGTGTCCATGCCCGGCCGGAAGGTCAGGTCACCCAGCGACGACGAGAGCCGCACCGTCACGTCGCTCGTCGGCGAGACGGTGTTGTCGAAGGCGTCGCGCAGCTCCACCTCGAGCTGCCCCACGGAGCACGACTGGGTGGACTGCACGGCGAGGCTCTGGTTGGCGAAGGCCAGCCGCGTGGCCGCCGCCGGCACCACCCGGAGCACCTGCGTCGCGGGGCCCTGGCCGGTGCTCGACGCCGCGCTCATGGTGAGCTCCCCGGCGCGCTCCGACGACACGTGGAGCCGCACCACGCCCTGCCCCGGCATCAGCGGCGCCGTCGTCGCCGCCGTGGCGCAGCTCGCGTCGCTGAAGAAGAGGCCCCCGGTCACGCTGGGGTTCGTCGTCAGCGTGAAGCTGGCTGGCTGCTCCACCGCCGTGGGGCGCCCCTGCGAGTCGATGAGCTCCAGCGTCACCTGCTCCGTGCTGCAGGTGCCCGCCGTCACCGGGCCGATGGCCGGCCCGAAGCGCAGCTGCGCGATGGGCTGCGGCCGCACCTGCACCGACGCCGTGCCGGGCATGGCCACGCCCGGCGCCGACGCGCGCAGCGAGGTGAGGCCGAAGGCCTGGGCGTCGGCCTCGAGGTACACCTGGAAGCCCGTCTCGCCGTAGCGCAAGGGGTAGCTCGTCACCGGCGTGTCGCCGCAGCCTTCCAGCACGTGCACCGTGGTGCCGGGCAGCGAGGTGGTCAGCGCCACCGTCACGTCGCGCACCGCCGTGCGCGGCCCCTGCGCGTTCTGCAGCGTCACCGAGAAGGGCCCCACGCACTCGAAGCGCCGCAGCTCGGTGATGAGGGGCGTGGAGCTGATGACGAAGCGGTCACCCTGGTTGGCGCAGGCCGGCGCCGTGGTGCACTTCGTGTCGTCGCAGCCGGGGGCGCCGTCGCAGTCGGTGTCCTCGTTGACGTCGCACAGCTGCCCCGCGCCCGGGAAGATGCTGGCCGCGCCGGGGCCCACGTCGCGGCAGTCCACCCCGCCCTTGTCGGCGGCGACGAAGCCGTCGCGGTCGGCGTCGAGCGCGGGCCCGGGCGGCTCCAGCGTCAGCTCCACCGTCGTCACGCCCGACTCGGGGAAGTCCTGCGCCACCGGGTCGCCCTGCGCGTTGAGCTTGAGCGTCGCCGGCTCGGCGCACGCGCCCAGCAGCCCCGACACCTGCAGGCGCACCGCGCGCGGGAGATCGCTCCCCTGCAGCACGCCGAAGACCGCCACGTCGTCCGTCGGCCGCGCGATGACGGTGCTCTTGAGCTCCGCGGCGCCGTCGAACACCGACAGCCGCAGGCAGTCTGCCTGCACGCGGCGCTCGCCGACGGCCTTCACCGTGACGACGACCCGCAGCGCCCGGTCAGGCTCCCGGCCACACCCCGCCAGCACGCCGAACGCGACGAGAAGAACGCTTGCACGCACCATGAGAGTCGCACCTCGTGCTCCGCGAGGGCCCTGCGGCGGGAGCACCTTTGGACTCGGGAGCGTACCGCACCCCCTCTGGGCCGCCAGCGGCGATGTGCGCGGCGCCCCCACGTGGGTGGGAGGTGGTGTGCTAGCCAGGCCCCATGTTCTTCGCGCTGTCCAAGCTGCTCGACGTGCTGGTGGACCCCTTCTGGTGGGGCCTGCTCTCCGTCGGCGCGGGGGTCGGGCTGCTGGCCCACGGTGCACGGCGCCGCCTCGGGCTGGGCCTCGCGGTGGGCGGGCTCGCCGCCTGGGTCACCTTCGCCCTGCCCGCCGTGTCGAACCGCCTCTTCGCCGCCCTCGAGGCCGGCGCCGTCGACACCTTCGACGGGCGCGCGCCCTACGACGCGGTGGTGCTGCTGGGCGGCGCGGTGTCGCCCCTGGGCAGCACCCGCGACGAGCCCGCGTGGAACGACAACGTCGAGCGGCTCCTCACCGTGCGCGCGCTGCTCGTTGGCGGGCAGGCGAAGGTGGCCATCGTCAGCGGCGGCTCGCTGGGCTCCGACACGCTGCGCACCGAGGCCGAGTACCTCGCGCGCGAGCTGGTCGCCCTCGGGGTGCCCGCCGAGCAGGTGCTGGTGGAGCCGACGGCCAACAACACCCGCGAGAACGCCACCGCCAGCCGGGCGCTGCTCGAGGCCCGGGGCGCACGCCGCGTGCTGCTGGTGACGAGCGCCTTCCACGCCCCGCGGGCCCTGGGCTGCTTCCGCGCGGCGGGCCTCGAGCCCGACGTGCTCCCGGTGGACTGGCGCATGCGCCGGCCCGAGCTCGACCGGCACGTGGCCCCCCGCGGGGAGTACCTCGCCCAGAGCGGGCGCGCGCTGCGCGAGCTGCTGGGTCGGCTCGTCTACCGCGTCATGGGCTACACGCGCTGACGCGGGCGGGCGCTCACCCGGCGTCGGGCGAGGCTGGGGCGGAAGGCGGCGGGGCAACCTCCACGTCCACGGCGGCGAGGTCCTCGGTCGAGGCGAAGCGGCGCGCGAGGAGCGACACCTTGCCCGCCTCCACCCCGAGCAGCGTCTGCACCGCGGCCGTGGCGCGGGAGGTCAGCTGCGCGTCCTTCACGGCCTCGCCCACGGCGACGAGCGCCACGTGCACCTCGGGGTCCATGGGGTTGACGGCGAGCGCGTCGAGGTAGGCCCGGCGGGCGGCCTCGTGCTGCCGCGCGCGCAGGCGGATGCGGCCCAGGTGCACGTTGGTGGACGCGCTGCCGGGGTGCATGGTGAGGCTGCCCTCGAGCACCCGCGCTGCCTCGTCGTACTGGCGCAGCTCGAGCAGCGTCAGCGCGTACTTGTTCGACACCGACTCGTACTTGTCGCCCACCGCCCGGTGCGCCCGGCCGTAGGCCTCGGCCGCGGCCACCATGCGGCTGCGCTCGCGCAACAGCTCGCCCAGGTGCGCCGCCCGCCGCGCGTCGGCCTCCTTCACCTCGGCGAAGTCCCCGAAGGACACCTCGCGCTTCTCCTTCTTCTTCTTCGGCGCGGCGTCGGCGGTGAGCTCCTTCTTCTCGTTCGACGAGAGGGGAATGAGCTCCTTCGGGTAGGGCTGCTTGCGCAGGAAGGCCATCCACGCCTTCTCGAACTCGGGCCAGCGCCGCTTCATCACCGTCTCCACGGCCACCTTGTCGCTGACGCCCCGGGCCATGGCGTCGAGCATGCGCTCGAGCGCCTTCGGGCCCCCCTCGGTGTCCACCAGCTTGATGGCGAAGAAGACCTCGGCGAAGGCCGTGGCCGCGTCTTCGGCGGTGGGCAGCAGCGCCATCGAGGGGTGCATCTTCTCGAAGGGCACGAGCTGGTTCTTCTTCACCCGGCTGCCCAGCAGCGCCAGCGTCGAGGGCGTCATGGCCCCGCCGGCCGGCCCGCGCCAGCGCGACTCGAGGTACTTGGCCAGGCCCTCGTGCATCCAGATGGGCACGGCGTTGCGGCTCTTCTGGCTCACCACGAGGTGCACGTACTCGTGGGCCAGCGTGTCGAGCCAGTCGTAGCCCTTCACCACGGCCCGGGGGCTCGTCACCATGAGCTTGTTGAACTTGCAGATGGCGATGGTGCCGGTGGTGCGAATGGCCTCCTTCGAGAGCGTGGACATCTTCGAGAGCTCGGCGGCGCTCGAGATGAGCTCCACCCGCACCTTGCCCGGCGGCGCGTAGCCCAGGTCGGCCTTGAGCGCCGCGTGGATGCCCTCCAGCGCGTCGAGGGCCCAGGGCACCAGCACCTCGTCCTTGCCCTTGGGGTACAGGAGCACGAAGTGCGCGCTCTCGGCGCGCAGGTGCTGGCCGACGATGGCCTGCGTGTCCTTCGCGATGCGGATCCAGCTCGAGGGCTTGTCCTTGAGCCCCGCCTGCTCGAGCAGCGCCGCCGCCTCCTCGTAGCGGCCCTCCTCGAAGGCGATGCGGCCCCGGTAGTACGAGAGGTGCTCGAGCGTCGGCGGCGCGAGCTTCTCGAGCTCGGCGAGCTCCGCCTTCGCGCCGGGCACGTCCCAGTCCTCGAGGTGCTGGTCGAGGTTCTGGAAGCGCGCCTTCGCCTCCGCGGGCACGCCCGAAAGCGGCGGCGCGTCTTCTTGCGCCAGCGCCAGGGCCGGCGCCGCGAGCAGCCACACCACCAGCCAGCCGGGCCGCCTCACTTCACCAGCTCCTCGTAGTAGCGCTTGTTCTGGTCGCGGTAGCGATCCGGCGCGCCCTGCTTCATGGCGTCCATCACGTCCTTGCGGAACTCCCGCGGCGCCGCGTTGGGGTCCTCGTCGGGGATCTCGACCTTCTCGTGCCGGTCGCCGCGCCCGCGGCCCCGCTGCTTGAGCGGGAGCGGGATGCCGCCCTTCTTGCCCCGGTTGCCGGCCTGCTCGAGGGCCTGCTGGAGCCCGTTCAGCGCCTGCAGCGCGCCCTGCTGCTCCCCGAAGCCGCGGCTGGGGTCGCGCCCCTGCAGCCGCTCGCCCGCGCCCTGCATGCGCTGGCCGGCCTGCTGCACCTGCTGCTGCGCGTCCTCGTCGAAGATGGGCGCCCGCTCGCCGATCTCCCCCATCTGCCGCTCGAGCTGCTGCGCCTTCTGCTGCAGCTGCTTCTGCTGCCGGGCCAGCTCGCCGAGCTGCTGCCGGTCGGCCTCGCTCAGCTGCTGCCCCGACTGGGGGAAGAGCTCGCGCAGTCGCCCGGCCACCTCCTCGGCCTGCTTCGCGTCGCGTGTCAGCCGATCGTGGGCCTGCTTCGACTCGCGGCGCACCTCCGGCGGGTTGTGGAACAGCTCGTCGAGGCGCCGCTGCTCCTGGGCCTGGGCCGCCATCTCGCGGGCCTTCTCCTCCATGCGGTCGGCGGCCTCGCTGGCCAGGTCGAAGTCGTTCGACTCCAGCGCCTGCGAGACGTTGTCGCGCGCCTGGAGCGCGTCCTTCTTCATGTCCTCGAAGCGGAAGCCGAAGCGGTCGCCGTCGAGCGTCTTCCAGCTCTGCTCGAGGGCCTCGAGCTTCGCCTCGAGCTCCCGCTTGAGGGCCTCGCCCTGGCGGGCCACGCGCTCCTTCTGCTGCTGACGGTACTTGTCGCGCAGGCCCTGGGTCTTGTCGGCGAGCTGCTGCTGCTGCTCCACGGTCTCCTCGAGGTTCTGCTGGAACTCGGCGAACTGCCGCTCGAGCTCGGGGTCAGCCTCGGCTTCGGCGCGGTCGCCGGCCTCGTCGAGGCTCTCGAGGAACTCGTCCATCTCCATGGCGAGCTCCTGCATCTTCTTGAGCGCCTCCTCGGCCTTGCCCTCCTTCACCAGCTGCTCCACCTCGGCCAGCTTCGCGTCGAGGTCGCGCTCCTCCATCATCTCCTGGAGCGCGTCGGCGTTCATGAAGTCGTCGCGGATGCCCTTCGACAGCTCGGCCATGCGCTGCTGCAGCTCGAGCATGCGCTGCTTGAGCGCCTCCATCTGCTCGAGCAGCGCCTCCTGCACCGCGGGGTCCTTCGTCTTCGAGAACTCCTCCACCAGGGCCGAGAGCTCGCGCCGGTCCTCCTTGAGCTGCTTGGCCAGCTCCTTGATGGCGTCGAGCTTCGCGCGGTCGAGCAGCGCCTCGAGGTAGAGCACGTTCTTCTCGCTGCGCCGCACGTCGGCCTCGATGCCCGCCGAGAGGCGCCGCGCGAGGTCCTGGCTGTAGGTGCCGCCCTTCGTGTCGCCCAGGGTCTTGAGCGGCTTGCCCCCGCTGCCTTCGCGCCCCGCCAGCCGCAGGAGGAAGCGCCGGTGCCCGGTGATGGTGGTGGTGTCGGCGCCCAGCTCGCCCGCCACGTTGAGCAGCGCCGAGACGAGTTCGCGGGGCGGCTCCCGGTCCTCCTCCAGCGCCTGCGCCAGGGCCGTGAGGTCGCCCGACAGCTGCGCCGCGCGCTCGTCGATGGGCTTGCCGGCCACCGCCGCGTCCACCGGGGCGGGGCTCTTGCGGTCGGGCGCCTCCATGCGGTCTGCGAGGTGGTCGAGCAGGCGCGTCCACAGCGCCTCGGCCCGGGCCAGCGCCTCGCGACGGTGCTCCGCCGAGGAGTAGAGCTTGAGCGTCATCACCGCCGAGGTGCCCTTCTTGGGCCCCTTCACCGCGTCGTTGTCCGTCGCCTCGAGGAAGTACGTCACCGTCTGCCCCGGCTTGAGCGCCAGCGGCGCGAGGTCCCACTGGTAGGCGCCGCGCGTGGTGCGGCCGTCGTCGGGCTTGAGCGACACCCGCTTCGCCTCGCCGCCGCGGGGCGTGAAGACCAGCTCGAGGGCCGAGAGGCCGTAGTCGTCGGAGGCCTCGAACTTGAGCGCCACCGCCTGCTTCGCCGGGTCGAGCTCCAGCCCGTCGATGGGCGCGCTGATGCGGGCCTGGGGCGGCTGGTCGACCTCCACCGTCAGGCTCAGGTCCGGGCCCTCGGCCACCACCCGGCTGCCCGAGAGGAAGGCCACGTGGTACTGGCCCGACTGCTCGAGCACGAAGCTGCCCGTCAGCTCACGGCCCTCGACGCGCATGGGCAGGCGCGCGCCGTTGACGAGCAGCGCCGCCCCCGACACCTCGCGGTCCGCCCGCGTCTTCACGGTCACCTCGGTGCCCGCCGGCGCGCTCACGTCGCCGGTGCTGGAGGGGATGCTGCGCGGCTCGAGGCCCGTGTGCGCCGGGTAGCGGTACGTCAGCTCGATGTCGCCGGTGATGGGCGCGCGCCGCACCACCTCCACCTCCGCCTCGGCGGCGAAGGCGAGCGCGAGGCCCCGCCGCACCTCGCCGCCCTTCCACCCGACCAGCGCCAGCACCGCGAAGACGGCGGCCACCAGCCCCGCCGCGGCGCGCTGCACCGGCCGGGGGTCCACCAGCGTGCCGACGTCCTGGCGGGCCGCCCGCGCGTCCACCTGCCGCAGGAAGGCGCGCGCGAGCTCCGGCGAGAAGTCCTCGCGGCGGCCCAGGGCGCGGCTGAGCTCCACGGCCGCGAGGAGGTCCAGGTTGAGCTCTGGCGCCTTCTCGGCCAGCAGCCGCGCCGTGCGCAACGGGTCGCCGACGCGCCGCCGCGGCAGCACCACGCCGTAGACGCCCAGCAGCACCAGGGGCGCGAGCAGCGAGAGGGCCAGCACTCCCTGCCCCAGGGGCACCGAGGCCGCGCTCGCCCAGGCGCCGGCGAAGACGAGCAGGAGGAAGGCCGCCGCCGCCAGCAGCACGCCCTGCGCCCAGAGGGCCCGCACCTGCGCGCCGCGGACCTCGTCGAGGAGCCGCAGGGCGCGCCCCTCCGTCGGCGCGGGCGCGCGACGCGGGGGCGGCGGAGCAACGGGGGCGGACGGCTCGAACACGGGGGGATGGACCCTAATCGTGCAGCGTGGAACTCGCGCGGGCGCCAGGTTGTTCCGGCGGGGCCCGCTCCGGCCGCGCCGGCCTAGAAGCGGTCATCGGGTGGGGCGATCGCCGTGACCGGCGGGGTGATGTGCACCTGCGCCTGCGACGACGGCGTCGCGGGGAGAATGAGGGTGAAGCGCGAGCCGTGGCCCAGCTCGCTCGACACGCGCACCAGCCCGCCGTGCCCCTCGACGAAGCTCTTGACGATGGCCAGGCCCAGGCCCGCGCCCCCGTACTCGCGCGTCGAGGAGGAGTCGACCTGGTAGAAGCTGTTGAAGATCTTCTCGAACTGGTCGGCGGGAATGCCGACACCCGAGTCCTCCACGAGGATGCGGTAGCCCGGCACGTTGAGGTCGGGCTGGTGCTGCACCTCGGTCAGGGTCACCAGCACGCGCCCGCCCTTCGGCGTGAACTTCACCGCGTTGGCCAGCAGGTTCACCACCACCTGCCGCAGCCGGTCGCGGTCGCCGGCCACCGCGCCCATCTGCGCAGGCAGCCGCGCCTCGAGGGCCACGCCCTTCTTCTGCACCTGCGGCCGCAGGCTCGAGAGCGAGCCGTTGATGAGCTCGAGGGCGTCCATGGGCTCGAAGTTGAGCCGCACCTTGCCCGCCTCGATCTGCGAGATGTCGAGGATGCTGCTGATCAGCTTCAGCAGCGTCTCGCCTTTCTCCATGATGGTCCGCACGTAGTCCACCTGCTCGCCGTTGAGCGCGCCGGCCAGCCCCTCGGCCAGCATCTCGGAGTAGCCGATGATGCTGGTCAGCGGCGTGCGCAGCTCGTGGCTCACGGTGGCGAGGAAGGCGCTCTTGAGCCGGTCGAGCTCCTTGAGGCGGTTGTTGGCGTCCTCCAGCCGGCGGTTCCGCTCCTCGAGCTCGCGGTTCGCGTCGAGCGTCGACTCGATGTGCAGCTGCGAGGTGAGGAACATCTTCTGCCCGCCGAAGAGCATCGTCTGCATGAGCTGCGCGAAGTGCAGCATCACCCGCGCGATGGTGCCCTCGGGCGCCCGGCGCACCTTCTCGACCAGCCCCTGCGCGTTGCTGACGTCGAAGCCCTCGGCGATCTCCGTGAGCGTCTTCGGCGGGAAGTCCTTGAGGTCGTCGGGCATGAAGGGCCCGAAGACGATGCGCCCGAGGGTGTCGCCCTCCCACACCACCGGCACGATGAGGTACCGCAGCCCGGTGAAGCAGGGCACCGTGAGCATGCCCTTGGCCAGGGGCGCCGAGTCGGCCTCCAGCACCGGCAGGCGCGCGCCGTGGCTCACCGCGAGCGGCCCGTCCTTCACGCGGCCGACCGTCGCCGTGCAGCGCCGCCGCCCCTCGGGGAAGCTGAAGACGTACCCGCAGAAGTCGCC
>CAYUZK010000191.1:0-11953 GCA_964449625.1 uncultured Archangium sp.
CGTGGCGAGCTGACCGTGGACGCGGTGGCCCGCGCGGTGGGCTACGCCGACGCGGCCGCCTTCGGGCGCGCCTTCCGCGGGTGGACGGGGCTCACCCCCGGCCGCTTCCGCGACGGGCGGCGCGCGGGTCGCCCGCGGTGAGGCTGCGCACCACGCGGTCCACGGCGCCGCGCGCTGCCGTGGCCCTGGCCCGCGCGGTCGGCGTCAGCGCCGCCGAGGCGAAGGCGCTGCTCGCCAGCGCGCGCGTCTTGCCGCTGGAGCTCACGCCGGAGGCGGCCGGGGCGGTCAGCGAGGCGCTCGCGGCCTGCGGCGTGTCGTCGCAGCCCGTCGACGCGCCGCCCACCACGCTGCGCTGCGCGGCCCACCCGCGCCTCACCGCCGACCTGTCATGCGGGCGCTGCGGCGCCGCCATCTGCCCGCTCTGCGCGCAGGGGCCTCGCGGGCCCCGCTGCCTCGCCTGCGCGGCCGCGGAGCGCCGCAGCGCGACGTGGAAGTGGCGCCGCGTGGCCGTGCTCCTCCTGGTGCTGGTGCCCCTGGCGGGGCTGGGGCTGCGGCAGAGCCGGCGCCGCGCCGCGCGCCTCGCCTGGGCGCGGCCCCTCACGGTGTCGGTGGTGTTGCACAGCGAAGCCCCGGTGGAGGCCGCCGTGGTGGACACCTGGCGCGAGGGCCTGGTGGCCCTCGAGGCCTGGTTCACCGCGGAGGCGGCGCGCCTCGAGGCGCCGCTGCCGCGGCCGCTCTCCTTGTCGCTCGTCGAGCCGGTGCGGGGCGGCCCCCGGCCGCGGCAGCCCGAGCCGACGGGGGCCTGGCTCGACGACGTGCGCGCCGCCCGGGCCTTTCGGAGCGCGCTCGACGCCCTCGCGGCCCCCACCGGCGACGTGCGCCTCGTCGTCTCGCTGGGCGCGTCGGGTGCGGGGCGTGGGCGCTTCGTCGAGGGCGCGGCGGAGCGGTACGGCGAGGTGGGGCTGGTGCTGGCGCCCGGTGGTGAGCCGGAGCTGGCCCTCGAGCTGACGGCGGTCGCGCACGAGCTGCTGCACTGCCTCGGCGCCGTCGACGCCTACGAGCCCAGCGGCCGCGCGCGCGTGCCCGACGGCCTCGCCGAGCCGGAGCGCGTGCCGCCCTTCCCCCAGCGCTTCGCGGAGGTGATGGTCGGCGAGCTGCCGGTGAGCCCCGACGCCGGCCGCGTGCCCCGGTCGCTGGAGGAGGTGCGCATCGGCCCGGCCACCGCCCGCGCCATCGGCTGGACGCGCTGACGGCTGGCGCTGGCTGCATGGGGGTTTGTCGTGGTCTGCCGATGACGGGGGTCGGCGGAGTGACGACACTCGCGCCATGCCTGCCCTCACGCCCCTCCGCCGCGCCGTCGCGCCCGTCACGCGCGCGGCCACCGCCGTGGTGAAGCCCGTCGCCACCGCGAGCCGGAAGGTGACGACGGCGGTGGACAGCTTCGTCGCCGCCCGCACGCCCGAGGCCTTCCGGCGAGGGCAGGGGCCGCGCATCGACCCCTTCAACGCCACCAAGGATTGGATGTCGGATCGCGTCTTCAACTCGCTCCGGCCGCCCGGGCCCGCCGACAAGCTGACCGGCCCGCAGCGCGTCGCCTACGGCCCGCTCGCCGCGCCGCCGAAGCTGGAGCGGCCGCTGGTGATGATCCCCGGGCTGACCATGCCCGCGCAGTCCTTCGACGCCATGGGCAACCAGCTCGCCCGGCACCCGAAGAACGGGCCGGTGGTGGTCTACGTCGCCAGCCAGGACACCTTCCGCCTCGGCGACAAGAGCGGCCGCGAGGTGACGGCGGCGGAGCTTGAGCAGGCGAAGCTCTTCCAGCTCGAGTACCGCGACCCCTGGGCCTCGCCGACGCAGAAGGCCCCGCAGATCGCCCGCGCCATGGAGCGCATCGCGAAGGCCACCGGGCAGGGCGGCGTCGACGTCGTCACCCACAGCGCCGGCGGCACCGACTTCCGCCTCTACCTCGACGGCCGCGACCCCTCGAAGGGCCCCCGGGTCGAGCGCGCGGTGTTCATCGGGCCGGCCTCGCACGGCACCTACCTGGGCAACATCGGCGAGGTGGTGGGCAACCCCATCAAGAACGTGGACGAGGCGTCTGGCGAGCTGGCCGTCGGCTCGAAGCTCGTCGGCGACCTCAACCGCACCTGGGCGCGGCAGCAGGGGCAGGTGCACGGCGGCGTCACCATCATCGGCACCACCGGCACGCCGACCCTGGGCCCGAAGCCCGGCCTCTTCGAGGACGGCGACGGCTACATGCCCTCGGCGCAGCTCGACCTCCCCGGCGCCACCACGGTTCGCCTGCCGGGCCCGCACAACACCCCGCTCGCGCACCTCTGGCAGGTCCAGTACTCGGGCGTGGTGAACGCCGCCTTCGACGCGCTTCGCTGACGAGGGGGTTACGCTCGCCCACCCATGAGCGCCTGCCTCACCGACGCCGAGCTGGCCCGCCTCGCCGCAGGCACGCCCGCGACCGAGGCGCAGCGCCGCCACGCGCAAGACTGCGAGCCCTGTCGCGGCGCCCTGCGCGCGGCCCTGCAGGTCACCGCCCCCACGCCCGACGACGGGCGGCCCACGCCGGCGCTCGACGACGTGCCCTTCGAGGTGCCCGAGCGCTACCAGCGGGCCACCGGCGCCGACGGGGAGCCCGAGGTGCTGGGCCGGGGCGGCTTCGCCAAGGTGGTGCTGGCGCGAGACCGCGCGCTCAACCGCGACGTCGCGCTCAAGCAACTCCGCGCGGCGCTGCAGGGCGCGCCGCGGGGCAAGGTGGCCGAGGCGCGGCTGCTCCAGGAGGCCCGCATCGTCGGGCAGCTCGAGCACCAGGGCATCGTCTCGGTCCACGACGTCGCCCGCACGCCCGAGGGGCACCTCTTCTCCGTCATGCGCCGCATCCGCGGGCGCACGCTCGACCTCGTGGTGAAGGAGGCGCCGTCGCTCGAGGCGCGGCTGCGGCTGCTGCCCCACGTGCTCGCGGCGTGCAACGCGGTGGCCTACGCCCACTCGCGCGGCGTGGTGCACCGCGACCTGAAGCCGCAGAACGTGATGGTGGACCGCTACGGCGAGACGCTCGTCATCGACTGGGGCCTCGCGCGCGCCCGCGCCGCCGGCGAGCTGACGGACCTCGCGCCCGACACCTCGGGGCCCGTGCACCTCGTCGAGGCGGCGCAGACCGTCAGCGACGGCCAGGGGCGCCTGGGCACCCCCGCGTACATGAGCCCCGAGCAGCTCACCGGCGCGCGCGCCCTCATCGACGAGCGCAGCGACGTGTGGGGCCTGGGCGGCATCCTCTTCGAGGTGCTGACGGGGTGCCCGCCGCGCGCCCGGGCCGGCGAGGCGCCGCCCCCGGTCCGCGCGCTGGTGCCGGAGCTCCCGGGCGATCTCGCGGCCATCTGCGACAAGGCCCTCGAGCCGTCGCGCGAGCACCGCTACGCCGAGGCCGAGGCCCTCGCCCGCGACCTCGACGCGTGGCTCCACGGCAACCGGGTCGCGGCCCACGTCTACCGGCCCCTCGAGCTGGTGGCCCGCTTCGTGCGCGCCAACCGCCTCGTCGTGGGCGTCGTCGCGGCGGCGCTCGTGGCGCTCACGGCCGGGGCCGTCACCGCGGTGGCGCGGGTGCGGGCCGAGCGCAACCAGTCGCGGGAGTTCGCGCTCCTGCTGGCCGGCGACGTGCTCGACCGCATCCGCGTGGACGTGGACGACGAGCTCGGCGCCCGCCTCACCGAGCGCGTGAGCACCTGGCTGCGCACGAGCCCGGTCGAAGACGACGCCGTCAACGCCGCGTGGACCTGGTCGCGGCTGGTGAGCGAGCTGGAGTCGGCCGACCGGATCGCCGACGCCCGCGTCGCCGCCGAGCACTGCCTCGCGCTCGCCGGCGCCAGCACCGCGGGCGACGACCCCCGGCTCCTCGCGGCGCGGGTGACGTGCCGGCACACGGCCATCAACGATCGCCCCGAGGTGCCCCTGGCCGAGCGCCACGCCCAGCTCGCCGCGCTGTGGAAGGAGACGGAGGCCTCGACCCCGCCGACGCCGGAGCTGCTCCTTGCCCGCCTCGAGCTCGCGAGCCGGCTCTCGACCCAGGCGGGGAACCTGGGGCGCCACGAAGACGCCCAGGCCTGGGCCGCCCAGAGCGAGCGCCTCGGCCAGCAGCTCCTGGCCCTCTCGCCCGACGACGAGCGCACCTGGAACGCGCTGGCGTTGGTGCACTTCGATCGCTTCATCCTCGCCGTCAACGAGCTCGACGGGCCCGGGGCCGTGCGGCGGGTGCGGGCCCTCGAGCACGTCGCGCGCAAGGCGCACGCCCTCGGCCGCTCGTCGCGCTCGCTCTACCGCCTCGCCGACGCGCTGAGCTACGTGTGCCTCGCGCAGCGCTTCTTCCCCGAGCACCTCTCGACCGCAGAGGGCGACGCCGCGGCGCAGGAGGCGCGCCGCCTCTTCGAGTCGCTGCTCCTCATCAGCCCCGACGACCTCGCCACGCGGCGGGCCTACGCCTACTTCCTCCTCGAGGAGGGCGACGCCGCGCGGGGGTGGCCCCTGGTGGCCAACCAGCTGCGCGCCTTCGAGTTCGAGTCGGTGCGCACGGCCCTGTACCTGGGCCTCCTCGACGGTCGCCACGCGTGGGTGCTCGAGCAGCTCGCCAGCATCCCCTCGCGCGAGACGAACTTCGACCGCGAGCTGCTCCACGCGCTCGCGCTGGTGCAGGCCCGCCGCGACGCCGAGGCCGCGGCCCACGCCCGCGCCGCCGCGGCGCAGCCCTTCGTCAGCATCTGGCCCATCGAGGTGATGGGGCCCTGGGCGGCGGCGCAGGGGCACGCGGCCGCGCCGGCGCTCCAGCGCCTCGCCGAGGGCGTCACGGCGGCGCAGCGGAGAAACGACGGCGCGGAGGCGGCCCGGGCGCTGCGCGTCTTCGCTGACGCCCTCGAGGCGCCTTAGAGCGCGAAGCCGATGGCGACGCGCATCGTGGGCTGCACCGAGGGGCCGTTGCCCGCGGGCACCTGCACGCCGGGGAAGGCGATGACCTCGTCGTTGGTGGGGGTGCCGAAGAGGAAGTTCTGCGGCGCGCCGCGGCTCACCGTCCACCAGGTGCTGAAGCCCGCGCCGATCGACATCACGAAGGACTTCACGCGCCAGGCGTGACCGAGCTGCAGGCCCGGCGCCAGCATCACGAAGGACCACGCGGGCATGGCGAAGCCCGAGGCGCGCGCGTCCACGTAGAAGCCCTCCAGCGACCGACCCAGGCCGTAGTAGCGAAGGCCCGCCTCGAAGCCGAGCTGGCCGAGGAAGCCGCCGCCGATCACGGCGAAGACGTCGAGGCCCCCGGCGAGCGGCACGTCGACCTCCGCGTAGAGCGAGAGGCTGAAGAGGCTCATGGGCGCGAAGTACACGCCGACGACGGGCGGGGCCTCGGGCGTCGGCGCGGGCCGCGGGGCAACGCTGAACCCGCGCGTGGGCGGCGGCGCGAGCGGCGCGTCGGCCGGCACCAGCGGTGGGGTGGTGGCGAGGAGGCCCAGGAGCAGCCAGGTCGGCATCAGGGTGCCACCATCGCACCGGGCTGCCGGGTTGGGTGGCTTGATCTCCTCAGTGAACTCCTGTTCAGTCAGTGGCCATGTCGTCGCCCGCCCTCGCGCCGTTTCACCCCGTCGTCCGCCGCTGGTTCGAGGAGACGCTGGGCGAGCCGACGGAGCCCCAGGTGCGCGGGTGGCCGCTCATTCGCCAGGGGCGCGACGTGCTCATCGCCGCGCTGGAAGCGATCAGCGAAGACCGCGGCGCGGTGATCACCACCAGCACGATCGATATCCTGCGGAACAGGGCGGGACTCCTGCAGAACGGCTCGCAGCTCCGTCGCGCACGACGCGGCCGCAATCCCGCGGTTCCCTGAGATCGCTTCCAGTCGAGCTGCAGCGAGCGTCTGAAGTTCTTCGTTCCCACGAGCATGGCTTCAGTCCTTTCGGGGCGCCGGAGGGCGCCCTAGGGCTGATACCCATTCGAGGGGCGGCTCTACGGCGCCGCCACCCCGACGCAGACAGCCGGCGCGTTGCCCTGCACGAGGGACGAGCAGGAGGCCGACTTCAGGAGGTTGTTGCACTCGAGCACCTTCCCGCTGTCGCGCACCGGCATCTCGCAGGTCGAGCCCCTGCAGCAAGATGAGTAGGCGCCCGAGAGGCAGGCGCTTGTCTCCTGCGGAAAGCAGCGCTCGCAGACGGTTTTCCCCAGCAGGTCGCAGGACTCGCCCACCGTCGTGGGGCCGCAGCCCACGAGCATCAAGGTCGCCACCAGGAACATCACCGTCTTCGCCATGCACGCCTCCGAGGTCGGTGCTTCGACCCCAAGGTTGGGCGACAGGTGTGACGCTGGAGGTCGCGCTGTCGATCTCCCAGGTCGACAGACGTTCGCTCGCGGTCGCCTCTCCTACGGTAGGCTGCTGCCGCCCTTGTCGGCTGAGGAGGCGGTGATGGCGAAGTCTGAATCGTCTGGGGCGGGCTCGCTCCCCGAGGCTGGTGAGAGCGTCGGCAAGGGTACGCTCCACGCATTTGTCGAGAATGCTCAACGGAAACTCATCGACACGTCGATGCGGAACCGGTTGCTGAACTTTGCCGGCGGTCCGCGTTCATCAGCGGTTGAGATTGTCGGCGAGCAGCCGGTAGCCGTCTGGCAAGCGCTCGTCGAGAAGAAACGCAGGATCGTCTTCCGGTGTGGCGCCGACGCTGAGGGCGATGCCGCGAAGGAGGAGGAAGAGGAGGAGGAGGAGAGCAACGATATCGTCGAAGAGGACGGCGACGGTGACGAGAACCTTCTTGCCGAGGTCGAGTCTGGTCGCATCGTCGACGCCTTCGAGACGGGACTGTCAAAGGAGGTGCTGCTCACCAAGTTGCGCAAGCTCGCCGAGACCGCGCGAACCGCGATGGAGGAGCAGGGTGTTTCGACGCTCTTCGTCGCTCTCGGTTTTCTGTGCTTCACAGAGGCGAAGGCTTCGGCAAAGACGAGGCGCGCGCCTCTTCTGCTCGTGCCAGCTGTGCTTAGGCGTGAAACCGCCGAGCGGTGGAGCGTGCAGGCGTCGGAAGATGAACCGCTGGTCAATCCAGCGCTCGTCGAGTACCTCCAGAGTCAGCACGACATTCGTCTGCCAGAAATGGATGCAGGCGAGTTCGATGTCGCCTCTTGGTACTCCAAGGTCGACGCCCTCGTCCGCTCCAAGCCGCAGTGGCGGCTCACGCGTTCGTGCGTAGCGAGCAACTTCTCGTTTCAGAAGTTGGTCATGCACCAGGACCTGAAGAGAAATGCGGAAGTTGTGCGCACGCACCCGGTGGTCAGGCAACTCGCCTTGCGCACCGGGACGCCTGAAGCTGCGTCTGTTCTTCCTCGGGAGATTCGCGAGCTGGAGCTGGATCGGGATTTTCGATCTGAACTCACGTTTCAGGTGGTCGACGCAGACTCGACTCAACAGCGAGCCCTCGTCGCCGCCGCTCGCGGCCTGAATCTGGTGATTCACGGCCCACCAGGCACTGGCAAGTCGCAGACCATCACGAATCTCGTTTCGGGGTTCCTAGCCGAGAACAAGACGGTTCTGTTCGTTGCGGAGAAGCAGGCCGCACTTAATGTCGTCGCAGACCGGCTCAAGGCCGCGGGGCTTGGCGACTATTGCCTCGAACTTCACTCCAGCAAGGCGAACAAGAAGGTTCTGCTTCAGAGTGTTGGTGCGGCATGGGAGGCGTCGCTTGCCTCCGTGACAACGTCGAATGGCAGCGCTTCTCTTCTGCCGGAACTCCGTGAGCAGTTGTCTGCGTACGCGCGGGTTCTTCACCAGCGCCGAGCGCCACTCGAGATGACGGCCTTCGAGGCGATGGGTCGCTTACTGCAACTGAGAAGCGCGCCCAGTGCGCGGGTGTCGTTGCCGCTCGCGGGGCTTTCGCCGTCTAGCCTTCTGCGGACCAAGCAGTTGTTGGCCACTTTCGCCTCGGCTGCTTCCGGCCTGCATGGCACGCCCGAATCGCACCCATGGGCGGGCGCTGATCTCAGCGATTTCTCGCTGGAGCGTCGAGAGCGGCTGCTTGACGCGCTCCAGGAGTTGCTGCCGCTGGTCGACGCGCTCCGAGCGGATGCCCCTCGCCTCGAACTGGAGTTTGGCGTCGTGGCGAGAGATCTCTCGACGCACGCATCGTTGGCTGAGCTTGCACAGAGACTAGACGGCGCCCCCCGGGTTCCCAGGGAGTCGGTCGCTGGCCCGGAATGGGAGTCGCGCCACGAGCACGTCGCAAGTGCCCTCGACCGGGCTGAGCGCGTGCAGCGAGCCGAGCAGATGCTTGCGGATCTGCTTGCTCCGGGGCTCGAACTGGAGCCATTTGGGCAACCGGCGCAGCTCGTGCTGGCCAAAGGCCGGAGCATCTGGGCCTGGTTCAGTGCCGCGTGGTGGCGCGCGCGCAAGTCTCTGAAGGTAGCCATCGCCCAAGGACGTTGGATTGACGCTTTCTCCGCGGCGCAGACGGTCGCGGAAGCCCTTCGCACGCGCGCGCAGCGGGCTGCGCTCGAGGCCGACCCTGTCGCAGCGAGCTACCTTGGAGCGCTGTGGGGGGGCGCATCAGGTGATGTGAAGGAGCTTCGTCGAGTCCTTGAGTGGACAAAGGCGTTCCGCTTGCTACTCGGGCTGCTGCCGGCGAGGGGCGACTTGGCGTCGGCCCTGCCTTCTGGCTCGCCGGATCTGGCGTTTCTGCGGCGGTTTGCCGCTGATCTTTCTCGCGCTGAGCGGCTCTGGCTGACGATTCGAGCTGCCGGAGGCTGGCCACCACCCTCCGGTGAGCTGCTGCTGCTCGACGTAGTTCATGAGCATGTTCGGACGTTGCACGGTGCTCGGAATCGTTGGACGGAACTTCAGGCGTTCCAGCGCGCACTCGCGGAGGTCCGCGTGAGTCCAGCACAGCCGCTGGTTGAGGACTTCGCACGGATACGTGGGGACTGGTCCCGTCTGGACGACGCCTTCGAGCGCCGGGTTTTGGAACTCTGGCTAGATGGTCTGGAACTCGAAGAGCCCAGCTTCGGGAGATTCGATGGCTCTGTGCACTCGACGCGGGTCGAGCACTTCCGGGAGCTGGATGCTGACGTCGTTCGGACGTCCCAGCAGCGCGTGGTCGGGCGCGTACGTGCCCGAACACAAGAGGCGCTGAAGGGCGCGCAGGCCGAAAAGCAGCTCCTGCGTGACCAATTGGCCCGTCAGCGCGGGCACCTTCCGGTGCGGAGGCTGGTGCACGAGGGGTTTGCGGCCATCCAGGCGATCAAGCCTTGTTTTCTGATGAGCCCGATGACGGTCTCTCAGATGGTCCCGATCGAGCAGAAGTTCGACGTCGTGATCTTCGATGAGGCTTCGCAGCTGACCGCCGAAGACGCGCTTGGGGCGGTGGCGCGCGGGAGACAGCTCATTGTCGTGGGGGACCCTAAGCAGCTGCCGCCCACGAACTTCTTCTCAGTTCAGCTGGGCGAGGTCGACGCCACAACGACTGAGGAAGGCGACCTGCGTTTTGAGGACCTGGAGAGTGTTCTCGAACTTGCGCAGGCAGCTGGCTTCCACGGCACCCAGCTGCAGTGGCACTACCGGAGTCGTCACGAGACCCTCATCTCGTACTCGAACCGTAACTTCTATGACTCGACCCTGCTGACTTTCCCAAGCACCGAGCGTGACATTGACCAGTTTGGTCTGAGCTTCCACTTTGTCGAGGGCGCGACGTACGTGGGAAAGGGCGTCAATCCCAAGGAGGCAGAAGCCGTCGTGCGGGCCGTGGTCGAACATGTGCGCCGGGAGCCTCATCGTTCGCTAGGTGTTGGGACATTCTCGCTTCCTCAGCAGCAGCGAATCAACGACCTGCTCGAACGGGAGCGGCGCCTCAGCCCCGAACTCGACGCCTTCATGTCGAAGGAACTGAAGGAATCGTTCTTCGTGAAGAACCTTGAGAACATCCAGGGCGACGAGCGAGACGTCATCATCCTTAGCGTGACCTACGGGCCGGGGGCGGGCGGAGGCGTTCGTAACAACTTCGGCCCGCTCAGCGGACCGGCCGGCTGGCGGCGGCTCAACGTTTTGACGACGCGTGCCAGAGAGCGCATGCGCGTCTACTCCTCGATGCGCGCAGACGACATCTCGGTGCATGGTGACCAGAAGGGCGCGCAGTTGCTTCGCGACTTCCTTCGATTCGCCGAGACGAAGCAGACGAGCGAGGGGCCGAGTGTCAGTGCCCGAGCGGCGGCCGAGTCGCCGTTTGAGCGCGAGGTCGTCGTCGCACTTCAGGAGAGGGGCGTACAGATCGTCCCGCAAGTGGGCCAGTCCGGCTATCGCATCGATATCGGTGTCGTGGATGAGGCCCGGCCGGGCCGGTTCCTGTGCGGCATCGAGTGCGACGGTGCGTCCTACCACTCAGCTCAGTCCGCGAGAGATCGCGACCGGCTCCGGGAGCAGGTGCTGAGAGGGCTCGGGTGGGACATTCATCGGGTGTGGAGCACCGACTGGTGGCGAAACCCCCAACGAGAGGTCGAACGCCTCCTGCGGCTCATCGAGAAGTCGCGGGCGCGCGCGGAGCGGGTGGCGTCGAACGAGAGCAGCTCAGCGACGCAGCCCTTTTCTCCGCCTCCACCCCCGGCCGCGCCCCCCCCTGCGGCACCATTGCCGAGCCGCGTCCTGGCGAGGCCACCCCTTCAGGTGCCGGTGTTCCAGCCCTACGTCGTGACCAATCTTGAGCCGCAGACCGGCAAGCTCGTTGATGCCTCACCCGCCACGCTTCTGCGACTCTGTGAGCAAGTAGCAAGCGTCGAGACGCCTGTGCATGAAGACCACGTCGCCGAGCGTCTGATGGCCGCCTTTGGCCAGAGGCGCGCTGGGAGCGCCATCATGGCCAAGATCAGCGAGACGATGGAACGCTTCGTTCATCCCTCCCGTGTGCTCAAGCAGGATCATTGGCTGGTCGTGGCCGGGCAGCGGGCAGTGCCGCGCAGAAGGAGCAAGGCAGCAAGGCCCGAGTTGATTCACCTAGGTGAGTTTGTGGTCGCCGTCGAGGAGGCGCTTTGGTTGAACGGTCAACTCGACGACGAGGAGATCGTCGGGGTGGTGCGGGATGCTTTAGGTTTCTCCGCAGCCACCGAGGCCTTTCGTAGAAGCGTCGCGTCGGCGCTGGAGACTCTGGACAGCCGACTTCTTCACGGTAGCGCTGGCTACAAGATCGCCCAGCGCGGCTGAACCTTCGAGGTGGCGCTGCCGCCGTCCGACGGGCTGCGTCAGGGCGGCACGCTGGCTTCAAGAGGTGAGGTGGCGAGCCCGGCCGTCTGGAAGCGATCTCAGGGAACCGCGGGATTGCGGCCGCGTCGTGCGCGACGGAGCTGCGAGCCGTTCTGCAGGAGTCCCGCCCTGTTCCGCAGGATATCGATCGTGCTGGTGGTGATCACCGCGCCGCGGTCTTCGCTGATCGCTTCCAGTGAACGCCCAGCCCCGGCGGTTGCTCGACTCCACCGACGCGACCAGCGTAACCGTCCGGAGATCGACCTGACGGTGGGCGGATAGAGCTCTCCCCGCTGCGGACGCCCGGCAGTCAGGCCTGCACGGTCCCGCGGGCGGGCGTACCTGGTGGGCCGCGCCAGTTGTGAGGCAGGAGTTCGTCGAGGCGGGAGTTCGGGTGTTCGCCGAGGCGACCGAGGACATCAGCGAGGTACTCGACGGGGTTGACGCCGTTGGCCTCGCAAGAGGCCACCAGCGAGTAGAGGCCGGCGAGGTTCCGGCCGGCGGCTTCATGGCCGACGAAGAGGAAGTTCTTCCTGCCCAGGGCCACGCGGCGGAGCGCGGCCTCGGCGACGTTGTTGTCGAGGGGGACGTTCGCGTCCTTGAGGAAGAGCCCCAGCGGCTTCCACTGGTTGAGGGCGTAGCGGATGGCCTCGCCGATGGGCGACTTCGGGGGATGCAGCGGCTTCTGGGCGCGCAGCCACT
>CAYUZK010000192.1:0-11910 GCA_964449625.1 uncultured Archangium sp.
GAGGGTCGATCGCGCGTCTGCGCTCGTCACCGTTTCTCCGTCAGCGCACCCCGAGACTCCGCGCCTCGGGTCGGACCCGACTCCGCACGCTGCGGCGCCAACGGCGCAGGCGCTGAGTGGCCCCACCGCCCATCGTGGCTCGCCGCGCGTCACCAGCGACCCGACGCCCCACGCGAACGCGCCGACTTCACGGCCGCTGCGCGGTCCCACCGCCCACGGCGGCTCCCCGCGCGTCACCAGCGACCCGACGCCCCACGCGAACGCGCCCTCGGCCCAGGCGCTGACTGGGCCCACCGCCCACGGCGGCTCTCCGCGCGTCACCAGCGACCCGACGCCGCACGCGAACGCGCCGTCCGCGCAGCCGCTCCATGGCCCCACGGCCCATGGCGGCTCCCCGCGCGTCACCAGCGACCCGCGACCCCACGCGAACGCGCCGTCCGCGCAGCCGCTGAGTGGCCCCACGGCCCACAGCAGCTCCCCGCGCGTCACCGGCGACCCCACGCCCCACGCGAACGCGCCCTCGGCCCAGCCGCTCACTGGGCCCGCTGCCCACGGCGGCTCCCCACGTGTGACCAGCGACCCGCGGCCCCACGCGAACGCGCCGTCCGCGCAGCCGCTGAGTGGCCCCACGGCCCACGGCGGCTCCCCACGCGTCACCAGCGACCCGCGACCCCACGCGAACGCGCCGTCCGCGCAGCCGCTGACTGGCCCCACGGCCCACAGCAACTCCCCGCGCGTCACGAGCGACCCCACGCCCCACGCGGACGCGCCCCGATCCACGTCCGGCGAGGTCGCGAGAGCCGACGAGCCCCCCACGACGCCGCGCGAGCTCGCGCCGAGCGAAGGCCGTCTCGTGCCCCAGGGGTGGTTGGGCGCCGCGCGCAGCCTCCTCTCCGCCGCGCGGACCGCCGTGGGCCTCGCGAGCCGCGGCGCCGAGGTCGACCGCTGGGGCAAGGACCCGGCCCTCGCCGCGTCGCTGCGGCCCCTCGGCGAGCTCCTCTACGACAAGTACTGGCGCGTGCAGGTCGAGGGCGCGGAGCACCTGCCCGCGGGCCCGTGTATCCTCGTGGCGAACCACGCGGGGGCGCTGCCGCTCGACGGGCCGGTGCTCCACCTCGCCCTGCGCCGCGAGCGACCTGAGCTGCCCCAGTCGCGCTGGCTGCTGGAAGACCAGGTCTTCCACGCCCCCTTCGTCGGCGTGCTGGCCAACCGCCTCGGCGCGGTGCGCGCGAGCCCCGAGAACGCCCTGCGGCTGCTCGAGGAGGGGCGCCCGCTGGTGGTCTTCCCCGAGGGCTTCCACGGGCTGTCCAAGCCCTTCGCCGAGCGGTACCAGCTCCGCCGCTTCGGCCGCGGCGGCTACGTGAAGGTCGCCCTGCGCGCGCAGGTGCCCGTGCTGCCGGTGGCCATCATCGGCGGCGAGGAGTCGATGCCGCTGTTGGGCAAGCTGCCCGGCGGGCTCTTCGGGGTGCAGTACCTGCCCGTCACCCTGCCCCCGCTCCCCGCGCGCTGGCACGTGCGCATCGCGCCGCCGGTGTCCTTCGACGGGGCGCCCGCGGAGCCGGAGCAGGACCTGGCCTGGGTCGAGCGGAAGAACCTCGCGGTGCGCGATCAGATCGAGGGCATGCTCACCGACATGCTCCAGCACCGCGAGAGCGTCTTCTAGCCCGCGCTCACGACGAGACGCGGTTGCGGCCCGAGGTCTTCGACTCGTAGAGCTTCTCGTCGGCGCGCCGCACGAGCTCCGGCGGGTCCTCGTTCTTGGCCTGCACCGTGGCCACGCCCGCCGACAGCGTCACGGGGATGATCTCGCCGTCGAAGGCGAAGGCGTGCTTCTCGACCAGCTTGCGAACCTTCTCGGCCATCTGCACCGCGCCCTTCTGATCGATCTCCGGGAGCAGCAGCGCGAACTCCTCGCCGCCGTAGCGCGCGAGCACGTCTTCGCGTCGCGTGCGGGAGCGCACCGTGCTGGCCACGTCCTTGAGCACCGCGTCGCCAGCGAGGTGGCCGAAGGTGTCGTTGATCTTCTTGAAGTGGTCGATGTCCATCAGCACCAGCGACAGGGGCCGGGCGTAGCGGCGCGAGCGCGAGAGCTCCCGCTCGATGGCGTCCTCGAAGTACCGCCGGTTGAAGACCTGGGTGAGCCCGTCCACCGTCGTGAGGCGGTAGATCTCGTCGTGGTACGCCGCCTCGATGTTGTTGGTGGCGATGAACTTGAAGATCGTCCGGCCGATCTTGATGAAGTCGCCGTTGCGCAGGCGGGTCGGCCCCTCGATGTGCTCGTCGTTGACGATGGTGCCGTTGGTCGAGCCGAGGTCTTCGATCACCAGCCGCGCGCCGTCGGCCCCCAGCCGCGCGTGGTTGCGGCTCACGGAGTCCTGGTCGACCTGGATGTCGGCCTTCGACGACCGCCCGATGATCATCGGCATCTTGAGCAGGTCGTACTTCCGGCCCAGCTCTTCGCCGTGGATCACCACGAAGGCCGCCGCCCGGCTCACGGCCCGGTCGGAGATCTTCGAGATGACGGTGACGGCGGTGATCGTCTTGCGGGCCATTCGCTGGCGCCTACGCTAGCAGCGCCGGGAGAAAACGAAACAGGGCTCCCCTCACACGGAAGGGAGCCCCGCCTCGAACCAGCCAGTCAGCCGATTACTGGATCGTCGCCGTGATGGTCTTGCTCACCGGCGGGGCGACCGGGGTCGTCTCGTCGATGCCGAGCAGCTCGGCCTTGATCTGCACGCCCGCGCCGCCGCAGGCGGTGGGCAGCGTGGTCTCGAGCTTACCGTTGCCGGCCGTGGTCTCGGTCTTCAGCACCACGTCGACGCAGCCCGTGCCGCCGGTGAAGGTGAGCTTCACCACGCCGTCGTTGGTCGACGCCGTGCCGATGCTGAAGTTGGTCACCGTGAGGGCCAGCTTCGAGCCCTTGGCGATGGTCGCGTTGTTCGTGGCGGGCGTCGTGAACTCGATCTGCGGGCGCCCGTAGTTGAGGAACGAGAACGCCGTCAGGAAGTCCGTGGTGCGGTCCGCGTTGGTGTCGTTGAGCTCCACGTAGCTGGCGAAGGTGACCGGCACCGGCGTCGAGGCCAGCGGGTCCTTCGCCATGCGGAAGGCCTGCACCACGAAGTCCGACCGCTCGCCCGCGCTCATGTTGTTGAAGTAGAGGCGGTCAGCCAGGGTGCCCGGCACCGCGGGCAGCGAGAAGCCCGCGGTGGTGGTGGTGGCAGGGTCCACCAGCACGTCCCAGCGGCGCTCGAGGTAGTCGGCGAAGGACACGCGCAGCACGTTCACGCCCGCCACCGCCGTCGCGATGCGGAAGCTGCGGCTGGGCACCGCGCCCTGGGCCGTGGCCGTGAAGTTGAACCGCGCACCCTCGGGGAAGGCCGGGAAGGCCTGGCCCGAGACGTCGATGGGCGTGGTGCCCTTGGGGTCGAAGACGAGCTTGTTGCTCGGCAGCCGCGGGAAGAGCGCCGAGGCGCCCGCCCCCGCAGACGCGTCAGTGAGGGCCTTCGCCGAGATGGCGGCGATCAGCAGCCCGTACTCCGAGCCCTCGAGGCCGTGGTGCGTCGGCGCCATGCGGACGGCGATCATGCCCGCCGCCGGGAGGTCGGCCTGCTTGTCGATCTGCCCGTCGATCGGCGTCGCCGTGTTGACGCCCACGCCGATGCCCAGCGGCACCACGCCGCGGCCCGCGACGTTCGCGCCGCCGATGATGGCCGCGCCGTCCACGAACGTGCCTCGGAACTTCGGCAGCTCCGGGAGCTTCGCCGCGAAGGCGAAGGCCAGGGGGATCTGCGTGAAGTCGTGGTTCGCCGTGACGTAGTTCGCGTCGGTCCGGTAGTTCGGGTACGTCGGGTTGCCCGTCGCGGCGCCCGGCGTCGGCGCCAGGTTGAACTGCACGTCGCGCACCACCGACGAGTTGAACTTCTTGAAGATGGGCAGGATGCGCGAGAGCAGCGCGCCGATGTCGATGTTGTCGGTGCCGCCCGCGAGCGCGTCGATGGGCAGGTCGCCCAGCGGCACGTCACCGGCGAGCGCCCAGGCCGTGCGGGTGCCGCAGGTGCCCGCGACGATCTTCGCCTCGTCGGGGTTACCCGAGCCGTCGAGGCAGGTGCCGTTGAGGCCCAGGCCCGCGACGTCGTCCTTGATCTTCTGGTCGCCGAAGCCGAGGAACGCGCCGGCCGGAATGGGCACGCCCGTCTCGTTGATGGCCGAGCCGATCTTGATGTCCGTCGGCACCGAGGGGCCCAGCAGCGAGGTGATGTTCAGGTTGGTGATGCTGCCGGCGAGCGACATGCCGGCGAGCGCCGCGTGCACGTTCGAGGTGGCGGGCACGTTGCTGAAGTTGCCCTTGTAGCCGCCGTACTTGTCCGTGGCGTTGCGGCGCAGCGCGAACGAGAGGAAGCGCTCGGTACCGCCGTAGTTCGCCACCGTCACGTACGAGAAGTCGGTGTGGAAGACCGAGACCGTGTAGGTCGCCGGGTTGCCCGTCAGCGCCAGCGTCGCCGCGCCGGCCGCCGAGGTGTCGACCGAGTCGTTGCCGCCCTGCGAAATGATGGTGCCGTCCGTCTGCGACAGCACGACCTTCGCGCCCGCCACCGGCCGGCCCGAGAGCTCGTCGATGACCGACACGGCGACCTGGTTGGCCGCCGGGTTCGCCAGCACGATGGCCTTCGCCGAGCAGTTCACCGAGCCGAAGGCCGCCTGCACCGCGGTCGTGGCGGTGGTGGCCGCCGTCGTGCCCGCCGTGAACTCCGCCGAGAGGCCCGTGCCGGTGCCGGTCAGCGGGCTGCCGCCCGGGGCCGACCACGTCGCGCCGGCGGCGATCACCACCGGCTCGTTCTGCGCGTTCCAGGCCGAGACCCAGAACTTCGCCTTCGAGCCCTCGCGCATCACCACGAGGTCCGGCGTCACCTGGCACTTGGCCACGGTGGAGGCCGCGGGGGGCGGCACGCACGCGCCGTTGCGGCAGACCTGGGTGCCACAGTCGGAGTCGGACGAGCACAGCGAGCCGACGCACTTGCCCTCGTCGCACTGGCAGCCCAGCGAGCCCTTGCAGAACGCGAGCTCGTACTGCGTCGGGCGGTTGTTGCACTGGTCCGCCGAGCGGCACGACGGCTCGCACTGCGACGTCACCGTGTTGCAGAAGAAGAACTGGGGGTCGGGGCAGTCGGTGTCTTCGACGCAGTCTGCGCCGCCGCCGCCGCCCGTGCCGCCGCCGCCGCCATCAACTCCGGGAGTCGTAGGTCCACACGCCACGAGGCTCATGGCCATACCGGCCAACGCCGCGATCAGCGCATTGCGATTCAATGCTGTCATTCGATGCTCCTTGGTGGGGAAAAGGCCGACTTTCTGCAAAGGGCGGCGCACTCTTGCTTTCGAGGCCAGAGGTGTCAACGACCCAAGCGAGAGTGATGCCACATTGTTTCTCGAAGGGTTTCCGCGTGTTGCAGCGCGTCAACCGCGACACGGGTGTCAGCTTCATCGATGATGGGGCGATGAAGTCGTTGGCCGAGATGATGGGCCCCGCGCTCGCGGGGCTGGCCCGGCGCACGGGCTCAGCCGCCGCGCTGCAGCCCATCTGGGCGCAGGTGGTGGGGCCGGTCATCGCGCCGCACGCCACGCCGGCGCGCTTCGAGGGCGCGACGCTCGTCATCCGCTGCGACGCTGAGGCCTGGCGGGCCGCGCTCTCGGCCGAGGGCGCCACCCTCACCCGGCGGCTCAACGCGGCGCTGACCGAAGCCCCGGTGCAGGCCCTCGTCTTCGAAGTCTCATGACGGCCCTCCTCGTCCTCGCGCTGCTCCAGGCCGCCCCGACGAAGCTCGACCTCGAGCGCACGGTGCGCGATCGCTTCGAGGCCGTCGGCCGCACGGCGCCGCCGGTCGACGCCGCCCTCTCGAAGGCCGCCGACGAGCTCGCGCGGCACGCCCTCGAGGAGGGCCTGCAAGACGCGGCGGGTCTCCTGCGCGTGACGGCGGCCGTCTCGCGGCACGACGGGTGGGACCCCAACCCCACCGTCGTCGCCCTGCGCGCCTCGCGCGACGACCTGGTGACGGAGCTGCGCAAGCAGGACCTCGCGACCGAGCCGGCCAGCCACGTCGGCGTCGGCCTCGCCCTCGGTGACGAGCGCGGCGCCGTGGTGCTGCTGCTCGCGCGGCGCCGGGTGGAGCTGGGCCCCTTCAAGCGCAGCTTCGCGCGGCCCGCCGCCGGCCAGCGGCTGTGCGCGCGCCTGCTGCCGCCGCTCGCGTCGGCCGAGCTCTTCGTCACCCGGCCCGGCGGCGCGGTGGACCGCCTCGACATGGACGGCGCGCGGGAGTCGCGCTGCGCCACCGTCGACTTCCCCACCGCCGGGCGCCACGCGGTGGAGGTGCTGGCCACAGGCCCCCGCGGGCCGGAGGTCGCCGCCCTCTTCTTCGTCGACGTGGGCGCCGTGCGCAGCGCCGACGAGGGCGCGCTGCCCGAGCCGGCCACGCCGACCGCCGCCCGCGCCGCGCTGCTGATGCGCATCAACGCCCTGCGGCTGCAGATGGGCCTGGCCGCCCTCGAGGCCGACGCGGCGCTCGAGCAGGTGGCGCAGGCCTGGGCCGAGCGCCTCGCCGCGGGCGTCTTCTTCAGCCACGTCGCCCCGGACGGCTCCACGCTGCGCGATCGCCTCGCCGACAGCGGCTACCGCTTCACCGCCGCGGGCGAGAACCTGGGCCTGTCCTCGGGCCCCCTCGCCGCGCACTTCGGCATCGAGCACAGCCCCGGGCACCGCAACAACCTGCTCGAGCCCGGCCACCGGCGCCTGGGCATTGGCCTCGCCACGCGCGCCGACGGCATGACGGTGCTGGTGGAGCTGCTCGCGCAGCCTGGCGCCGCCGCCGCCGAGGAGCAGGACCCGCTCGCGGCCGCCTACGCGTCGATCGCCCTGGCGCGCCGCCAGAAGAAGCTGCCGCCGCTCGCCGTGAGCCCGGTGCTGGAGTCGCTCGCGCAGGCCCACGCGCGGGCCGCCCTCGAGCGCGATCTGCCCAAGGCCGAGCTCCCGGGGCTCCCGCGGCTGCACGAGCGGGCCTTCGCCCTGGTGGACGAGCTCACCTCGGTGTCGGTCGACGTGCTGGTGGCCGACACGCCCCGGCTGCCGGGCGAGTCGAAGAACCTGGCCTCGCCGGCCCACCGGGTGGTGGGCGTGGGGCTGGCGAAGGGCAGCTCGGCGCGCTTCGGCGCCCAGCGCTACTGGCTGGTGGTGATCTACGGAGCGACGCGCGACTGATCGTGCGCTAGAAGCCCCGCCACTCGCCGCACCCGAGGGGGACATGACGCAGCCCAATCAGCCCGTGGTCCTGGGCATCGACGAAGATCGCGGCCAGCAGGCCACCGTGGCCCAGGCCTTCAACGAGCAGGGGGTCTTCTACCGGTTCATCACCGATCGACGGAAGCTGGCCGGCGGCATCAAGCAGCTCAAGCCGCAGTTGCTCGTCGTCTTCGGCGAGCTCGAGTCGGACTTCGTCATTCAGGTGCTCGACGCGCTGTCCTCCGACGTCGCCATGGCCCAGTTCCCCGTGGCGCTGGTGTGCGCCGACACGAGCGACGCGCCCTTCGTGCAGGGCCTGCGCAGCGGCGTGGTGGGCCTGCTCAAGGCGCCCTTCAACAGCGCGCACATCGGCGTGGTGCGCGCCCTGCTCCACGAGCTCCCCACGCGCGGCGGCACCAGCACCGGCACCGGCGACGGCGGCAGCCTGCTGCGGCTCGCCGAGCACCTGCGGCGCACGCGCCGCAGCGGCATCCTCCTCACCAACGCCCGGACGCCCAGCGAGGGCCGCGCCAGCTTCGTCTACGGGCGCCTCGAGCGCGCCCACTTCCTCGGCGCGAACGGCCCCGAGGCGATGAAGGCCATGGCCCACCAGCCGACGCTGCGCTGGAGCTTCACGGAGGTGGCCGGCTCCCACAGCGAGGGCGCCGGCGTGATGATCGAGATCGGCGACGTCGTCACCGGAGAGCTGCCGGTGATGAACATCACCGTGGGCAACGAGCTTCCCCACGCCGACGAGCCCCTCGCCTTCGAGGTGCCCGCGCCGCCGCCGGAGCCCTCCGCGCCGGCGCCGCTCCCCGAGGCGCCCGCGGTGGAGGCCGAGCGGCCCCAGCTGCTGCTGGTGGACGACGACCCGGCGATCCTCAAGATGTTCTCGACGCTCTTCAGCAAGCACGGCTTCACGGTGGTGACCGCCCCCGACGGCCAGGCCGGCGCCGACGCCGCCCTCCAGCGCACCTTCGACGTGGTGCTCGCCGACCTCAACATGCCGCACCTCGACGGCTGGGGCATGCTGCGGGTGCTGCGCGAGGACTTCCGCACGCGCGAGCTGCCGGTGTCCTTCCTCTCGGCCCACGACGACTACCGCGAGTCGCTGCGCGCCCTCGACGCCGGCGCCCAGGCGTACCTCTCGAAGGGCAGCAAGCTCGACGTCATCGTCGGGCAAGTCGTGAAGCTGCTCGAGCCCCGGCGCACCATGTTGGCGCTGCTCGATCTCGGGCAGACCACCTCGCTGACCATTCACCAGGTGGGGCCCCAGTGGCTCCTGCACCAGCTCGCCGCCCGCCAGGCGTCCGGGGTGCTGACGGCGCTCGACGGCTGGGCCCGCTACCAGCTGGCCTTCGAAGACGGGGTGTGCACCCACGCCTCCGCCGTCGCCGGCAAGTACACCGCCGACGGCGAGCGCGCCTTCAACGCCTTCGTCGCCAGCCGCGCGGCCGAGGGTGACTTCGTCGCCGGGCCCCCGCCGCAGCTCCCGCGGAACCTCTTCCTGAGCACCGACGTGCTGGTGGAGCGCGCCTGCTCGGCCTTGAACGAGAACGAGCAGCGGCTGCGCGAGTCGCTCATGGTGACGGCGACGCAGATCGACGTGAACGGCGACCTCTACGCCGTGTACTCCCAGGTCGGGCCCAAGCAGTGGCTCGAGGTGGCCCGGCTCATCTGCGAGGACCACCTGCCCGCCCGCGACGTCATCTCGCGGCTCGACATCTCGCCCCTCGACGTCGAGGAGTGCATGAAGGACCTCATCCGCCGCGGGGTCGTCAACCTCCGCCGGGCCTGAGGCGGGGCGCGCGCAAAACGAACGCCCCCCGCGCAGACGGCGCGGGAGGCGTTACGAGGTCAAGCACGTGCGGGTGAGTCAGACGACGCGACGCTGGGTCGCGAAGGACTCGATGCCCGCCTGCGGCGCCGACGGCAGCGCGTAGAGCGGACACTTGATGCAGGTGAACGACTGCCACCCACGCCGGACCGCCTCATCGAGGCAGTTGTCGTAGTGGGCACAGTCGAGGTTCCGGTGGTGTTCCACCCCGAGGCGCTTCGGACCAGCCTCAGGGTTGATGCTTTGTGGCAGTTCGGTCGGACACGGCTTCATGTGCGGTTTCGGCCTCCCGGCAGCGAGATCCCCCCGATGGTCTGACAGCGATGCTTCGGAGAAGACTGCGACGACGCTGAGCGACCTACACCGTTCGAGGCTGGCGAAGCAAAGGGGGTCGCCAACTTCTGGTCTCTGGAATCCTCATCGGACTCCCTCAGTTTCTCTCCACACCACCCGCTTCATGAGAGAACGGGCGACGGGCATGTACGGCAGAGCGTCGACGAATGTCAAACCGGGGTCCCTCGTGAGGCGAACAGGGCTGTTTCACTGGGCCTCGGCGGTGGCCTTGACTGCGGGCGCGAGCGCGTCGGCCCAGTCACCCGCGCTGCTGGAGGCCGTGCGGGTGCAGCAACCAACCGTGGCAGGCCTCGCCCGGGCCGAGCTGCAGGCGTGCGCGAGGGCGAGGTGCCCCTCCCTCGCGCGCCTCGAGCTCCTCACCGGCGTGCTCGAGCTCTCGGAGGGCGACGCGGCGGGCGCGGCAGCCCGGCTGTCGGTCAGCCCCCCTCCGCCGGGCCTGGAGGCCTTCCACGCCTGGTACCTCGGGGTGGCCCTCGCCTGGTCCGGTCAGCCGGCCGCGGCGATCACCGCCCTCGAGCGCGCGCAGGCGAGCGGCCCGCGCTGGCTGCTCCCCCAGCTCCAGGCGCGCCTGGGCGAGCTGTGGCTCGAGGTCGGCAAGCCCGAGAAGGCGCGGCCGCTGCTCGAGGCGGCCTCGAGCGCCCTGCCGCGGTCGCCAGAGCTCACGTGGAGCCTCGCCCTCACCTTCGAGGGCTTGAAGCAGCCCGCCCGCGCCAGGGCCGCCTGGGAGGAGCTGGCGCTCCGCGTGCCCCTGCACCCCCACGGGCAGGCCGCGCTCGCCCGCCTGGAGGCCGCCGGCTGGAGGCCCGGGTTCGAGCAGCGGCTGCGCCGGGCCCAGGCGCTGCTCGACGGCGGTGACGCGCCCCGGTGCCTCGCGAGCCTCGAGGGGCTCGAGGCGCCGAAGGGCAAGGGCGCCGCGGAGCGCACCGCGAGGCTGGCGCTGCTGCGGGGCCAGGCGCTTCTCGCGCGCGGCCGCGAGAAGGACGCGGAGGCCCAGGCCCAGCTCCAGCAAGCCGCGAAGGGGCCGCCGGCCATCGCCGCGCAGGCGCTCTTCGCGTCAGGGCGGCGCCTCATGCGGTTGCAGGACAACGCCGGGGCCCGCGCGGCCTTCGGGGCCCTCGACGAGCAGTACCCCACGGCGCCCAACGCCGACGAGGGCGCGTACCTCGCCGCGTGGCTGGCGATGAACTCCGGCGACTTCGAGACGGCCCAGCGGGAGCTCGAGCGCTTTGAGCAGCGCCACGAGCGCTCGAAGAAGCGCGACGAGGCGCGCTGGTTCCGCGGCTTCACGCTGGTGCGCGCGAAGCGGTACGCCGAGGCGCGCGAGGTGCTCCTCAGCCTGCCCGGCGACTTCCCCCGCTCGTCGCTCGTGCCGCAGGCGCGCTACTGGGCGGCGCGCGCGGCCTCGCTCTCGACGGAGGGCAGCGCCGATGCGGGCCCGGCCGTCGACGTGGTGGGCGAGTACCGCGCGGTGCTCAAGGCCTTCCCGGGCACCTTCTACGGCCTGCTGGCCTCCGAGCGCCTCGCGGAGCTGGGCGTCGCCGCCCCCCTGCCCTTCACCGTGACGCCGAAGGTGCTGCAGGTGGAGCGCCCGCCGGCCCTGGCGCTGGCCGCCGCGCTCGCCCAGACGGGGCTCCTGCGCGACGCCGCCCGCGAGGTGAGCGTCGCCGTGCAGCAGGCCACCGCCGCCGACGCGCTCACCTGGGGCCACGCGCTCCAGGCCCTGGGCGCCTTCCACGCCGCCCACGCGCTCGCCGCGCGGCACCTCTGGGGCCCGGTGTACACGCAGCGGCAGCCGGAGGCCCTGGCCCTCATGTACCCGCGGGCCTACCAGCTCAGCGTGGAGGCCTGGAGCGCGCAGCACGGCCTCGAGCCCGCCCTCGCCTGGGCCATCATGCGCCGCGAGAGCGCCTTCGCCCCCGAGGTGACGAGCAGCGCCGACGCACGGGGGCTCATGCAGATCATCCCCCCCACGGCGCGGGCCATCGCGAAGGAGCTCAAGACCGAGGCCCCGGAGCCCGCGGAACTCTACTCGCCCGACACCAACATCCGCTTCGGTACCTGGTACCTGCGGGCGCTGAACGAGCGCCTCGGGCACCCCACCCTCGTCGCCGGCGCCTACAACGGCGGCCCCTCGGCCGTGGCGAAGTGGGCGCGTGAGCGCGGCGAGCTCCCGCTCGATCAGTGGGTGGAGGAGATCCCCTTCAAGGAGACCCGCGGCTACGTGAAGCAGGTGACGGCGGATCTCTTCGTCTACCGGCAGCTCTACGGCGGCACGCAGGAGCGGCTCGCGCTCGTGGTGCCGACCCCGAAGGTGGCCGGCGTCGACTTCTGAAGGGCCGGCCTCAGAACAGGTGCTGCTCGAGCACCCGCGCGTCACCACCGGGGGCGCAGCGCACCACTTCCTTCGCGCCGTGAGCCCGAACGATGGCCGCGGCCTTCGCCTCGTCCTTCG
>CAYUZK010000193.1:0-11814 GCA_964449625.1 uncultured Archangium sp.
CGCACGGAGCCAGACCGCGCGGCCGAGCCGACCCCAGGCGGGCAGCCCGACGGGCCCTCGCTCCTCACCGACCCGCGCCTTGCGCCGCAGGGCAGCGACGACTTCGTGCGCGTGCGCACCCAGGCGCTCGACAAGCTGCTCGCCCCGCTGGCCACCCTCGCCAGCGAGCGCGCCAGCCTCCGGCGTCGCGGGGAGCGGCTCAAGGAGCTCCACGAGCTGGCCGCGCGGCTGGCGCGCCGGGCCGAGGCGGAGCGCCTCTCGCCCCTCGAGGCCGGGGAGCTTCGGGAGCTGGCCGAGAAGCTGGCCGAAGAGAGCGCGCTGCACCGCCACGCGTCGCACCGCGCCGCCCGCGCCGTGTCCAGCCTCGAGCACGAGGTGCAGCGGCTGCGCCTGGTGTCGCTCGCGTCGCTGGCCGACGCGCTGCGGCTGACCGTGCGCGACGCCGCCCGGCGCACCGGCAAGGCCGCCGAGTTCACCGTGGAGGGCGCCAGCGTCGCGGTTGACCGGCGCACCCAGGAGGAGCTCCGCGCCCCGCTCATGCACCTCGTGCGCAACGCGGTAGACCACGGCCTCGAGGCGCAGCCCGCGCGCAAGGCCGCCGGCAAGGCGCGCGTGGGCCGCGTCACGCTGCGCTGCGGCTCGGACGGCACCATGGTGTCGCTGACGCTGGAGGACGACGGGGCCGGCATCGACCTCGAGCGCCTGCGGGCGCTGGCGCTGCAGCGCGGGCTGCTGGCCGACCCCGACGCGAGCCTCACCCCCGACGACGTGTGGCGGCTCATCAGCACTGCGGGCTTCTCGACGCGCGGCGCGGTGAGCGAGGTGTCTGGCCGGGGCGTGGGCCTCGACGTGGTGGAGGCCGCGGTGCGGAAGCTGGGGGGCATGGTGACGGTGTGGAGCGAGCGCGGCGCGGGCACCCGCTTCACCCTGCGCCTGCCTGCCTCGGTGCTGACGACGCGGGTGCTCTTCGTGCGCGCCGGAGACCAGACCTTCGCCCTGCCGCTGTCGGGCATCGAGGGCACGCGCTGGCTGCCGGCCTCGGCGCGGTACCAGACCGGTGGCCGGCGGCTGGTGGACGTGGGCACGCGCGCCGCGCGGTTGCACCGGCTCGGCGGCGGCGAGCCCGCGGAGCAGCAGGACCGCATGAGCGTGGTGCTGGTGCAGACGCCGAGCGCGCTCACGGCCCTGTGGGTCGACGAGATCCTCGGCGAGGAGGAGGTCGCGGTGCGGCCCCTCGGGCCGCCGGTGCGCCGGCTGCGCGGCGTGGTGGGCTCGACGGTGGTGGAGTCGGGCCGGGTGGTGGTGGTGCTCGACCCACGCGAGGCGCCGGAGCTCGGCCGCGGGCAGGGGCTGGTCGCGGAGGGGCGCGCGGAGGCGGCGCCAGGCGCGGCCCGGGTGCTGGTGGTGGACGACTCCATCACCACGCGCACCCTCGAGCGCCACATCCTCGAGCGGAACGGGTTCTCGGTGCGCCTGGCCAACGACGGCGCCGAGGCCCTCGCCGCGCTACGGGCCGACCCGGTGGACCTGGTGGTGTCCGACGTGGAGATGCCCAACCTCGACGGCCTGGGGCTGGTGCGCGCCATGCGCGCCGACCCGGCGCTCGAGAAGATCCCCCTCATCCTCGTCACCTCGCTCGCCTCGGAGGACGACCGGCGCCGCGGACTGGCGGCCGGGGCGCAGGCCTACGTGGTGAAGTCGCGCTTCGATCAGGACGGGCTGCTCCAGTCCATTCGCGAGCTGCTGGCCGCGCAGCGGGGCGCGCGTGAGTGAGCCGACGCTGACGGTCGTGCTGCTCGGCGCGCAGGACGAGGCCCTCGTCGCGCTCCGCCGTGCGCTCGACCAGTCGGGCCTGGTGATGGTCATCGGTGCCGCGGGAGAGCTCTCGTCGGCGGTCCGGTTGGTGCGCGAGCGCCGGCCGGCGGTCGCCCTGGCACGCCTCGAGTCGCGCGCGATGGTGGCGCAGGTGGAGGGCCTGATGCGCGAGGCGCCGCTGCCCGTCGTGGTGCTGGCGCGCACGCGGGAGCTGGGCGCCGCGGCGCTGGCCGCCGGGGCCCTGGAGGTGCTCGACCTCGACGCCCCCCCGAAGGCGGTGATCGACGCGCTGCGCCTGATGAGCCAGCTCAAGGTGGTGAGCACCCGGCGCGACGAGCTCGCGGTGCGGGGCCCGGCGCGCGCGCCCGCACTGCCGGCGCCCACCGGGAGCCCGCCGCGCCCGCCGCTGGTGGTCATCGGCGCCTCGACGGGTGGCCCCGCCGCGCTCTGCGAGCTGCTCGGCCAGCTCCCGGCCGATCTCCCGGCCCCCGTGCTCGTCGCCCAGCACATGCCCAGCGACTACGATCAGACCTTCGCCGCCTGGCTGGGCTCCGTCACGCGCCTCGCCGTGGAGGTCGGCCACGCGCAGCACGTGAAGGCGGGCACGCTCTACCTCGCGCCCTCGGCCCGCGACCTCGTGCTCGGGCCCGGCGGCGTGCTCGAGACGCGGCTGGCCGAGCGGCGGCGACCCATCCCCTCCGTCGACGCGCTGTTCGAGAGCGTGGCGCGCACCTCGGCCTGGGCGCTGTGCGGCGTGGTGCTCTCGGGCATGGGCACCGACGGAGCGGCGGGGTTGCTCGCCATCCGCCGGGCCGGCGGCCTGACGATGGTGCAGGACCGTCGCTCGTCGGTGGTGGCGAGCATGCCGGAGGAGGCGCTGGCCCGCGGCGCCTCCGAGTTCGCGCTGCCGCCTGGCATGCTCGGCCAGGAGGTTCTCCAGTGGGTGCGCCAGCAGGCCACCCGGGTCGCGCAGGGTGCGCATGGTAGGGTGAGCTGACATGGCACTGCCAGAGCTCCCCCTGCACATTGGCCCCTACCGCGTCCTCAAGCGCCTCGCGTTTGGCGGCATGGCCGAGGTCCTCCTGGCTGAGTCGGCGGGCGCCGACGGCTTCACCCGCACCGTGGTGATCAAGCGGGTGCTGGCGCAGTACTCGGCGAGCGAAGAGTTCATCACCATGTTCCGCGACGAGGCGCGGGTGACGGCGCCGCTGCAGCACGGAAACATCGCGCAGGTGCTGGAGTTCGGCGAGCAAGACGGGCAGTTCCACCTCGTGCTGGAGCACGTGAACGGCCCCAGCCTCGGCGTGCTGTTGGCCCGGCTCAACGAGCGCCACGAGCGACTCCCACCGGAGGTCGCGGTGCACGTCGCCATCGAGGTGGCGCGCGCGCTCGACTACGCCCACCGGAAGAAGGGCCCCGACGGGGTGCCCCTGCAGATCGTCCACCGCGACGTCACGCCCAGCAACATCCTCCTCACGCAGGAGGGAGAGGTGAAGCTGGCTGACTTCGGCATCGCCCGCGCGCGATCGCGGCTGACGAGCAGCGTGCAGTCGAGCGGCGTCATCAAGGGCAAGCTGCCCTACCTCCCCCCCGAGACGCTGCGCGCCGGCGTCGCCAACCCGCGCCTCGACCTCTACTCGCTGGGCGTGGTGCTCTACGAGATGCTCACCGGCGCCCGGCCCTTCGGCGGCGACAGCGAGGTCGAGATCCTCACGCAGGTGCTCGAGAAGGAGGTGCCCCCGGTCGCCACAGTGGTGCCCGGGCTCCCGCAGGCCCTCAGCGACGCCGTGGCCACGATGATGCACCGCGACCCGGAGCGGCGGCCGGCGCGCGGTCAGGACATCGTGCAGCTCCTCGCCAACGTCGGGCTCCAGCCGCAGGCGACGATCCCCGCCGAGGCGCTCGCGACGCTCATCGCCACGCACCAGCGCAAGCCGGCCGCTGGCAGCGCGGCCGAGCCGGTGCAGGAGGAGCGCACGCCCTCGGTGGCCCCGCCCACCACCCGTCCGCCCGTGTTGATCATCGACGAGTCGCGGGCCTTCCGCACCATGCTGCGCGCCACCCTCACCAGCGCCTTCGTGGTGCATGAAGCCGCCACGCCAGAGGAGGCCCTCACCCTGACGCTGGCCGCGCCGCCCCGGGCGGTGGTGCTCCAGCGCAGCCTGCGGGGGCGCGCCTGGCCCGAGCTGGTGGCGGCCCTGCGCGACGCCGCAGGCGACGCCGACCCGCACTTCGTGCTCCTCGCGTCGGACCTCGGCCCCGAGCTGACCCGCGAGGCGAGCGAGGCGGGCATCTCGAAGGTGCTGGCGCGGGTTGACGTGGTGCGCACCCTGGGCGCGACGCTCAAGGGCCTCCTGAACGAGTCAGCCTGACGGCTTCTGCAGCTCGAGGCGCCGCGAGACCTCCTTCACGAGCGCCCGGCGGCGGAGAAGCGGAAGAAGCGCAGGCGACAGTCTCGGCAGCGGTAGGGCTGCAGCTGCAGCAGCCGGCGCGCGAGGCGCTCGAGCAGCCCGCGGAGTCGGGACCTGCGAACCTCGCCCCCGCACCGAGGGCACCCCGCCGGGGCACCGAAGAGTACCGACGACACGCGCGCCTCAGGGGCACGCGCCGACGCCGGCCCGCACGCAGGCCTGCTTGCCGCCGCAGTCGCGGGCCTGGCCACCGACGCAGGTGAGCGTGCAGCCCTCGCCCGCGCAGGTGCACTTCGCGTCACCGGCGCACAGCACCGTACAGCCGCCGTCGAGGCAGGTGACGTCGCAGGTGCTGGTGCCCTGGCAGTCGAGCGTGGAGGCCGGCGCCAGGCTGACGGTGCAGGTGCTGCCGCCGCCGCAGGTGACGCCGGAGTCGGCGCCCGCCTCGACCGTGCAGCCGCTCGTGCCCAGGCACGCCACCGTCGACGACTCGCCCACCACGGTGCTGCAGGTGCTCATGGCGGTGCAGGACGTCTCGCAGTTCGCCCCGCACGAGCCGGTGCACGTGGTGTTGGTGGCGCAGCTCGTCGTGCAGCCCGTGCCGCAGGTGATGTCACACGTGTTGTCGCGTTCGCAGGAGAAGCTGACGTCACTGGGCGCCGACGCCACGCCGGCGTCGCTGCCGCCCCCGAAGGTGCACGTGCCCCCGGCCGCGCACTCGCACGCGTCGCCGGTGCACGCGCAGTCGCCGCTGCACTGGGGTGGGTTGTTCGGGCTGCTGCAGGCCGCGCCGAGGGCGCCCCCGCCGAAGGAGACAGCCAGCACCAGCAGCGTCAGTCGCGTCATCGGGCCCCCGCGGATCGATTCAGAAGAGGAGCGCGTAGCCGGCCTGGAAGCTCAGCGCGCCCACGTTGGAGTTGCCCGACACGCGCTCACCCACGGGGATGTAGGTGAAGCTCGCTTCGGCCAGCACCATGCCCGGCCCGAGGCGGTAGCCGGCGCCGAGGAAGAAGGCGGCGCCGACCCGTGTCACCGTCTCGGTGTACTGGCCGAACTCGCCGTTGGCGCCGCCCTTCACGTCCATGGTGAGGAAGTGCGCCCGGAAGCCCGCCCCCGCCCACGGAATGAAGGTGCCCGCAGGGTCGAGCAGGAAGAACTGCGCGCCCAGCGTGGTCCGCACGTCGTGGACCGTCACGTTCGAGGCGAAGTCGGCGCCGGTGTCACCCAGGCGCGGGTCGCTCCCCGCGAAGTCGTGCGTGGGCATGCTGTAGCCGACGTCGGCGAACACCTGGAGCCGCTTGAAGCTCCAGGGCGCCACGCCCACCTTGAGCACCCCGTCGAAGGTGGTGCCCAGCGGGCTCACCACCTGGGGCAGGTGCACGCCCGCCTTGAGCGCCACCTCTACCGTCGGGCCAACCGGGGCCTCCTTCGTCGCCGTCGCTTCCTGCGCGAGCGCCCCGCCCGCCGTCAACACTGCCGCAATGATGATGCTTCGCATGGTGGCTCCTTCGCGTTACCAGATCCGGTACTCAGTGGACTGCAGCGCCGCCCCGCCAGCGCCCACGCCGCCGGTGACGTAGATGTAGGCGCCGTGCAGCGAGCCGCCGAGCAGGTAGCGCGCGACGTTCATGTTCTGCCCGGTGTTGAAGTTGGCCACCGTCGGCGGGCTCGACACGCCGCACGTCGTCGAGCCGGGGCCGCAGATCTCCGCGCTGGCCACGACGCTGCTCGGCGAGGCGTTCTGCCCGCCGAAGGCAAAGACGAGGTTGGCCGCGACGAAGGAGGCGTAGCCGGCGTACTGGAGCTGCCCGGAGAACACCTCCTGGAAGGTGGTGCCCAGGCCCATCGCGGCGCCCGGGTTCTTGAGCTGCCCGCCGGCCGTCACCTCGCCCGCCTCTTCGCGCGTCACGAGGGTGGTGCCGTTGGCCGCGACGCCGCCCAGCGCGTAGACGTAGGTGACGCCGTTGGCGATGCGCGTCGAGAGGTCGGCGTTGGCCCGCGACGCCCCCAGCTGCCAGCGCCCCGCGCCGAGCGTGATGGTGCCGGCGGTGAAGGTCGGCGCCGGCGTCTGCGAGCCGTCAGCGTTGAGCGTGAGCGGCAGCAGCTCGTAGGTGCTCGACACCGTGGTGGCGTTCTGCCGCCCGCCCACCACGTAGAGGTAGGCCGTGGTCGGCGACGCCGGGTCGAGGCCCCACGCGACGCCAGGGCCCTCGCGAGGAATCGAGAGCGCGGCGGCGAGCGTCTGCCACTTGCCGAGCGAGCCGATGGGCAGCGGCGTGTCCTGGCTGATGGGCGCGTCGCCCTCGTCGCGGTACTGCGTGCCCGTGGCGACCTCGGCGATCACCTGCTCGGTGCCCACCGTCGCGCCCGACACCGGGCTCCGGTACACGCGGTAGCTGGCGGCGCCGGGCACCGCGGCCCACGTCACCGTCACCTTGAACCGCAGGCCGCTCACCGCCGGGAGCCGCACCGGGAAGGGGTCGCTCGCGAGCTCCTCGCCGCCGGGGTTGAAGGCGTCGGAGCCGCCCATCACCGCCGCGACGCGGTAGTAGTAGAGCCCCGCGGCCAGCCCCGCGTCGTTCTCCGTCTCGATGAGCAGGTCCACCACCTCGCCGCGGCGCTCCGGGTCGAGGATGAAGGCGCGCTCCACCGACGAGAGCGCCGCCGTGCCGCTCGTGCCGCCCGCGACGTAGAGCCAGCGGCCGATGCGCGCCCCGGCCGACAGCGTGCGCGCCTGGTTGAGCACCCCCTGGCGCTGCGGGGCGAAGGGGCCCGGCACGCCGATGCGCGAGAGCGCCGACGTGTCGACGGAGCCGTGCACCGTGCCCGTGCCGTCGTCACCACCCACCACGTAGAGGAAGCGCGCGGCGTTGGTGGCGTCGCCGCCCAGCGTCACCGGCGCGCGCCGGGCCACCGACAGGGTGGGCCCGTTCGTCGCCGGGTAGAGGTTGAGCGCGGGGTTGGTGATGACGAGCGCCGAGAACTCGTCCCACGTCTGGTTGTCGGGGTTGGTGGCGCGCACCACGCACCCTGCCCCGGCCACCGAGGCGTTGAAGCTGACGTCGATGCTCGTCGGCGTGGAGGCCGTCACCGTCGCCGCCGGGCTCGTCGCCAGGGCCACGCCGTTCTGGTCGAAGCAGAAGAGCGTCACCGTGGGGCTGCGGAAGTTGCCGCCCAGCACCTGGAAGAGCTGCGGGTTGGTGTTCGACACCGAGCCCGGCGTCACGGTGGTGATGCGCGGCGGCGGCTGGGTGGCGGTCGTCACCACGAAGCCCTGCTGCTGCACGCCCACGCGCCCGTCGGGGTTCACCACGATGACGTCGTAGGTACCCGCGGGCAGCGTGCCGGGCACCACCGCCGTCAGCGTCTCGGCGTCGCCGAAGGCCACCGCGCCCACCGGGGCAGCCACCGTGCCGGGGCCCGGGTTCGACGGGTTCAGGTACACCCGCGGCACCGCGACGAAGCCGGCGTCTCCGGAGGCCACGAGGTCGGCGCGCACGGTGACGCCGGTGGACTCGCCCAGGGCCCCGAAGGGCGGCTGCACGTCACGCAGCACGAGGGTCGTCTGGTCCACCACGCGCACCGCGTTGGCGAGGTCAGCGTTGCAGTTCGTGCCGTCGTCGAGGCGCAGGCCGTAGCTGCCCGCGGGCAGCGCGCCGCCGTCGACGTTGCGCATGAGCACCTGCGCGCGGTTGACCTGCGTGGCCTGCTGGACAGTGAGCGAGATGGCCGCGCCGCCGTCGGCCGGCAGCAGCGCGATGTCGCTGACCGGCAGCGTGAAGCCCGTGCCGTAGACGGTCGCCTGCACCGTCAGCCCGTTGTAGACGATCTCCGGGTCGACGAAGAAGAGCTGCGGCCCGGGAATGACCGTCACCTGCGACGACGCCGTCGCCGAGCAGGTGCTGCCGTTCGAGAGCGAGAGCGTGTACTGGCCGGTGGCCAGGCCCCCCACGAAGGTGGCCAGGGCCGTCGTGCCCGCGGCGTTCACGGACACCGAGGCGGCGCTGACCGTGGCGCTCCCGCTGGTGAGCGTCACCGTGGAGGAAGACAGGAAGCCCGAGCCCGTCAGCCCCAGCGAGTCACCACCCGAGCAGATGGAGGTGGGCAGCACCGAGGTGATGGTGGGCGGCGCCGTCACGGTGAAGGTCGAGGGCGTCGACGGCTGCGAGGCGCAGCCGATGGGCGCGGGGTTCGTGACCCGCACGTCGTAGACGCCGGGCGTGAAGGCCGTGCCGTTGACGGAGAAGCGCAGCTCACCGCAGGCCTCGACGTCGGGCACCCCGGTGAGGGCCGCGCAGGACGCGGTCGTCGCGGCGATGGCCTGCGTGCCCACCGTCAGCGTGGGGATGCTGCGCGTCGTGCCCGTGGTGACCGCGAGGAAGCCGGTGCCGGTGACGACGATCTCCGTGGTGCCCGCGGTGGTGCACAGGCCGGCCGGCGCGACGCTCGTCACCGTGGGGCGCTCGAAGAGCACGAGGGTGCCCGCGCCGCTGCGGCACGAGGCGGGCGCCGGGTTGATGACCGTCACCGTCTGCGAGCCCGGGGCGATGGTGGTGGGCACCGAGATGGCGAGCGTGGTGCAGCGCTCCACGGTGCGCGTCGAGCCCGTGAGCATCGAGCAGCCCGTCGCCGTGGAGGTCAGCACCGTGCCGCCCACGTCGACCGTCGGCGCGACGCCGTCGATGGTGAGGAAGTCCGTGCCGGTGAGCGTCACCGCCACCGCGCCCTCGGCGTTGCAGGCCAGCTGCGGCGCCACGGCCGTCAGCACCGGCGGCGCCACCACCAGCACGCTCACCGACTGCGTGCTCTGGCAGCCCGCGGGGTCAGGGTTGTGCACCACCACCGCCGAGGCGCCCACCATGGCGCCCACGGGCACGGTGATGGCGAGCGTGGTGCAGGTCTCCACCGCGCGCAGCGAGCCCGTCACCGCGGTGCAGTTGCTCGGCGTCGAAGCCAGGCCCGTCGAGGTGCCGAGGTCCACCGTCGGCGCCTGCCCGTCGACCACGAGGAAGTCGCTGCCCGACAGCGTCACGCCGATGCCGCCCTGGGCGCTGCACACCACGTCGGGCACGGCGGACGTCAACGTCGGCGGCGGCACCACGAGGAAGGTGACCGGGTCATCGGAGGTGCAGTCGGCCGGCGTGGGGTTGGTGACGGTGACGCTCCACGCGCCCGCGGCGAGGGCAGCTTGCGGGAGCGAGGCGGTCAGCGTGGTGCAGGTCTGCACCGTCGCCGCGGGCCCCGTCACCGGCTGGCAGTTCGACGCGGTCGTCGGCAGCTCGAGCGTCTGCGCGCCCAGCGCGAAGCGCAGCACGGGGCTGGCCGATCCCACGGTGAGGAAGCCGGTGCCCGTCACGGTGAGGGCGTTGGCGCCCTCGGCGACGCACACCAGGTCCTCCACGATGGTGCTCACCACTGGCGCCGGCACCACGGTCAAGGTGATGGCCTCCGACGACACGCAGTTCACCGGCGCGGGGTTCGTCACCGTCACCGCGTGCGTGCCCAGCGGCAGCGTGTTCGCGGGGATCACCAGGCGCAGCGCCTGGCAGCGCTCGTAGCCCGCGGGGCCCGGCAGCGTCGCGCACTGCTCCATGGCCGTGGGCGCCAGCTCCACGGCGCCGATGCGCACGGTGGGCTGGGCGGCGCCAGCCTTCACGAAGCCTTCGCCCGAGAGCACGACCGTGCACTCCTGCTCACCGCACACGAGATCAGGCGTGGAAGCCGAGAGCACCGGCGGCGGCAGCGCGAGGAGCCCGGGGCTCAGCGTCGCCTTCTCGCCCTGCGCATTCTCCACCACCACGTCGTGCAGCCCCACCGGCACCGCGAGCGCCGGCACCACCCGGAAAGTCATCGACTGCTGGCTCGACCAGCGCACCAGGCTGGCCCCCGGGTCCTTCGGGTCGTCGGTGATGGCCAGCGGCGCCCCGGTGAGCGCGCTGCCGTCGAGGGCCCGGGCCGGCACCAGCGACACGCGGGGCAGCTCGAGCTGACGCTCCCCGTCGACGAGGGCGCCGGTGAGCAGCGGCGCGAGGCGCTCGCCCGCCACCGTCACCACCGTGTCGAGCTGCTGTTGGCAGACCGCCGCCGGCGTGAGGCTGCTCACGACCGGCGTGGGGCCTGCGAGCTTCTTTTCGCAGGCAGCGAGGGCGACGAGGGCGGAGATGAAGAGGACGCGGCGCATGGAGGGCTCCCGGTGGGGTCGCGGGCCGTCGTGCAAGTTGGCGACCACGCCGCGCTCCGAGCGCACGCGGCTCCGCCTGGCGCCGCGGCCGCCCCAGCGGGGACGACCGGGTGTACCGGCTGGGCCAGGTGGGCAGGCGTGGGCCGGCCACCGACGCGAAGCGCTCCGGCCGGTTGGGCTTGCGTACGCCGCTGGCCCCGACGGCACGCGATCTGCTCTCATGCAGCCCGTGCGTCTCTCGCTGCTCCTCGCCGTCGCCGTCTTCGCCGCGCCCGCCGCGGCGGACGAGCCCTCGGCCAGGACACGGGCGGCGGTGCGCCAGGCGCTCGAAGGCGGCGTCGTCGTGCCGGTGACGCCGGCCCAGCTCCCAGAGGCGAAGCCCAACAGCGCCCCGACCGCCCCGGCGACGCCCCGTGCGCCCGGCGCGCCGGTGCCCGCTGGCGTCGAGGCCGCCAGGCGCTTCGCCGTCGAGGCCGCCGGCGCGAAGGCGCAGGTGCTCGCCGGTCAGCTTCCCCCGCAGGGCGTCGCGGGCACGCGCGCGATCACCACGACCGGCGCGGCCGCGGCGTCGATGGCGGGCACGGCGACCAGCGAATCGGAGGCCGCCGCAGCCCGCGCCCGCACCGCCGAGGCGCGGCCGCCCTCCACGCCCATCCCCCCGCTGCCGCCCCTGCCCGATGGTCCACCCGTTCCGTAGCGCGATGCGGGGCGCCTGGGTCCTGGGGGTGTGCCTGGTGGCCGCGATGCCCGCGCGGGCCCAGGCCCCGCTCGACGTCCACCTGCTCCGGGGGGCCGAGCACTTCCGCGCGGGGCGTTACCCGGCGGCGCTGGTGGAGTTCCAGGTCGCCCGGCGCCGCGGCGGCGGCGACGAGGCGGCGCGCTACGTGGGCGCAACGCTGGTGAAGCTCCAGCGCTTCGACGAGGCGTTCGAGGTCTTCCAGGGCGCGGCCAGCCCGGGCGACGACCTCATGACCTGGTACGCGGCCATGGCCTGCCACGGCGCGCGGCTCTACGCCTGCGCGGAGCGGCTCCTCGGCCCCCTCGCCGCGGGCGCCGGCCCGGCCATCGCCGCCCAGGCGGAGCGGGTGCGCCAGGACCTCAAGGCCCTCAACGCCAGCGGCGAGCCCTCGAAGGAGAGCATCGACTGGTCGCTGGTGCGCGCCGCCGAGGCCGAGCGCGCCGGCCGCCAGCCCCTCGCCCGCGCCTACCTCGAGGAGGCGCGGCTGCTCGGCCTCCGGCGCGTCGACCGCCACGGCACCGGCGAGCGCCCCGTCGCCGACGTGCGCCTCGATGCGGGAGGCCAGGGGCCGTGATCGCGCTGTCGCTGGCGGCGCTGCTGGCCGCCACCCCCTGTCCCCTCGTGGAGGGGCTGCCGCCTGACCGCGACGCGGCCGACGACTACGCCGA
>CAYUZK010000194.1:0-2554 GCA_964449625.1 uncultured Archangium sp.
GCCGACGCCTGCACCCACGCCCGCTGCGGACGCGGCACCGGTCGCGGTGGCAGCCCCGGCGCCTGCACCCGCGCCGACGCCCGCACCCGCACCGACGCCCGCACCGAAGCCGGTCGCGGCGCCGCCGCCCGCCCCGAAGCCCCCGGCGGCCGAGGGGCAGCTCAACCTGCGCGCCTCGGACACGGCGGACGTCTTCATCGACGGCAAGAAGGTGGGCACCTCACCGGTGCTGGGCTTCAAGGTGAAGGCCGGCTCGCACAAGGTTCGCTTCGACTGCTACGACGCCGCGGGCAACACGGTCGCAGGCGCGGTGCAGAGCGTGAGCGTCGGCGCCGACACCGAGAGCGACGTCGTCTTCAATTGCCCGACCGAGTGAGCGCCGCGCCCCGCGCCTGCCTGGGGAGCTGAAGCGCGCGTGCCCCCGCCACGCTACGAGAGGCCGATGGCGAGGCCGGGCGAGCGAAAGCTGACCACCCGGGAGCTGCTCGAGCAGCTCCCGCGCGCCCTGGGCCTGGTGTGGGTCGCCGATCGCGCCAACGCGCTGCTGCTCGCGGCGCTGACGCTGGTGCAGGCCGCGCTTCCGGCGGCCATGGCGTACGTGGGCAAGCTCATCATCGACGCGGTGGTGCACGCCGCGCAGGCGCCCGGCGAGGACGCGCGCGCGGCCGTGTGGCGCTACGTGGGCTGGGAGCTCGGCCTCGCCCTGGTCACCCTGCTGACGGGTCGCCTGGGCGGCCTCGCGCGCGAGCTGCTCCGCGTCAACCTGGGCAACCTGCTCAACGAGCGCATCCTCGAGAAGTCGCTGACGCTCGAGCTCCGGCACTACGAAGACTCCGAGACCTACGACGTGATGCAGAACGCGCGGCGCGAGGCCTCGTCGCGGCCGCTCGCGCTGGCGATGGACGCGGTGACGGTGGTGCGCAACCTGCTGACGCTCTCGACCTTCGCGGTGCTCCTGTGGGGGCTGGCCTGGTGGAGCGTCTTCGTGCTGCTGGTGGCGGCCGTGCCCGCCTTCCTGTCCGAGACGAAGCTCGCGGGCGACCGCTTCCGCCTCTACTCCTGGCGCGCGCCGGAGGGCCGCCGCCTCAACTACCTCGAGTGGATCCTCACCCGCGACTCCTCGGTGAAGGAGGTGAAGCTCTTCGGGCTGGGCCCCCTCATCCTCGGGCGGTACCGCGCGCTGTTCCGGAAGTTCCTCGCGGAGGATCGCGCCCTCGCGAAGAAGCGCCTCGTGTACGGCACGCTGCTGGGGGCGCTCTCGCTGGCCGCGTTCTACGGCTGCTACCTGTGGGTGGCGGGGCGCGCGTCGGCCGGCGACATCTCGGTGGGTGACCTGGTGCTGTACCTGGCCGTGTTCCGCCAGGGGCAGGGGGCCGACGACGCGGTGCTGGCCGCGGTGGCCGGCATGTACGAAGACGCGCTCTTCCTCTCGAACCTGCAGCGCTTCTTCGACCTGCCCACCACCGCCGAGGCGTCGCGGGTGACGCCGCCGGTGCCCGTGCCCGCCGGCCCCCAGGCGCTGGAGTTCGACCACGTGAGCTTCAAGTACGCCAGGCGCGAGGACTGGGCGCTGCGCGACGTGACGCTGACGCTCGCGCCGGGCGAGAAGCTGGCGCTGGTCGGCGAGAACGGCGCGGGCAAGTCGACGCTGGTGAAGCTGCTCTTGCGCCTCTACGAGCCGACGGAGGGCGCCATCCGCTACGGCGGGGTGGACGTGCGCGACATGGACGTGAAGGAGCTCCGCGCGAAGGTGGGCGCCGTGTTCCAGGACTTCGTGCGCTACCAGTTCACGGCCGCCGAGAACGTGGGCCTGGGCAACCCCGCGCAGGTGGACGACCGGCCGGCCATCGAGGCCGCGGCGGCCGCGGGCGGGGCCGACCAGGTCATCGCGGCGCTGCCGCAGCAGTACGACACGATGCTCGGCGGCTGGTTCGAGAAGGGCCACGAGCTGTCCGGCGGCCAGTGGCAGAAGCTCGCCATCGCGCGGGCCTTCATGCGCGACGCCGCGCTCCTCGTGCTCGACGAGCCCACGGCGGCCATCGACGCCGAGGCCGAGGTGGCGCTGTTCGAGCGCTTCCGCGCGCTGGCGAAGGACCGCACCGCCATCATCATCAGCCACCGCTTCAGCACCGTGCGCATGGCCGACCGCATCGCGGTGCTCGAGGGCGGCCGGCTCACGGAGCTCGGCAGCCACGAGGAGCTCCTCGCGCGCGGCGGGCGGTACGCGAAGCTCTTCACCCTGCAGGCGCAGGGGTACCGGTAGCGGCGGGGCGTGCACTCCGGCGCCGGGCTTCGCTACGGTGCGGCGCCATGAGAGCCGTCTGGTGTGCAGCGTGGGTCGTGCTCGGGGCGGCGTGTGGCGCCTCGACCTCCGTCGTTCGATCTGACGCGGGCGTCGAGGACGGCGGCGCGGGTGGTGGCGGAGGTGGCGCCGTCGGTGGCGGCGGTGGCGTCGGTGGCGGCGGTGGCGCTGTCGGGGGCGGAGGTGGCGCTGTCGGTGGCGGAGGTGGCGCTGTCGGTGGCGGAGGTGGCGCTGTCGGTGGCGGAGGTGGCG
>CAYUZK010000194.1:2654-11794 GCA_964449625.1 uncultured Archangium sp.
CCGTCGGTGGCGGAGGTGGCGCCGTCGGTGGCGGAGGTGGCGCCGACGATGCTGGCGTCGCGTTGAACGGTGGCGACCAGTGCGCCGCGGCCCCCGACGTCACCGCAGGCGGCGTCTTCGTGGGCACCACCACGGGCCAGACGGACGACTACGGCCCTTCCGTCGGCAACGGGTGCCCCTCGGGCGGGCTCGGCTCGGGCCGCGACGTCGCCTACCGCCTCAGCCCGACAGTGACGACGGGCTACAGGGTGACGGTGCGCCCGCTCAACACGAGCTACGATCCGATGCTCTACGTGCAGGCCTCGTGCGGCGTGAACCAGTGCGTCACCGGCACCATCCTCAACGGCCCCGGCCAGCAGGAGAGCGTCACCTTCTCGGTCCCGGCCGGCGAGACGGTCTACATCATCGTCGACGGCGAGAACGTCTCCCACGGGCCGTTCGAGCTGACGGTGCAGCCGTAGGGCGTCATGCCATGGCGGCGCCTGCTTCGGCGCAGACGCGCGGCTCGCCTCACCAGTTCGTAGGCTTGCTCGGCGCGACCACCGGTGGCGCGCGCTGCCCCGGGCTCGGCACGGCCGCGGGCGTGCCACGGCTCGGCTGGCTCGCCCTCGGCGTCGCCGGTGACGGCGGCGTGGACTGGCTCGTCGTCGCCGGCCCGGGCCATGAAGGCGTCGTGCTGTGCCACCAGCTCGGGCGCGGCCTCGCTGCCGGGAGCGGCGTCACGGGGAAGCCGCCCGGGCCTGTCCCCGACGGCACGACGCCGCGGCCAGCGCCTGGACTCGGGGTTGTCGCCGCCGCCGCCGAGGGCGGGGGCTCCGGCAGCACGAGGAAGCCCTGGTCGCACGCGCAGCAGCCTGCTTCGGGCAGGCACTGCCGCCGCGCGACGCGCCCGTCGAAGCCGCCGGGGTCGGCGCACCGGTAGCCGCGCGGGCACGCATCATCCCAGGAGCAGTCGCGGCCACAGGCCTTCTCGCCGCTCAGCAGGATGAGGCAGCGATCGAGAAACCCCTCGCAGTCGGCGTGCCGTTCGCAGGGCTGGCACAGGCGCGAGTCCTCCGCGGTGCACACGTAGCGGCGCCGCTCCCTGGGCCAGCGCTCGTCATCGGGCGGTCGCAGCACCGTGCACCGCTCGTCACCGGCGCACCTGAGCTGGCACCGTCGATGGCAGGTGAGCGCTTGCTCAGGCCTGGCCGTGCACAGCGAGGTGCGCCCGCACTCGGCGTCGGAGGCGCAGGTCTGTGCGACCACCAGTCCCAGCAGCAGCGCGAGGTCCATGCTCGACAGTGTGCCACTCCCCGGGAGCGCGGGCGCGCCCGCTTCGCCGCGGCACTGCGTCGGGCATGGGTGGCGATCGCCAGAGGCGCTACGCTGCGCGCCCGTGTCGGACCTCGAGTCGCTCTGTCAGGCCTGCGGGTTGTGTTGTGACGGCACGCTCTTCACGCGCGTGCCGCTCACGCCGACCGAGCAGGTGCCCGAGGCGGAGCTCAACGTCGTGTGCAACGACACCGGCGGGCGCTACGTGCCGCAGCGCTGCGCGGCGCTCGCGGGCACCTCGTGCGCCGCCTACGCCGCGCGCCCGCTCGCCTGCCGCCGCTACGAGTGCCTGCTCTTCGGCGCGTTGAGGGAAGGCGAGGTGTCGTTGCCCGAGGCGCTCGTCGTCGTGGGGCGTGCCCAGGGCCTCGCCGCGGCGGCCCGGGCGAACCCCGCGGGCACCGCCGCGCGCGACGAGTACCTCCTCTTCCACTTCGGGCGGCGCGCGTGAGGCGCCTCCTCATCCTCGCGCTCGCGGGCGCCACGGGGTGCGAGACCGCCGAGCAGGCGGCCTGGCGGGCGCGGGTGGGCTCCCTTCACCAGCAGCACGCGGAGCTGCGGTCGCTCGCGCACGACCCGACGCTGCAGGCCCAGGCGCGCGAGGTCGCAGCGGGCCTCGCCGCGCTCCGGGCCGAGCTCGACCTCGCGGCCTTCGTGCGCGATGGCGGCGTGGTCGCCACGGTCTACGCCGACGACGGCGCGATGGCGGTGGCCCGGCGGGGCAGGGTGGTCGACTGCGAGGCGACGCTGGCGGCCCTCGCGCCGCGCCGCTGGCTCCTCTCGCGTTGGCGGCTGCGGCTCCAGCTCGGCGGCTGCGACTGGTTCGCGCAGACGGGCCCTGCGCATGGCGAGCTCCTGGCGCTGCTCGACGCGCCGCCCCGCCCGGCGTGGGCGCGGCCGCCGCCGTCGTGGTTCTCGCTCGGCGTCACCGAGCTCGAGCGGCAGGCGCGGGAGCTCGAGGCGCGCACGGTGGCGCTCGAGCGCGACGTGGGGCCGCTGGCGGTGGCGCTCGCGCTCCGTCGCCCGCTCGAAGAAGGCCAGCGCCGCGTGGCGAGCCTGAAGGCGCAGCCCGCGCCGTGCGACCTCGCCATCGTCCGTCGAGAGCTGGCGCTCGACGCGGAGGCCCGCGGGCAGCTGCTGGAGGTGGAGGACGCCCGGCTCGTTCACCCGCTCGAGCCGCGGAGCGACCTGCGCCTGCGGGGGCTGGTGCAGCGCGCCGACGACGGGGGGCTCGCGTGGCGATGCGAGGCGCCGTGAGCGCGCGCCGCGCGCTGGTGCGTGAGGTCACACGCGTTGGCCCTGCCCCCGCGTGCCCCGAGCTGCGGCTCCACCTCGCCGCCGACTGCCTGCGGCCCTGGGAGGCGACCGAGGCGCTCGAGGGGTGTCGGCAGGGTCCACCCTTCTGGGCCCACGCCTGGCCGGGCGGGTGCGCGCTCGCCCGGTGGGTGCTCGACCACCCGGAGGTGGCGCGGGGCCACGAGGTGCTCGACTTCGCCGCGGGCTGCGGTGTGAGCGCGCTGGCGGCCGCGCGCGGGGGCGCCCGCCGCGTCGTCGCCACGGAGGTCGACGCCTTCGCCGTCGCGGCCATCGAGGAGAACGCCGGGCTCAATGGCCTCGAGGTCGAGGCCCGCTGCTCCGATGTGCTGGGCACGGACGAGGGGTGGGGGCTGGTGCTCGTCGGAGACGTCTTCTACGAGGCCGAGCTCTCTCGCCGGGTCGAGGGGTGGCTCCGGGCGCTGCGGCGGCGCGGGGCGACGGTGCTCATCGGCGACCCGGGGCGCTCGTTTCTCCCGCGGGAGCGGCTGCGGTGTGTGGCGACGCTGTCAGTGCCCGTCGCCCCGGCGTGGGACAGCGTGACGGATCGCCCGGCGCGCCTCTGGGCGCTCGAGCCCTGACGAACTCGACGTCGGGTTGCGCGGCGGCTGCTCTGGCGACCGCGCCGCAGCCCAACGTCGCCCTTCATGCGCCTCGTCGTCCCAACCGAGGCGGACCTGGCGGGGAGTCGAGGGGCTCTCGGGGGCCGGGCAGTGCGCGCGGCGATCAGCCTGTCTCCCGACCGTTTGGGCCGCCCGCTCAACCCGCCCGCTCAACCCGCGGCCGAGACGAGGCGCGCGGCGAGCTCGTCGAGGTCGCCGCAGTGGTAAGCCGCCGGCCGCTCGGGGACGCAGCGCCGCACGGTCTCGATCCACCGCGGGGGAATCGCGCCGACCCCGAGCGTGGCCCCGAGCAGCGCGCCGACGATGGCGGCGTTCGTGTCGGTGTCGCCGCCCTTGGCGATGGTCGCCCCGAGCGCCGCCTCGAAGTCGATCGCGTGCCGCAGGTGATGGAACGCGTGCTGCAGCGCCACGCGCACCCAGCCCTGGTCGTCGCCGTCCGACGGGGGCAGGCCCCGGGCGGCAGCCTCGAGCGTGTCCACCACCGGCGCGGCGAGCGCTGTGCTTCGCGCGAAGTCGAGCGCGCGCGCGTACAGCGCAGGCCCCGGCGCCCCGGTGCGCACCGCGTCGGCCACGGTGGTGACGAAGACCGCGCACGCGGCGCGGCACACCTCGTGCGGGTGGCTGAGCGTCGAGTCCTCCGCGGCGAGCCGGGCGAGCGCCGCGCGGTCCATGGCGTGGCCGAAGACGCCCAGGGGGCTGGCGCGCATGAGGGAGCCGTTGGCCTGCGTCTTCTGCGACGCCCGTGCCCGGACCCTGGCCGCGAGGTCGCCGCCCAGCTCGACGTGTCGCCCGAAGGCCTGGTCGGTGGCGCCGCCGCAGTCCCACGGCTCCGACTGGCGCCAGGTCACGTAGGCCGCCGCCGCGGCGTCGGCCCGGTACGCGCCCTCCGCCGCGAGGCTCCGCGCCAGGCAGAGCGCGAGCTCCGTGTCGTCGGTCACCTGCCCCGGCGCCACCGCGAAGGGCCCCTTGCCGACGATGTCCTGGGGCCAGCCCGGGGGCACGTCGTCGAGGAGCGCGGCTTCGCTCCGGAACTCGACCGTGGTGCCGAGCGCGTCGCCGGTGGCCTGCCCCCACATCGCGCCGCGTGCCCGCTCGAGGAGTGCGTTCATTCACAAAGAGTCGCATGAACTCCATAAGACGTCAAGCGGTCTCCTGGCTAGTCAGCGTCTCCCGCGGCAGCGCCGACGAGCGCTCCGGGGGTGGTCCCAGCCGTCACGTCGAGCGGGTCGCGCGCGCCCAGCGAGTCGGGGGAGGCGCCCCGAGCGCCCCTGGCCGGCAGTCATCAGCGCGTTGCCACGCGCCTGCGTCGCCGCGCGCCGGCCGCGCGCCGCCAAGGCGGCCGGGCAGACGCCCCATGGCCGCGGCTGACTCAGGTGGGTCGGCCTTGCCGCGGGCCCGGCGCGGGGCTACGGCGACCGCTGCATGCTGCCCACGCCCGTGCAGGTCTCGGTGATGGACTCGAGCCGCCCCGGCGCGGTGGTGGCGCTCCCGGTCGAGGTGCTCTCGCCCGGCGCGCGCGCGGGGCGGGGCCTCAAGCGGCTGCTCCTCGTGTCCGGCATCGGCCTGCTGCTGACGCCGGTGCCGCTCATTCACGCGTGCGGGCTGGTGACGGCGCTGGTGGTCGGGCCCATCGTCGCCGTCTTCGCCTGGCGCGCCACCGCGGTCTTTGGCGTGAGCGAGGTGGCCTGCCCGAAGTGCGCCGCGCCGGTGCCGGTGCCCGAGGGCCTCGCCGGGTGGCCCGCGCGCGTGCACTGCAGGGGCTGCGGCACCATGGTGGAGCTGCGGCCCGCGGCCTGACTCACCTTCGGTCGCGGCCGCCGTCGGCCATGGCCTTCGCGTCGGCGTCGAAGAGCTTCTCGAGCTCGGCGCGCGCCGCCTGGGCCTTCTGGGCCAGCGAGGCGTAGTCCCCGCGCAGGTGGAAGCTCTCCTCGAGCAGCTTCTCATCGGCGTCGCGGAAGACCTCGATGGTGCGCAGCGCCTCGCTGAAGGGCAGGCCGAGGTGCTGGAGCACCGCCTGCGTCAGCTCGAGGCTGGTGACGAAGGTCTCGCGGTACAGGTTGTGGATGCCCATGGCCTTGAGCTCGTAGGCGTGGGCCCGGTTGCGCGCGCGGGCGAAGATGACCAGGTGCGGGTAGTGCTTCTGCACCGAGGCGGCGGTGGCCACCGAGGCCTTCACGTCGTCGATGGCCAGCACGAGCAGGCGGGCCTTCGACGCCCCGGCGGCCTCCAGCAGCTCGAGCCGCGAGGCGTCGCCGTAGAAGACCTTGTTGCCGAAGCGGCGGATGAAGTCGACGTGGTCGGGGCTGGCGTCGAGCGCCACGAAGGGAATGCGCCGCGCCGAGAGCACCCGGCCCACCACCTGCCCCACGCGCCCGAAGCCGGCGATGAGCACCGGCGGCTCGTCCGCGCTGTGCTCCACCGCGTCGAAGTCGCGGTGCGCGCGCCGGTCGAGCCGCGGCGCGACGAAGCGCTCGAAGAGGGCGAAGAAGACGGGCGTGGTGGCCAGCGACGCGCCCACCACGAAGACGACGAGCTGCGAGAGCTCCGGCCACATGAGGCTGGTGCTGGTGGCGAGGCTGACCACCACGAAGGCGAACTCGCCGCCCTGCGAGGTGGACACCGCGAGCCGCAGGGCGCCCAGGCGGTCGCGGAGCTTCCACCAGCCGATGGCGAAGAGCACCAGGCCCTTGGTCAGCACCAGGCCCAGCACGATGCCCGCCACCACCAGCGGGCGCTCGGCCGCGAGCGAGAGGTTCACCGACATGCCCACGGCGATGAAGAAGAGCCCCAGCAGCAACCCCTTGAAGGGCGCGAGGTCGGCCTCCAGTTCGTGGCGGTACTCGGAGTCGGCCAGCAGCACGCCGGCGAGGAAGGCCCCCAGGGTGGCCGAGAGGCCGATGAGCTCCATCACCAGCGCGGTGCCCACCACCACGAGGAGCGCGCTGGCGGTGAAGAGCTCCGGCACGCGCAGGCCGGCGAGGGCCTTGAGCAGGGGGCGCAGCACGAAGCGGCTCACCACCACCATGGCCGCCAGCGTGCCCACCACCTTCACCACGCCCAGCCACGTGGCGCCCTCGCCGGTGCCGGCCAGCACGGGCACCAGCGCGAGGAAGGGGATGGCCACCACGTCCTGGAAGAGGAGCACGCCGAAGGCGATGCGCCCGTGCTGCGTGGCGAGCTGGTTGCGCTCGGCCAGCGCCTGCACGGCCAGGGCGGTGGACGAGAGCGACAGCGCGAAGGCGAGCACGAAGGCGGTGACGGTCGGCAGGCCGACGAGCAGCCCGACGACGAAGAAGATCGCGGTGGTGCCGAAGACCTGCACGCTCCCCAGGCCGAAGACGTGGCTGCGCATCTGCCACAGGCGCCGCGGCTGGAGCTCGAGGCCGATGACGAACAGCAGCATCACCACGCCCAGCTCCGAGGCGCTCATCACCTTCTCGACGTCGCCCACCAGCTTGAAGCCCGAGGGGCCGATGGCGACGCCGGCGGCGAGGTAGCCCAGCACGGCGCCGAGGCCCAGGCGCTTGAAGAGCGCCACGCCGATGACGGCCGCCACGAGGAAGATGACGGCGTCGTGCAGGTAGAGCATGCGGGTGCGCGCTTTTCACAGGGCGGCAAGCCGGGCGCAACTGCCCGAAGAGAAGCTGATGCCCGCGGGGGTTTTCCTGTATGGGCTCGCGAATGACGTCTCCGAACGACTTTTCAGGCCTCGGCCTGTCCCAGGCCTCGCTCGGCGCCCTGGCCCGCGCGAAGTACACGCAGCCGACGCCCATCCAGTCCCAGACCATTCCCCACGCCATCGCTGGCAAGGACGTCATCGGCTGCGCCGCGACGGGCACCGGCAAGACGGCGGCCTTCATGCTGCCCATCGTCGAGCGGCTCAAGGGCAAGAAGGGCCTGCGGGCGCTGGTGCTGGCGCCGACCCGCGAGCTGGCCCTGCAGATCGCCGAGCACGCGCAGCGCTTCGGCGGCGCCCACGGCCTGCGGAGCGTCACCCTCATCGGCGGCGTGGGCATGGGCCCGCAGACCGACGGCCTCAAGCACGCGAACATCCTCATCGCCACGCCGGGCCGCCTCATCGACCACCTGCAGGGCGGCACCGCGTCGCTCGCCGATGTCGAGGTGCTGGTGCTCGACGAGGCCGACCGCATGCTCGACATGGGCTTCAAGCCCCAGCTCACCCGCATCCTCGCGCGGCTGCCGAAGGTGCGGCAGACGCTGCTCTTCTCGGCCACCATGGCCGGCGAGGTCGCCGACTTCGCCCGCGCCCACTCGAAGGACCCCGTGCGCGTCGAGGTCGCCCGCAGCGGCACCACCGCGCAGCGCGCCACCCAGTGCGTCTTCGAGGTGGGGCAGAACGAGAAGACGCCCCTGCTGCTCTCGCTGCTCTCGCGCGACGAGCTGAGCACGCTGGTCTTCACGCGCACCAAGCGCCGCGCGGACAAGCTGATGAAGTCCCTCGAGCGCAGCGGGCACCTGGTGGAGCGCATCCACGCCAACCGCAGCCAGGCGCAGCGGCAGTACGCGCTGGCGGGCTTCAAGGCGGGCAAGTACCGCGTGCTGGTGGCCACCGACATCGCCGCCCGCGGCATCGACGTCGCCGACATCGGCCACGTGGTGAACTACGACCTGCCGCACGTGCCCGAAGACTACGTGCACCGCGTCGGCCGCACGGCGCGCGCGGCGGCCAGCGGCCACGCCTCGGCCTTCTGCGCGCCCGACGAGGCGCCGCTGCTGCGCGACATCGAGAAGCTGCTGCGCAACAAGGTGCCGCGCTCGCCGGTGCCGGTGGACGACGAGGTGTTCATCGAGGCCCTCGCGGCCGAGCGGTCGCGCCAGGCCGACCCCGGGCCGCGGCACCCGGCCCACGGCATCTCGTCGCGGCCGGCGGGGCAGCAGCCCGGGCGTCACGCGCGCACCCACGCCAAGACGTCGAAGCCCCAGGGCAGCGGCCAGCGGAGCGGCGGGCAGGGCGGCTCCCGTGGCAGCGGCGGTGGTCAGCGCAGCGGCGGGCCGAGCGGTGGCGCGCACGGCGGGGGCCAGGCGGGCAGCGGCCGCACGGTGTTCAGCGGTCGGCCGTCGCGCCGGGGCTGAGGCAACGCCGACGGGGCGCACGACACGGCGGTGACGCGAGCGCGCCCTGCTAGGGTGCGTGCCAATGGAGACGCCCCGGCTCGCCCTCTTCGTCCTGTCCCTCGCGTCGGTGCTCCTCGGCCTCCCGGGCTGCGCCGTGGCCCAGCGCATCGACTCGGCCATCGACTGCGGCGGCATCTGCCAGCGCTACGCCACGTGCTTCAGCTCGACCTACGACGTCGACGCCTGCGCGAGCCGCTGCCGCCAGGCGGCCGCGAGCGACGCTGACTTCCGCCGGAAGGCCGACACCTGCAACGCCTGCATCAGCGAGCGCTCCTGCGTGCAGGCCACCTTCGCCTGCGTCTCGGAGTGCGTGTCGGTCGTGCCCTGACGGCATGGCGGCAGACTTCTCCATCGGGTGGGACTTCGGCTCCATCGGCGGCGCGCTGTGCCTGCGGCACCGCGTCGTCCAGGGCGGCGCCCGCCATGGCACGTGGCTCCCGGAGGGCGAGGCCTTCGCGCTCGACATTCGCCTCGACGGTTGCGTGTGGCTCGAGCTGCTCGCGCCGGCGCTGCGCGCGACGGTGAACGGCGAGGCGCTCGAGGGCCCGCGACGCCTCCGCCGCACCGACGAGGTCGTCATCTCCGATGGGCAGCGCTCGCAGCGCCTCACGCTGCGCGGGCTCCGGGCTGACGACACGGTGCCTCCCGGCGTGCTGCACGTCGAGGGCGACGCCCCGCCGGCCGCCGCGGCGCGCGGGGCGAAGGCCGCGGCCTGGCTGCGCGAGCGCGACCTCCGCGGGCCCACGCCCGTGCTGC
>CAYUZK010000195.1:0-10340 GCA_964449625.1 uncultured Archangium sp.
GGCCTCGGCCTTCTTGGCGTCGTCTTCCGACACGAGGCCGGCCTTGAGGAGCTTGTCGCGGAGGCTCTGCATGCGCCCGCGCCTAGCCCAGCCGTGCGGGGCAATCCACACTGGCAGCGCGCAGGGGCCATGTGTAGGGTGCCCCGACCGTGAAGCGCCTGTCCCTCATCGCGCTCTGCCTGCTGGGCGCCTGCAAGGACCCGGTCGACCAGGCCGCCAAGCAGCGCATCTTCTCCGCGGAGGACCCGCCGCAGGCCGTGGCCGCGGCCTCGCAGAAGCTGCCCCCCGAAGAGGCCGCCGACAGCGTCGTCATCTCGCGCCGCATCCTCGGCATGGGCGCCGCCGAGACGACCGAGCGCATCGGCCCCCACACGTACTCAGCCACCATCAGCTGGGAGTGGACCGCCGCGGGCAAGAACGTGCGCCTCAAGGAGACCCGGGAGCTCCTCTCGGGGCCCGGCGGCGTGTCGGGTGACTTCCTCGCGCGCATGGGCAACACCAACGAGCTGGGCCTCGAGGTGCTGCGCGTCGGCGGCAAGGTCTACGCCCGCAGCACCTGGGGCAAAGACGGCGCCGGCAAGTTCCGCATGCGCCTGCGCGACCGCGGCATGGCCGAGCGGCTCCGCGAGGAGGCCTCGGGTGCCCTGCGCGACTTCGACCAGCTCTTCCTCGGGCGTCTCAAGCTCAACGCCCAGGGCACCTCCACCATCGAGGGCCGCACCGCGTGGAAGTACGCCGTCACCCTCGCCGACGCGCCGCCGCCCACCGACAGCGGGCTGCCGCCGCTGGTGACGCCGAAGAACGGCCCCGACGAGACGACGAAGCGCCGGCTGCACTTCTACGAGGGCCGCGCCCCGCGGATGCTGCAGGGCGAGGTCTACGTCGACGCGCAGACCAGCGTCGTGCTCAAGGCGCGCCTCGATGGCCGCGTCGGGGTGCCCGCCCGCGGCGAGGAGCCCGAGGCCGAGCTGCGCCTGACCATCGAGTCGGCCCTGACGGGCATCGGCTCGGCCCCGGCCCTCGAGGCCCCGAAAGACTTCCTCCCCGACGAGGACAAGCCCGACGGCGTGGCCGCTGCCCTGGCCCGCTTCGGCATCGAGCGGAAGAGCCCCGACGCCGGGGTGCCTGCCCCAACGGCCGGTGGCGAGCCCGAAGACGACGCCGAGTAGGCGTCGCTCTCTCCACAACAAGTGTCTGAAAAGTGGACGCTTTTCGGCGTCGCGGCAGGCTCGTGGCGGGCGCTGGAAATCTCGGGTCGAAAATTTGCGGGGTCGAGGCTGATCGCTACACTGCCCAACAGTTGCGGCTGAGCCGCATCGTACATGGCCGGTTGTTCAGTAACCGAAAAGGAACGAAACCATGGAGCGCAAGGGTGGCAGCACGGCGGTGGTGACGAAGGACCAGGTCACCACGGCCTTGAAGACGGCGACGCTGGCGGCGCGCGAGGAGCAGGCGCTCCGCATGCGGTATGGGGCAGCGTTCGACAAGAAGGCCCCGCTGCCTCAGGCGCACGGCGGCAACCAGGACCTGGCCGATGAGCTCCTCGTCATCGAGCTGCAGCTGCTCAAGGGCCTCAAGGCGCACCGCGGGGTGCCGACGACCACCGCGGTGACGAAGGGCGGCGTGAAGTCGAAGATCGCCGCGCGCCTCGGCAAGAAGTGACGTAGCCCCTCCCCGGGCCGCCTCCCTCCCGTGGGCCTTCGGGCCCCGGGAGGGGTCAGGCGCCCATCACCTGGACCCGGCGTCGCGCCGCCTGCCCGGCGTCGAGCGCGTCGGCCCCCAGGCCCTTCGCCACCGCCACGGCGTCGTCGCGCTGTCCCCTCGCCGCGAGGGCGACGAGCCAGCGCCCGGTGGCGGGGTTGCGGTAGTAGTCCTCGTTGAAGCGCTCGAGGAGCGTCGAGCGCAGCACCTCGGCGAGGGCCCAGGCGTCGAGCGCGAGCGCGTGGGCCCCGAAGACGTCGACCGCGAGGGCCGCCTCGCCCCCCGGCACCTCCACGCCCCAGGCTGCCGAGAGGCGCGGCACGTACTCCTCGCGCAGGCCGCTGAAGGCGCCGCGCCCGAGCACCTCGGCGGAGTAGCGCGCCAGGGCCGCGTGCTCGCGCAGGGCCAGGAGCTGCCGCCAGGCCGCCACGCGCGCCGTCTCCCGGGCCTGGGCCGCGGTGAGCCGCGCGTAGCGCTTCAGCCAGCCCTCCTCGAGGAGGAACGACTCGAAGAGCAGGCCCACCGCCTCGACGACGGCCCGGTCTCCCAGGCGCCGCTCGACGAAGGGGAGCGTGGGCCCCACGTGCGCGCGGTGCAGCCCCAGGCCCCAGGCGCGCAGCCACCCGCCCCAGGCCTCGAGGCCCGCGTCGGGCGTCAGAAGCAGGCGCACCTGGTCGGGCACGCGGAGCTCCACGCACGCGGGGGCGGTGTCGCGGCCAGCGCGATGCTCGGTGTCCACCGTGAGGCGCCCCTCTGCGCTCGGGTGGAGGCCGAGGTCTCCCAGCGTCCGCGTGAGGGCGTGGGAGAGATCCTCCCGCTGGAGCGACTCGAAGAGCCACGGCGCGAGGGCGGCGCGGCGGGCGTCGTGCAAGCCGGCGGTACGCGGGGCCAGCGTCGGCTCGACGCGCTTGAGGGCGAAGCCCAGGAGATCGCCCGCGGCGTCGGCGGTGTCGGCCAGCAGCGCGCCGGCGATGTCCAGACGCGGGGCGAGCGGGCGGCCATGGAGCTCCGTCACCAGCCCCTCGGGGCTCAGCTTCAGCGCGACCGTCGCGCCGACGACTTGCTCGAGCCAGCGCTGGGCGTCGGAGGCGTGGGCGGCCTGCTGCGCTGAGAGCTCGCGCTCGAGCGCGGCGCGGCCCTCGCGCGAGGCCAGGCGGGGCAGCTCCCGGCGCGCCTCGCGGGGCGTCCAGTGCTTCGCGCCGACGGGGAAGGCGTGGCGCACGTCGAAGGTGTCGAGCGTGGTGCGGGCCGCCTGCGCGCCCGCCTCGAGGAAGGCTCGGGTCAGGTGCGGGCGCAGCAGCCGCAGGCGCCCCCGCTTGGCCTCGTCGACCCGCGGGCTCTCGAGCAGCTCCGAGACGTACTGCCGGGCGTCGGGGCGCGTGAGCTCGGGCAGCTCCGGTACCGGCGGCGCGTCGGGCTGCACGCCGGCGGCGACGCGCCAGGCGCGGGTCGCGCGCGCGAAGAAGAGATCGTCGAGCTGGTCGACGAGGGCGTTGAGCGACAGGTCCACCCGGTGATTGCGTCGCACTTCAGTCGGCGCGTCAATGACCCGTTGTGCGCAGGCCTACCCGGGCTGGCGTCGCGGTGCGGGCGGCGCGTCGACGATCCGTCGAGCGACAGGTCAACCCGGCGGTGGCGTCGCAGCTCGGCCGGCGCGTCGACGACCCGTTGAGCGGATGCAGGGGCGCCGGCGCGGCTTCATTCGGGCGAGGCGCTGGGGTAACGAGCGGCTCGCTCCATGAAGCGCCGGGCCGCCACCGTCGAGCAGTCCACCCGCGTCGAGGCCGCGGTGCGAGATCTGTTGGGGGCCCCGCTCGCCGAGGCGCGTGCGCTCGTGGCCCGCGGCGCCGTGTACGTGGACGGCAAGCGCGCGCAGGCGGGCGCGGCGCGCGTCGGCGCGGGGCAGCGGCTGCTGGTGGTGCTGGAGGAGTCGGGCGCGGCGGTGACGTCGCCCTCGCCGGCCACGGCCCGCCTCGAGGTGCTCTTCGAAGACGACGACGTCGTCGCGGTGAACAAGCCCGCTGGCGTCACCGCGCAGCCGACGCCGGGCCGGGTGGGCGACAGCCTGGTGGATCTGGTCTCGGCGCACCTCGGCTTCCCCGCGGGGCTCGTGCACCGGCTCGATCGCGAGACCTCGGGCGTGACGGTGTTCGGCAAGCACGCCGAGGCCACGGCGCGGCTGGCCGCGGCCTTCCGCGAGGGGCGCGCCGAGAAGGAGTACCTGTCGCTCACCGCGGCGGGCCTGCCGGCCGAGGGCACCATCGACCTGCCGCTGTCCAAGGACCCGTCGCGCCCGGGGCGGTGGCGGGCGAGCCGCGCGGCCAACGGCGTGCCCGCGCGCACGCGCTTCGAGGCTCGCGCGGCGGGGGCCGTCTCGGTGGTGGCGCTCTTCCCCGAGACGGGGCGCACGCACCAGCTTCGCGCGCACCTCGCCGCGCTCGGGTTCCCCATCGTCGGAGACCGGCTCTACGGGGGCCCGCCGGGGCCGCGCTGTCTGCTCCACGCGCGGGTGCTGACGGTCGACGGGTGGCGCGTCGAGGCGCCAGTGCCCGCCGATCTCGCCGCCTTCACCTGACCGAGAGGAAGTCGCCCGTCGTCTGGAAGCCGATGCCGATGAGCGGCAGGGCCCGGGTGATGGAGCCCTCTTCGGGACCGCCAGTGCGGAAGCGGTTCACCATCCACCACTGCACGAGGAGGAAGACGGTGGGGTTGTTGAAGCCCGCGCCGTCCACGCTCTTGAAGGTGTAGCCGACGAAGGGGCCCACGCGGTGGAGCGAGTTGTTCACCGTCGCGGTGCTGGTGGGGTCGAAGTGCTGCGCGGGATCGTAGAGGGGCAGCGTCATGGTGTAGCGGGCGCCGGCGACGAGCTTGTTGTCGAGGCCCTGCCACAGCACGTCGAGGTCGTTGGTGAAGTAGAAGCCGCGGTTCGGCGCGAGCACGTCGGTGAACTGATCGTAGTAGACGCGGTCGCCGCGGCGCAGGTTGAAGTCGCCGCGCACCAGCTTCGCCTGGCTACGCAGGATGACGCTCGAGATCTTCAGCGTCAGGTTCGCGCCGATGGTGAGCTCCCAGCCGTTCGTCACGTAGTTGTCGTTGCCCGAGCCGTCATTGGGAGCGCCGTTGTCGATGATGGTCTTGTCGCTGAAGTTCGACTGGGCCCCGGGGAAGCTGGCCATCAGGTTGAACGTGCCGGTGTACTGAACGAACTGCGCCGCGGCCCAGAAGCCCAGCACCGTGAGCGGGTTGAACTCCACGTAGGGGCCGATCTTCAGGAAGGTCGGCGCCGCCGTCGGCGCCAGGCCGATGCCCAGGAAGTTGTCGCGCAGGGCCTTCGACTCGCTCTCGTACAGGCGGAACCGGTACATGAAGCGCCCGTCGTAAAGCAGGCCCAGCGGGTTTACGCGCACCGCGAAGGTGTTGCGGTGCACGAGGCGGTGCTGCGGCGGCGCTTGATCATTGAGCATCTGCGCGGGCGCGAGCAACGGCATCAACGCGACGACCAGCAGCGACAACCGGGCGAAGGCGGGCATGCAGCTCCGTGGGAGACGTCGAGGAGGCCGCAGTCTCGCCGCCCGCCTGCGCGCTGTCTCGACTCTCGTGAGGCGTCTTGCCCCGGCGCCCTGATGCGCTGCGTCAGGCGGCGCCAGCTAGAGGAAGCTCTCGGGCACGAAGATGATGTCGCCGGGGAGCAGCAGGAAGTTCTTCGCTCGGCCCACCACGATGTCTTCGACCTTCACGGGGAGCTTCACCTCGCGGCCGTCGACGACGCGCGTGACGTTGACGTTGTTCTTCGAGGCGCTGCGCGAGAGGCCGCCAGACTGGGAGATGGCGTGGATGATGGTCATGCCCTCTTCGTAGGGGTAGCTGCCGGGCTTGCCGACCTCGCCGAAGACGAAGACCTTCTTGGAGTTGAACTCCTTCACCAGCACCGAGACCTGCGGGCGCCGCACGAAGCCGGCCTTGAGGCAGTCGGTGATGGCGTCGGCGGCCTGGCTGGCCGACAGCCCGCCCACTGACACCTTGCCGCACAGCGGGAAGTCGATGCGACCGTCGGGCGCGACGCGGTAGACACCGCTCAGGTCGGCCTCCTGGTACACGCGCACCTCGAGGAGGTCGTTCGCGGCCAGGGTGTTGGCGTCGACGCCGGCGTCGGTGCGCGCGAGCTCAGCCTTCACCGAGTCTTCGAGCGGGGCGGGGTGACGGCAGGCGGCGACGGTGCAGCACACCACCAGGGCGAGCGACGAAAGGCGCACGTCAGTAGTGCAGCCGCAGGCGCAGCATCGCCTCGTGCCGCGCGAAGTTCAGCGTGGCGCTCGTGACCGACGAGGTGCGGAAGCCCAGCGAGTAGCTGGCGCCGACGTCGAACCACGACGTCACCACCACGGTGGGGCCGGCGGAGAGGCTGATGAGGAAGTCGCTGCGCGCGGCCGTGGTCATGTAGGTGAAGCTGTCGGCGGCGAGCTGGCCGTTGAGGATCACGCGGCCGGACAGGAGCGAGAGGCCGCCGCGCAGGTACCCGCGGTCGTTGATCATCGTGCCCAGCGCCGGCACGGGCGCCGCCGTGCGCATGTAGCCCAGGGCCACGCGCGACTGCTCGCTCACGGTGTAGGAGACCTCGGCCGTGGCGAGGAAGGTGTGCAGGCTCGCCGTCTGGGCCGTCGTCGGCGCCAGGTTGCCGCCGTAGCCGGCCAGCAGCGTCACCGCGATGCGCGGGGAAACGAGGCCCGCGATGCCCGCCTGCACCCGCAAGATGGTGGCCGGCACGTTCACCGCGGCGTTCACGTAGGTGCGCCAGTCGAGGTTGGCGTCGAGCACGATGGCCGTCTTGGGCAGGAACTTCCAGCGGCCGTTCAGCCCGAAGTTCACGTTGTTGTAGTTCATGTCCGACACCCGGTTCGGGTTGCACGTGATGTCGTTGGGGTCGGCGCAGCCCTGCACGAGGCCCGTCAGCAGCGGGTCGAAGAACTCCACCGACCAGCCCACCCGCGGCGTCACCTCGAGCGCGCGGCCACCCGGGTGAATGGGCACCGCCAGGTAGAGGTTGTTGAACAGCGACATCACGCCGACGCCGACCACCGGGTTCTGCGTACGATCGCTGCGGACCAGGTTGTCGCCGATCTGCACTTCGACCGGCCCGTCGACGTTGAACCGCGCGTCGAGCCCGACGTTCGCGTGGAAGCGCGAGAGCGCCCGCGCGCCGGGGCTCAAGAGCCCGGTGAACCAGAGGTACTCCACCGCGCCGTTGAAGTTGACGAAGGTGGACGGGGTCTGCAGGTCGAAGCGCACGCCCGGCCGCGCGTGGAGGATGATCTCGCCCGAGGGCAACGGGGCGCCCGTCGCCTGGTCGATGGCGAAGAAGCCCACCAGCGAGTCGTAGCGCCCGTCGACCTCGAGGAAAGGGTGGAGCCGGCCCTCGCCGACCTTGATGCCCGGCGCCTGCGGCACCTGCGCCCCGACGGGCAGCGCGAGGCAGGCGACCGCCGCCACCGTCACCCACCCCACCGATCGCCTCGAGCCCCTCACCCGTCTCATCGCGTCACGCGGCCTTAGCACACGGCGTTGTCCGGCCAAGTCTCATTGAGGTGCCCGGGGGAAAGTGACTCAGGTCGTCGGCGAGGCCGGCGGCGGGCGGGGGTCCAGGATGGTCGGCGCAGGCATCTGCGTGGGATCACCCGGGGGGAGGTAGTCGGGCACGTCGACCTCGACCGAGAGGTTCTCGTCGGTGCGGAACGCGAGCTGCCCGATGCACTGCTCGGCCTCGGCCCGCAGCTGCTCCACCTTCGAGCGGGCGATGGTCACCTTGGTGAACTCGTGCTCCGCGGTGGAGGTCTCCTTCCGGGCCACGGCCTCCTGGAGGGCGACGTCGGACTGCTCCGAGATGCGCAACAGGCCCTTCACCTGCGTCAGCTTCTCGTTGACGCAGTTGAGCTTGACCACGTCCTTCGTGGTCCGCGCCTCCTCGAGCTTCTGGAGCACGTCCTTCAAGGCGCCGCGCATCTTGCCCACCGACTCCGCGCTGACCTTCACCTTCTCGGGGTCGGGCACCTTCGAGGCGTCGGGGGCCTCGGGGGCAAGGGGCGCCTGGGCGACCGAGATGGTCGCCAGCGACAAGGCCAGGATGCTGAAGATTCGGCGGCTCACGTGTGTGGTCCCACCCAGAGAAAGCGAAGGCGAACCGTAAGGTCGCCGACCATGTATGTCAACGCGTACAGTGCCTTGGTATCCGGGGGGGGGGCCTTCGATTCACGCGCCCCGGGCCAGCCGGGCGTTCGTCTCGCGCAGGCGCACCGACAGCAGGCGGGCGATGTTGAGGATCAGGTAGGTGAAGCCGTCGCGGTGCTCCTTGCGGAAGCGCGACAGGGCCTCGGGCGTGAGCTGGAGCGCGAAGGTGTCGGCGCGCGCCTTGACCGTCGCCGACCGGTACTCGGTGTCCACCAGGGCCATCTCCCCGAAGCTGTCGCCGGGGCCGAGCGTCGCCAGGGCCGTGCCCTCGGCGTGGCGCTGCACGACCACCTCGCCCGAGGCCACCAGGTAGAGGCCGTCGCCCAGCGCCCCCTCCTCGAAGATGGTGACCCCGCTGGCGTAGCGCCGCTCCACGAGGAGCCGGCCGACCGCCTCCAGCTCCTGGTTGGACAGCATCTCGAAGAGCGGGGCGCCCGAAAGGAGCGAGACCAGGTCCATGGGGAGGCCCAGTCTGCCACGCGGGGGGCGCCGCGCGAGTCGGCGGCCGCGTCAGGAGGCCGGCGAGAAGACGAAAGGGTACGCCACCGCGACGTCAGACTCGGGCTTGAAGGGGAAGAGCCACCCGCGGATCGTCGTCTTGATGCACGAGGCGACGGCTTCGTTGCCCAGGGTGTTCTCCTCGATGTCGATGTCCTTGGTGCGGCCCGAGGGGCTGATGCTGAAGCGCACCACCACCTTGCCCTTGAGGCTCGGGTTGCGCTTGAGCTCCTTCTCGTAGCAGCTCTGGATGGCGGACTTTCGCGCCTTGACGAACCGCGCCAGGGCCTCGCGGTCGACCTCGCCGGACTCCACGTCGGGGGTCGAGAGCGAGACGCCGCCGCGGATGGTGGCCGTGCCCTTCTCGGCCAGGGCCACGTTGCCGCCGCCCGAGGTGCCGAGGTCGCCGATGCCGGCGGTGGTGCCCGAGGTGCCGCCCTTGGGGCCCCCCGCCGCGAGCGCGTCGGCCGTCGCCACGCCCACGCCGCTGGCGCCCGAGAGCGCGCTGGCCACGTCGCCCACGCCGCTCGAGCCGCCGAGCACGTCTTCGAGGGCGCCGCCCCCGCCGGAGGCCGAGCCGATCACCTTGAGCAGGCCCGAGCGCGCCACCTTCTCCTGCAGGTCCTTCTTGCGGTCCTCGTTGCTGGTCGGCGCCTTGTCACCCTTGGCGGTGGCGACCTCGGGCTTGTCGTCCTTGGTCTCGTCCTTCTTCTCGGGGCCGGTGTTGGCCACCTCGGTCGTCGGCTGCGGCTTCGCCTGCGGCATCATCGCCTTGACGAAGCGGTCCGGCAGCTCGTCGAGCGTGAGCTCGCGCTCCACGGCGACCGGCTGGCAGGCGATGAAGGTCGCGCCCGAGAAGTGCACCAACAGCGACGCCGCGAGGATCCCGAAGAACAAGCGGTCGAGCTGCTTCAAGATGCTGCCGCGCACCTCGGGCGGCAGCTCGGCCCGCGGCGCGACGGGCGGCGGGGCGACGAACTGGAAGAGCAGCGAGACCTCTCCGACGGTGACCTTGCCCTTGGAGGCGTCGGTCAGCGGCAGCACGTAGACGTCGCGCCGCTGCTTGGCCACCCCGCGGCTCACGGCCTCCTGGAGCGTCAGCTCCTGGCCGTTGGCGGTGACCTTGCCCTCCATCTGGGCGGTGAAGCACAGCGCGTACTGGTCGTTCACCGTCTCGAAGAGGGTGAAGGACGGGGGCAGGTTCGACACTGGCACCACGAAGGTGTTGGTGGCGTTCTGGCCCACCGACACCGGGCCCCGGCGCTTGAGCGTGCGGTCCTCGGTGATCTTGCTGCTCTGGATGAGGGCGACTCGGAGGAGCTTGAGACCCGCCTGCGGTTGAGCCATGACAAAACCTCTAGACACCCATTCGCAGACCGGGTTCCGCCGGTGCGCGCCGCCCCAAAAAGGGACAAAGACTCTGGTGACTTAGCCTCGAGCGGCCGTCACCTCAAGGATCAGAACACGTCCTTCTCGACGCTCTGCTCGACCTTGGGGACGAAGCTCTCGGTGCGGTTCAGCTCGTCGAAGTTCAGCGTGCTGCGCTGCAGAATGTAGAAGGCCTGCGGCTTCTGGATTCGGCCCTCGACGGTGATGGCGTCGAGGCGAATGACCTTCTTCTTCTTCGCCTGGTCCTGGCCGAGGGCCGGGAAGGCGAAGAGCAGGGCGGCGGTGAACAGGGCGAAGGGGCGGCTCATTTCTCGTCGTCTCCCAGCTTACCGGTATTCGCGGGCGGCGGGGCAGGGGCCGGCCCGTCTTCGTCGTCGCCGAGCTTCGAGGCCGGCTTGGCGGGGGCCTTCTTCGCGGCCTCGGCCTCGGCCTTCTTGCGCGCGGCCTCGGCGGCGGCGGCCTGCTTCGCGGCTGCGGCGTCGGCCTTCTTGCGCGCCGCCTCGTCGAGGGCGGCCTGCTTCGCCGCCTGC
>CAYUZK010000195.1:10440-11777 GCA_964449625.1 uncultured Archangium sp.
GCCCGCTTCGCCGCGGCCTCCGCGTCGGCCTTCGCCTTCGCGGCCGCGTCAGCCTTCGCCTTCGCCTCAGCCTCGACCTTCGCGCGGGCGTCCTCCTCGGCCTGCTTCTTCGCGTCCTCCTCGGCCTTCTTCGCAGACTCGATCTTCCGCAGCTGGTCCTTCTTCTCGCGCTCCTTGCGCCGATCTTCCTTCTCGATGCCCTTGGTCGCGTCCTTGATGTACTGGTCGACGCGGTCGTCCTTGCCACCCTTCTCCTTGTACTGGGTGAAGTGGGCGATGGCCGTCTTGAAGCGCTCGGTGGGGTCGAGGTTGGCGATCTCGATGTCGAGGTAGGTGATGCCCAGGTTGAAGGACACGTCGGCGAGGTCGGGCCGGGCCTTCTGCACGACCTGGTACTCGGTGATGGCCCGCTGCGCCTGCTGGAGCCCGCGGTAGGCGTTGCCCAGGTTGAGCCGGGCCAGCGTGAAGTCGGGCGCGGCCTTCACGGCCGCCTCGAGCTCGCGGGCGGCGGCCTCGAAGTCGCTGGCGTCGTTGAGCAGCGCGCCGAAGTTGTTCCGGGCCTCGGCGAAGTCGGGCTTGAGCAGCGTCGCCTGCCGGAACGACTCGAGCGCCGGCGCGCGCTGCTTGAGCTGCAGGAGCACCAGCCCCAGGGCGTTGTGGGTGCCGGCGTCGTTGGCGTCGATGGTGCGCGCGTTCTCGAGCACGAGGCGGGCGAGCTCCACCTTCGACTCGCGGAAGTACACCTGCGCGAGGAGCTGCATCGCGCGCACGTTGCGCTCGTCGGCCTTGAGCACCTTCTTGGCCTCGGCGGCCGCCGGCTCGAGGCGCCCCTGCATCAGCAGCGAGAAGACCAGGGCGTTGCGCGGGCCGATGGCGCCGGGGTGCTTCGCGATGGCGGCGCGCAGCTCGTTCTCGGCCTGCGGGCAGCGGCGCTCGCGGCACTGCAGCCGGGCCAGGTAGTCCCACGCGGTGTCCTGCGCCGGGTCCACCTCGATGGCGCGGCGGTAGTTGCGCTCGGCGGCGCGGGCGTCGCCGCGGCGCTCCTCGACGAGGCCCAGGTTCGTCCACGCGTAGGCGGCCTGGTCGTTGCGGCCCAGCACGTCCTTGAAGGCGCGCTCGGCGCCGTCGAGGTCGCCGGTGGCCAGCGCGGCCACGCCCTCGCGGAAGCGGGCCTGGGTGCCGGCGTCGAAGGTGGGGGCCACCGGCGGGGGCGGGGCGGCTGGCGCCACGGCGCCCCCGGCGGCGGGCACCACCTCGGGCTGGGCGGCGGCGGCCGGGCCAGGCGAGGCCGCGGGCGACGCCTTCGGCGCGTAGGGCACCTCCGGCGTCTCGGCCGT
>CAYUZK010000196.1:0-11735 GCA_964449625.1 uncultured Archangium sp.
AGGCCCCGGCGGCGCTCCAGACGTGCGCCGCGCGCGCGGCCGCGGTGCCCACCATCGCGGCGGCGGTGGCGCAGCTCAACCGGCTCCCGCGGCCCGTCGGCGTGCCCTGCTTCGTGGCGAGCCTCCCGCGGCCGCTGCTCGCCACCGCCACCACCGGCGTGGTGAGCGCCCAGCCCTCCGGCGGCCCGAAGAGCCCGCGCCTCTTCTTCCTGTCCGACACGCTGGCCATCTCGGTGGTGCCCGAGGGCGCCGGCGCGCGCCTCATCGAGTTCGGGGAGTGGGTGACGGCGACGCGCACGCTCAAGGGCGAGGTGGCACTGCCCCTCACGGAGGACCTCACCGACCGCGCGCCCTACGAGCACGTGAAGTACTCGGCCACGACGACCACCTGCGGCCACTGCCACCGCGACGAGCAGCCGCACCCCACCATCGCCGACGCCTACGTGTCCCACGCCTACCGGCCGCAGCCGCGCACGGTGGTGTCCGTCGCCACCCTCGCGGCCGAGCACGACGCCTGCGTCGAGACGGAAGACGCGTCGGAGCGCTGCGCGATGTTCCACGCGCTCTTCGACTTCGGGCCGGTGAACGAGGGCGCCTTCGCCGAGGAGGTCGCGACCTTCCCGTGATGGGGCGGTGAGCGCGTCCTTGCCGGAGGAGCGGGCGCGGCGTCGCCGTGACGAGCCACGCCGACCGCGAAAGCGGCGCCTCAGTGAAGCGCGCCCCGCATCACCTCCGAAGGGTCCCCTCTCCGGCCCTGAGCCCAGCGCCGCGCGCACCCTCCAGCCGGTCCTCCTCGTCGCCTCCGCTGCGACGAGCCTTCAGCTCAGCGCCGCGCGCACCCCGGGCGCCACCACCGGCCGCGGCGCCCGCGCGAGGCTCCCGAAGAGCGACGTCGCCACCAGCGCCACGCCCAGGAAGAGCACCCCGCCCGACGCGCCGGCGAGCGCGAGGCCGGCCTTCGAGGTGCCGAGCACCTGGGCCAGCCGCAGCAGCGCCCCGAAGCCCACCGCCATCACGCCCGCGTCGTACACGCGCGGCCAGCGCAGCGTGACGCCGCCGAAGCCCGGCACCATGCGCCCGGCGAAGCCGAAGACGAGCGCCGTCACGCCCAGGGTGAAGGCGTGGCGCACGGTGTCGCCCAGCAGCGGCGGGGCCCACGCGCCCAGCAGTGTCGCCGCGGCGCTCCAGACGCCCAGCCCCGCGAAGACCAGCAGCAGCACGAGGCCGCCCTGCACGGTGCGCCCCTGCAGCGCGCCCTCCTTGCCCACGCCCCGGCCCGAGAAGGGCCGCACCGTCCACCACAGCAGCGCCACGCCGCCCGCGAGCGCCAGGGTGGCGAGGGCCGAGAGCCAGGAGCGCGTCAGCGCCGCGGCGAGCACCGAGAGGCCGGAGGCGACCTGCCACACGATGAAGAGGCGCGCCTGCGCGGCCTCGGGCGGCCGGGCCACCTGCAGCGTGCACAGGCCCGCGCGGAAGAAGAGGCCCCACAGCCACGAGCCCGCGCCGCCGTAGAGCGCCGCCGCCCAGGCCACCTCGAGCGGCACCGCCAGCAGCGGCCCGCCAAGGAGCTGGCCCAGCTGCCAGGCGAGCAGCGCCCCGGCCGCGGCCGTCCACCACAGCACGCCCGCGAGGAGGAAGCGCTGGAGCGCGTCCTTCGGGCCCGGCCAGCCGCGCCACAGGCCCCACAGGAGCCCCGCCCACGAGGCCTGCGTGGCGAAGACGAGGACCGCGCCGACGAGCCCCGCGGCGGCGCTCCCCGGCACCAGCGCGCCCAGGCGCCCGACGATGAAGAGCGCGACGCCCCCGATGCCGCCCCAGGCCAGCCACCGCACGAGCCACGCCGGCGCGGGGCCCTGGCCGAAGAAGCGGGGCGCCAGCTGCAGCGACATACCGAGGATGAAGAGGCCCACGAAGCCGAAGAGCTGCGTGAAGCCGTGGCTGCGGTGGTGGTCGAGCGGCACCGCCTCCTGCAGCACCCGCAGGTTCCACAAGTCGATGGCGCCCGTCAGCACGCCTGAGGTCAGCGTCAAGACGAGGGCCGCGACGACGAAGGGCCGCCACGCTGGCGGCGCCTGGGGGGGCGTCGGCACCCGCGCGCCGAGCTGCACCGCGCTCATCGGCGCCCTCCAGTTCTGCTCCTGCCTCCGACAAGGTCCATTATCGCCCCAGCTGCAAGCGCCCCGCCAGACTCCTTGCCTTTGGGGAGGCGGCCGGGCAGTTTCAAAGAGAAACATGGTCGAACAAGCGCAGCCCGCGGTGCCGTACTCCTGTGAAACGCCGTTCGAGCGAGGCGGGGGGCTGTGCAAGACGTGCCGGATGCTGCCCGAGTCGCCGCAGGGCCGGCGCTGCAACCGCCTGGTGGCCCGGAGCGAGGCGATGCAGGCCCTGCTGGCGCGCGCGGCGACGGTGGCCAACACCGACGCCTCGGTGGTGATGCGCGGCGAGAGCGGCTCGGGCAAAGAGGTGGTGGCGCGGGCGCTCCACGCCAACAGCCCGCGCAGGACGAAGCCCTTCCTCGCGGTGAACTGCGCGGCGCTGCCGGGCGAGCTGCTCGAGTCGGAGCTCTTCGGCCACGCGCGCGGCGCCTTCACCGGGGCCCAGACGGCGCGCAAGGGCCTCTTCGAGGCCGCCGACGGGGGCACGCTCTTCCTCGATGAGATCGCCGAGATGCCGCTGGCGCTCCAGGCCAAGCTGCTCCGGGCGCTGCAAGACGGAGAGATCCGCCGGGTGGGCGAGTCGCAGCCGGTGCACGTGGACGTGCGCATTCTCTGTGCGACGCACCAGAACCTGCAGCAGTGCGTGCGCGAGAAGCGCTTCCGCGAAGACCTCTACTTCCGCCTCAAGGTCTTCACCCTCGTGGTGCCGCCCCTGCGCGAGCGCCTCGAAGACATCCCCCCGCTCGCCGCGATGTTCCTGGGCCAGGAGGGCCACCCGGGTCGATTCACGCCGAAGGCCATGGCCGCGCTGCAGAAGTACCCCTGGCCGGGCAACGTGCGCGAGCTGCAGAACGCGGTGAAGCACGGCGCCGTGCTGTCGCTGGGCAAAGACGTCGACCTCGCCGACCTGCCGGAGGAGCTGACCGGCCCGGTGCTGCTCCCTCCGCCCGAGAGCGACGGCGCACTTCTGACGCTGGACGAGGCCGAGCGGCGTCACATCTTGCGCGTCCTCGAGGCCTGCGGCGGCCAGCAGCAAGACGCCGCGCGGGTGCTGGGCATCGGCCGCACCACGCTCTGGCGGAAACTCAAGGGTTACGGGCTCGACCACTGAGCGGGCACAGGCCGTGCACAGCGGCGCCCCAACCTGAAGTCGGGGGGCCACCATGTCTGGACCCATCGCCGCCAGCTTCACCGCCGAGCACCGGGCCCTCACGCGCCTGCTCGAGGCCTGCCTGACCCCCGGCGGCGTCGACGCGGCCCGCTTCGACACCTTCCGTCAGCGGGTGCTGCACCACATCGCGGTCGAAGAGAAGGTGCTGCTGCCGGCCCTCGAGCGGAAGCTGGGGCGCCGGGCCCTCCTCCACAACGCGCTGCGCCGCGACCACGCCGGCATCGCCGCGCTGTGCGTGCCGGCGCCGAACCGCGACTGGGTCGAGAGCCTCATGGCGCTGCTCGAGCAGCACCACCGCGTGGAAGAGGACCGCGGCGGCTTCTTCGCCGAGTGCGACGCGCAGCTGCGCGACGAGCTGCCCGCGCTCTTCGCCGCCGTCGAGGCCCTGCCGCCGCTCCAGCTCGCGCCCTTCACCCAGGGGCGCCGCGTGCGCGACCAGCTCGCCGAGGTGATGCTGGCCACCGGCATCACCTCATGACCCGCGGCTGACGAAGCTCGAGGGCGGCGAAGGCCCTCGGCAAGACGTCACGCAAGGCCTGCGGCCTCGGTGCTAGAGACAAGCCATTCCATGACTCCACTCCCTGGGCGACTCTCGGGTGTCTTGCAGGCCGTCTTCTCGCTGCGCAGCGCGCATGACGTCGGCGTGGGCGACTTCGAGGCCTTCGACGGCCTCTTCGCGTGGATGCAGCAGGCGGGGCAGCGCATGGTGATGGTGCTGCCGCTGCTGCCCACCACGCCCGGCGACCCCAGCCCCTACTCCACCCGCTCGGCCTTCGGGCTCAACCCCCTCTTCATCCACCTCGGGTGGCTGCCGGAGGGCGTGCAGTTCACCGAGGCCGAGCGCCGCGCGGTGGAGGCGGCCCGGGCCAGCCCCACGGTGCGCTACGACCTGGTCTTCCCCGTCAAGGCGGCGGCCCTCGAGCGCGCCTTCACGGCCTTCGAGGCCCTGGGCGGCACCTCGGCGCGGGCGCGGGCCTTCGTCACCTGGTGCGAGGGCCAGCGCGACTGGCTCGAGGGGTACGCGCTGTACGCCACCCTCTCGGAGCTCCACGCCGCGCAGCCCTGGTGGGAGTGGCCGGCTGGCCTTTCCACGCGCGAGCCGAAGGCGCTGGAGGCGACCCGCGCGAAGCACGGCAGGCGCGTGCGCTACCACCAGTGGCTGCAGTGGGTGGCCGCGGAGCAGTGGCAGCGGGTGCGCGCGCAGGCCAAGGCCCGCGGCATCGCGCTGTGCGGCGACGAGCCCTTCATCATCGGGCAGGACTCGGCCGACTGCTGGGCCTTCCCGAAGTACCTGCGGCGTGACGCGCGGCTGGGCGTGCCGCCCGACGACTTCTCCACCGACGGGCAGGACTGGGGCCTGCCGTGGTTCGACTTCGACGCCCTCGCGAAGGACGGCGACGGCTGGCTCAAGCGCCGCGCGCGCCACGCCGCGGCCACCTACGACGTGCGCCGCATCGACCACGCCATCGGCTACTTCCGCCAGTACCTGCGCGACGAGCTGACGCCGAAGGGGCGCTTCGTGCCCGCCGAGGAGCCGGCGCAGCGCGCGCGCGGCGAGAAGAACTTCAGGCTCCTCTCGGAGGGGGCGGGCATCGTGGCCGAGGACCTGGGCGTCATCCCCCGCTTCGCGCGCGACGTGCTGGCGAGCCTGGGGCTGCCCGGCTACCAGGTGATGCGCTGGAGCCGGGAGGACGGCGTGTACCGCGACCCGCGGCACTTCCCCGAGGTGTCGCTCGTCACCACCGGCACCCACGACACCGAGACGCTGCGCACCTGGTGGGAGGGCGCGCCCGACTGGGAGCGCGAGGCCGTGTGCCGCGCCTGGCCCGAGCTGCACGCCTTCACGCCGCCGCCGCCGGCCTTCACGCCCGAGGTGCACGAGGCGCTGTTGCGCGCGGCCCTCCACGCGCAGTCGAGGTGGTGCATCCTCCCCTGGCAGGACGTCTTCGGCGAGGCGGAGCGCACCAACACGCCCGGCACCATGGGCCCTGCGAACTGGAGCTACCGCATGCGGGTGGAGGTGCAGGCCCTGGGCACCGACGCCGAGGCGCAGCGCGTGGCCGGGTGGCTGGCGCGGCTGACGAAGGAAGGCCACCGGTGACGCAGGCGTGAGCGAGCTCGAGGCCCTCTCGCGCCGCAGCACGCTCGAGGAGCAGGCGCGCAACGCGCTGCGCGTCGCGGGCCTGCGCGCGGGGGGCGTGCTCTCGCTGCTGGCGCTGTCGGCCTGGCAGGGCCTCGTGACGGGCCTCGCCGACTGGCGGGCCAACCTCCCCATCTTCGCGCTCTACGGCGCGGTGGCCACGGCGGTGTGGCTGGCGGTGTGGCGCGTGCCCGCGCTCCGGGCGCGCTCAGGGCTGGCCCTGGCCTTCGTCGACGTGCCGCTCCTCTTCTGGCTGCAGTGGGAGGCCGTGCCGCTCTCGCCCTCGCCGGGCGCCGCGGCCACGGTGACGGCGCTGGCCTACTCGGCCTGCATTCTGCTCGCGGCGCTGACGCTCTCGCGTCGGCTGGTGTGGGCGGTGACGGGGGTGGCGGCGGTGGCCAGCGGGCTGTTGCTGCGGCACGCGGGCCTCGCGGTGGCCTCGAGCCTCGTGGCGCCGGTGCTGCTCGCCGTCATCGGCGCGGGGGCCGGCTACCTCGTCTCGCGCCTCGAGGCCTTGCTGGGGCGCGTCGCCGCCGAGGCCACCAACCGCGCCAAGCTGGGGCGCTACTTCTCGGCCAACGTGGTGGAAAGGCTGCTCGACGAGTCGAGCGAGGCGGCCGACGCCGAGGCGCGCACGGTGACGGTGCTCTTCTCGGACATCCGCGACTTCACCGCGCTGTCGGAGCAGCTCCCGCCGCAGAAGGTGGTGGCGATGCTCAACGAGTACCACTCGGTGATGGTGGAGGCGGTGTTCCGCCACGGGGGCACGCTGGACAAGTTCATCGGCGACGGGCTCATGGCCTACTTCGGCGCGCCCTTCACCGACGCGGCCCACGCTGCCAACGCCGTGGGCTGCGCGCGAGAGATGCTCAACGCCCTGGCGCAGCTCAACGAGGTGCGGGCCGCGCGCGGCGAGGTGCCGCTGCGCATCGGCGTGGGGCTGCACTCCGGGCCGGTGGTGGTGGGCAACGTGGGGAGCGCCAGCCGCCGCCTCGAGTACACGGCCATCGGCGACACGGTGAACCTGGCCAGCCGCCTCGAGGCCTTGACCAAGACGGTGGGCGAGCCGCTGCTCGTCTCGCAGGCGACGCGCGATGCCGCCGGCGAGGTGTGCCGGTGGGAGGCCCTGCCCCCGGTGGCGGTGAAGGGCAAGGCCGAGCCAGTGGCGCTCTTCGCGCCGCGGTGACACAAGGCCCTCGCCTCCCGGGGGCACCGGGTTAGAAGAAGCCGGTGTCGCGGCGAGTCCTCCTCCTCTTCGTGCTGGCCTTCGGCGGCTGCGCCTCGACGCCGCCCACGCCCGACGCCATGGAGGTGGTGGACCTCGAGCTCGAGGGCCCGAAGAAGCTCAAGCAGGGCGACATCAAGGAGCGCATCCTCACCGGCGAGTCGTCGTGGCTGCCGTCGTGGGTGCCGTGGCTGGGGTATACCGAGTGGTTCGACCCCATCGCCTGGCAGGCCGACCTCCGGCGCATTCAGCGGTACTACGAGGCCCACGGCTACTACCAGGCGCGGGTGCTGGAGGACGTCGTCACCCAGGTGCGGCCGAAGCAGGTGAAGCTGCTGGTGCGGCTGCGCGAAGGCGACCCCGCGCGGATCAACACGATGGACGTGGCGGGCCTCGACGCGCTGCCGCCAGCGCTGCAGGCCGAGGTGGTGGACGACCTCCCGCTGCGCACCGGCGACATCTTCCTCGAGGACAGCTGGGCGAAGACCAAGCAGCTCCTCGCCTCGCGCCTGCGCCAGCGCGGCTACGCCGAGGCGCAGGTGACGGGCGAGGCCCTGGTAGACGCCGCGGCCGCCCGGGTGGACCTCGTGCTGACCGTCGAGCCCGGGCTCAAGTACCGCTTCGGGAAGATCTTCGTCGCCACCGACCCCGGCGCCCAGGTGCCGCCGCGCCTCATCGCCGACGTGGCCTCGCCCGACGTGAAGCCCGGCGACACCTTCAGCGAGACGGCCCTCGCCGAGGCCCAGGCCCGCGTCTTCCAGATGGGCGTCTTCGCCGGCGTGAAGGTGAACCGCGGCGCGCCGGACCGCGCCGAGGCCACGGTGCCCGTCATCATCGACGTGCGCGAGGCGCCCTTCCGCTCGCTCCGCTTCGGCGCCGGCCTCGGGGGCGACCTGATCCGCCAGGAGGTGCGCCTGGTGGGCGAGTACACCCACCGCAACGTCGGCCTCTCACGCCTCTTCTTCAAGAACTCCAGGCTCGACCGCCTCACGCTCAAGGCCAAGCTGGGCTGGGCCTTCCTCCCCAACGTGGTGGCCGTGGCCACCAACGCCGACCTCTCGAAGACGGGCCCCACCTGGCGGCTCTACACCGAGTACGAGGTGCCGCGGCCCTTCGAGATCCGCACGCTGGCCTTCCAGGGCAGCGTCGACGTGCGGCGCACGCTCGACAACACGTACAACTACGACAGCGCCGAGCTGAAGCTGGGCGTGGTGTGGCGCCCCCGGGTGGACCTCTCGGTCTTCCCCTCGCTCAACCTGAACGGCTTTCTGCTCTACACGCCGCTGGAGCTGCGCGACTCGGCGCCCAGCGCGGCCCTGGGCTGCCCCGTCTTCCCCAATGTCTGCGCGGTGGCCTTCTTCGACCTCCAGGTGGAGCTCGACCGCCGCGACAACCGCCTGGAGCCCCGCGAGGGCTACTACCTGGGCTTCGACGCGGCCGTGGGGCTGTCGCAGACCTCGCAGGTGCGGCCCTTCTTCAAGGTGACGCCCGAGGCGCGCGGCTACGTGAGCGTGGGCAAGAACAAGGTGGTGACCTTCGCCGGCCGCATTCGCCTGGGCACCCTCATCGCCCCCGAGAACGACACGCCCGTCGTCGTGCGCTACTTCTCGGGCGGCGCCAACATGCGCGGCTTCTACCAGCGGCGCCTCTCGCCGCTCATCGCCGTGCCCACGCTGCAGCCCGCCGCGCCCGCGCCCCGCTGCGCCGGCCAGCCCAACTGCCCCTCGGTGCAGCTGCCCAACTACGAGCGCGGCCTCACGCTGCCGGTGGGCGGCTCCGGCCTGCTCGAGGGCTCGTTCGAGGTGCGCTGGAACCTGTCCGAAGACTGGGTGCTGGCCCTCTTCAACGACTGGGGCCTGGTCACCACCGCGCCGCTCTTCGCGGGGCAGGACTGGGGCCAGTCGCTCTACACCGCCGTCGGCCTGGGGGTGCGCTACCGCACGCCGCTGGGCCCCATCCGCCTCGACCTCGGGCTGCGGCTGCCCTTCGTCGGCGGGCCGCAGGAGGTGAGCTCGGGGCAGGTGAAGGAGTTCGTCAGCGCGCCCGGCTGCTTCTTCGGCGCCGGCTCGGGCCTGCCGTGGACCGCCCCCCACGTCTACGGCCCCACCGCCGCGCCCTACGGCGGCTCGCCCGACAACCTGTGCAGCGTGCACATCTCCATCGGCGAGGCCTTCTGATGGACGAGGCGCGCGCGCAGCGGAGGCGGCGGCGGTGGCGGCGGGCGCTCGTCGTCCTGCTCGTGCTCGTGCTGCTCGTCGGCGGCGCGCTGGGCGGCGTGGCCCTCTGGCTGCGCAGCGACGCGGGGCGCGACTACGTGCGCGCGCAGGTGCTGGAGCTGGTGGCGAGCGCCCTCGCCGGGCGCGTCGACGCCGGCGCGGTGGAGGTGGGCGCCTCGGGCCACGTGGTGCTGCGCGACCTCAAGCTCTTCACGCCCGAGGGCGAGCTGGTCGCCGAGCTCGCCCGCCTCGAGGCCGACGTGGACCTCCTCGCGCTGCGGCGCTCCGTGGTGCGGCTGCGCGGGGTGACGGTGGAGCGCCCCCGGCTGCTCCTCGTGGAGGACGAGCGCGGCTGGAACCTCCTGCGCGCCGTGGCGGCGAAGCAGGCGGCCGCGCCCGTGGCAACTGATCCCACCGCGTGGCGCGTGGAGGTGACGGGCCTCGAGCTGGTCGAGGGCTTCGTGGACCTCCAGCAGGAGGCGCGGCGGGTGACGCTGACGGCGCTCCGCGTGACGGGCGACGCGCGCGTGCGCCTGGCCCCCCTCGAGGTGGAGGGCGAGCTGGAGCTCACCGGCCGCGTCACCGCCCCGCTGGAGGAGACCCTGACGCTCTCGCTCAAGGCCTCGGCCGCGAGTGGGAGCCAGGCGCAGGAATTCTCGCTGCGCCTGGGCGGCACCTCGCTGCGCGGGCGCGTGGCGCTCCCGGCGCTCGAGGCGCACCTCGACGAGTTCATCGCGCACCCCCGCGAGCTCGAGGCCTTCGTGCCCGGCTGGCCGCTGCGCGTGCCGGTGTCGGGCCAGGGTGACTTGAGCCCCTCGCGCCTCGACCTCGCCCTGCGCGCCGGCCAGGCCGCGGTGAAGGCGGAGGCCACCCTCGACCTCTCGCGCTTCGCGGTGCCCCGCTTCTCGCTCGCGGCCACGCAGGTCGACCTGGCGGAGCTGGTCGGCGCCGCGCAGCCCAGCCTGCTGGCGGGCACGCTCACGGGCCGCCTCGACGACGTCCGCCCCGACTCGCTCGAAGGGCAGCTCGAAGGCGACGCCACGTGGGACGCGCAGGGAGCGCGGCTGGCCTCGGTCTCACTCGTGGCCACCGCCACCCAGGGCACCCTCACCTTCTCGAAGCTCGAGCTCGCCACGCCGGGCGCGGCGCTCTCGACGAAGGGCACGGCCTCGCTCACGCAGCTCGACCTCACCGGCACGCTCGACGCGAAGGACCTCGCCCGGGTCAGCCGCACGCTGCGCAGCTACGCCGCGGTGGACACCGCGGGCCTGAGCGGGCGCGGCGTGCTGGCGCTGACGGTGAAGGGGCCCACGACGCACCCGGCGGCGAAGGCCGTGGGCACGCTCTCGGGCTTCGCGGTGGCGGGCATCTCGGCCGACAGCATCCACGTCGACGCCGACGTGCCCGACGTGACGCGGCCCCTCAACACCGACACCACCCTCAAGGCGAAGCGCCTGCGCGTGGGCGAGCGCGAGTTCGACGAGGTGATGCTCGACTTCTACACCTTCGGCCGAAAGCTCGACCTGGACCTCACCACGAAGGGCCTGGGCGACCTCAAGGTGCACGTCATCGGCACCCTCGACCGCGAGTCCACCGGGGCGGCCCTCGAGTCGGCGGAGGTGACGGCCGCCGACGCCCGCTGGGTGATGGAGGGCAAGAGCCACGTCACCTGGGGCGAGCGCTTCGAGCTGGCCCCCGTCACGCTGCGCGAGGGCGAGCGCCGCATCACCGCGCGGGCGAGCCTGGGGCGGGGCCGCATCGACGCCGAGGTCGACCTGGAGGCCCTCGACCTCGCCCGGCTCCCGCGCGCCTTCGCGCCGCCCAGGCTCGCGCTCGCCGGGCTCCTCACCGGCCACGTCACCGTGAAGGGCCGCCTCAGCGCGCCCACGGTGGAGGGCAAGGCCACGCTGCGCGGCGGGCAGGTGGCGGGCATCACCGGCGTGGAGCTCGACCTCGACGCGCGCTGGGTCGACGGGCGGGCGGCGGGCACCGTGGCCCTCGAGAGCGCCGTCGGCCACCTCGAGGGCACCTTCGACGTGCCGGTCGAGGCGCTGCTGGCGGGCAAGCCCGCGCCGGCGAAGGCGAGCCTCTCGGTGCGCGAGGTCTCTCTCGAGGCGCTCGAGCTGCACCTCCAGCGCGCCCTGCCCGCCCGCGGCACCCTGAGCGCCACCCTCGAGCTCTCGGGGAGCGCGGAGGCCCCGCAGGTGCGGCTGGTGGTGGAGGCGCCGGTGCTGGAGGTGGACCTCGACGCCGAGCCCGGCGCAGCCCTCGAGGTGGCCGACGCGCAGGCCGCGAAGGTGAAGGGCCGCGCGCGCGAGGGGTCTCTCGACGGCGGGGGGCGGCGCGCCACCACCGGCACTCCGGCGCAGCTCGCGCGGGTCGGTCATCGGCTGCTGCCCGTGCACCGGCCGAAGCTGACTGTCTTCACCACCGACGCGCACACGCTCTCGGCCGAGCTGTCGGCCGCGGCGCTGGGCGGGGTGGCCGTGCTGACGCTCGAGACCCCGCTCACCCTGGCCGGCCTGCGCAAGCAGATGCCCTCGCTCGACGACGCGCTCGCGCTCCCGGTGAAGCTGGGCGTCGACGTGCAGGGCGTCGACCTCGAGGCGGCGTACGCCGCGCGGCTGCACGACGACGACGAGCTGGCGGGCACGCTCTCGCTTGGCGGGGCGCTGGAGGGGCCGGCGCTCGCCCCGCGCGGCGCCCTCACGCTCGGGCTCCGCCGGGCCACGGTGCCGCCCCTCAAGGCGGTGGACGGCGCGGTGACGCTGCGCCTCGAGCCCGCCGCCGTGACGCTCGACGGCGCCTGGTCGGTGCGCGGCCAGCC
>CAYUZK010000197.1:0-11565 GCA_964449625.1 uncultured Archangium sp.
CCTCGCCGCGACGACCGCCCTCGCGACGAGCGCCCCCGGCCGGCAGGGCCCCGCCGAGACGAGCGCCCGCGCCGCGACGAGCGCGCCCGGCCGTACGAGCGCCCCGCAGCGGCGGCGCCCGTGCCGAAGCTGCCCCCGCTCGCCGGGAGCAAGGAGGCCAACCGCCAGGCCGCGCGCAAGCAGCTCGAGACGGACCGCGCCCTGCGCGAGCTGGTGCTGGCCAACACCGTGCCCCTCGAGCCGGGTGAGACAGCCTTCTACTTCGTGACCCGCAAGAACAAGCTGCGGCGCCTCGAGCTGACGGCCGAGCAGGCGCAGCGCCTCGAGCGCGGCGAGCTGGCCGTCGTCGAGCGGCCGGACCCCGACAAGATCGACCACGCCCTGGTGACCCCTGCCATCGCGGAGCAGCTCCTGGCCATGAGCGAGCGCGCGGTGCGCTTCCTCGCGCGCGAGGGGGCGAAGGTCGGCTTCCTCACGGACGACGAGATCCACCGCCGGGCCTCAGAGGCCGACGAGCCCGCGCCCGTGGCCGTGGCCGTGGCGGGCCCTGACGAGGTGCGCGACGCATCGGCCAGCGCGCCAGCCACGCCCGAGGCCGAGCCGAAGCCCGAGACCTTCATCACCATCAAGCGCGCGCCGATCCCATGACCCGGCGCGCGGCCGGCCAGGCCCCCACCCGCTCCTGCCGCTGATGTTCCTCGAGGCGGAGCGGGCCCACTGCCGGGCGCTGTACGACGCCGAGGACGACCTCGCGCGACGCCTGGTGCTCGCCGACGCGCTCCTCGAGCGGGGCGAGCCGCTGGGCGAGCTCCTCCGCCTCGCGGTGGAGGCCCACCCCGACGCCGAAGCAAAGACGCGCGCGCTGCTGCCGCGGCTGGTCGCGGAGCTCTACCCTGGCGCCACGGCGCTCGCCCTCGACCGGGGCCTGCCGTTCGCCGCGAGCTTCGAGGCGGCGCGGCTGCTGCAGCGCGGCGACGGCCAGCCCCCCGTGTGGCCCCTGCGCTGGGCGACGCTGTCGGGCGAGCCAGGCCCGGTCTTCGCCGCGCTGTGCCTGCCGCTCCTGGGCGACGTGGAGCGCCTCGACCTGTCCGGCTGCAGCTTCGAGTCGCCCTACTCGATGTTCGTGGGCGACGCGCCGCCCCCGGTGCCGAGGCTGCGGCGCCTGCGCCAGCTCCTCGCCCCGCGCTCGCCGCCGCCGGCGCACTGGGCGCCGCTGGTGCGCGACACCTTCGCGCAGGCGACGACGCTGAGCGTGCCGGTGGACACCGAGGACCTCTCCTCGTGGCTCGACCTCGTGCCCGCGACGCGCCGGCTCAACCTGGCGCTCGCGCGCGTGCCGCTGGACGGAGCGCGGCGGGCGGAGGCCCTGGCCTGGGCCGCGGGCGCCCCGGACCGGGAGCTGGCCATCAACGGCATCGTCGTCCGACCGCCGGAGCTCGACGCGCTCCTCACCGCGCTGGGCCCGGCCCTTCCCGGCGTGGCCCTGAGCGAGGTGGCCGACCCGCCGGTGGGCAAGCTCGCGAGCCTCGAGGTGCACGGCCCGCTCGCGCCGGGCAGCGACCTCCACGACGCCACCCTCGACGGCCAGCGGGGCACCTGGGTGCGCCTCGCCGGCGACCACAGCGACTTCTCGGGGCGCGTCCGCGTGCAGCAGGATCTGCGGCTGCTGATGATGGCGCCGCTGCACCGGCACATCGCCGGCGGCAAGACGGCGCGCCGGGGCGACGACGAGACGTGGGTGCTGCTCGGCGAGGGCCTGCGCCCGCTCCAGCGCCCCGCGGACCGGGCGGGGGCCCTCGACGCCGCTGGGCAGCTCGGCGAGGCCCTGGGCGCGCTCGCCGGCTACGTGGCGCAGCACGCCCCGCGGGTGAGCTTCCCGTGGCCGCTCCCGGCGAGCGACCTCCTCGTCGATGCGCGCGGGAGCCTACGCGTGGTGCCCCCGCGCCAGAGCACGCCGGTGCCGCCCGGCGGCGTGGTGTCGTTGGGCTTCCCCACGCGCAGCTCGACCTGGAGCCTCGCGGTCTTCACCGCCGCGGTGCTGGTGGAGTGGCTCTCGGGCCGCGCGCTGGCGCCCGTGCGCGCCCAGGCCCTCCGCGTCGACGACGACTGGGGCGAGTGGGAGCGGCTCTCCCGCTTCCTGGAGGCGCCGCGGCTGCCGCCGGAGGTGCCGGCCGACGTGGCGGCGGTGGTGTCGCGGGCCTTTGGCGACCGCCACCACGAGCGCCTGACGCTCGAGGCCCTCGTCAGCGCGCTGGTGGCGCTGCCTCGCTGACGAGCTGCGCGGCGAAGAGCGCGTGCACGTCGTCGGGGAACTCGACGCCCTTGAAGCTCGCGGTGTCGATGGCCGCCTGCTTGAGCACGAGCACCGCGCACCGCTCCTCGCTCTCCGAGCGGTAGACGGTGAAGCGCGAGGTGACGGAGCGCCGCGAGAGGGCCACCACCTCCATCACCACGCGCGCGGTGTCGCCCAGGCGCAGGGGCGCGAAGAAGTCGGCCTCGCTGTGCACGATGGGGAAGCCCAGGCGCCGCGCGGTGAGCACCTCCCCGTAGGGGAGCTGCGCGTGCACGTTGAAGAAGTCCTCGAAGGTGCGGTGGGCGAGGTCGAAGAAGCGCGCGAAGTAGACGACGCGCGCCCAGTCGATGTCCGCGAAGCGCACCGGGTGCCGGGCGACGAAGGCCACGTCAGTTCCCGAAGGCGTTGAGGCCGGTGATGGCCTTGCCGACGATGAGCGTGTGCACCTCGTGCGTGCCCTCGTAGGTGAGGACGCTCTCGAGGTTCAGCATGTGGCGAATCGGCGGGTACTCGTCGGTGATGCCGTTGGCGCCGTAGATGCTGCGCGCGACGCGGGCGATGTCGAGGGCCACCTTCACGTTGTTGCGCTTGCACAGCGACACCTGCTCGGGCGTCGGCTTGCCCGTCTCGTCGGCGATGCGGGCGAGCCGCAGGGCCAGCAGCTGCCCCTTGACGATCTCCTGGAGCATGTCGGCCAGCTTCTCCTGCGTGAGCTGGAAGCCGGCGATGGGCTTGTCGAAGGTCTTGCGCGCGAGCGAGTACTCGCGGGCGCCCTCGAAGCAGGCCACGGCCGCGCCCATCACCGCGAAGGCGATGCCCATGCGCGCCTTGTTGAGGCACGAGAGCGGGCCACGCAGGCCCTGCACGCCGGGCAGCATGTTGCTGGCGGGCACGCGCACGTCGGCGAAGGAGAGCTCGGCGGTGAAGGACGCGCGGAGCGAGAACTTGCCGTCGATCTCCTTCGCCACGAAGCCGGGCATGCCCTTCTCGACCAGGAACCCGCGGATGGACTCTGCCCCGCCGTCGTCGACCTTCGCCCACACGATGGCCACGTCGGCGATGGTGCCGTTGGTGATCCACAGCTTCGAGCCGTTGAGCACGTAGTGATCGCCGACGCGGCGGGCGCGCGTCACCAGGCCTCCGGGGTCGCTCCCGTAGTCGGGCTCGGTGAGGCCGAAGCAGCCGATGACCTTCCCCGAGGCCATGCCCGGCAGCCAGCGCTCCTTCTGCGCCTCGCTGCCGAACTGCCAGATGGGGAACATGCACAGCGAGCTCTGCACCGAGGCGAAGCTGCGCAGGCCGGAGTCGCCGCGCTCGAGCTCCTGGAGGATGAGGCCGTAGGCGACGTTCGAGAGCCCCGCGCAGCCGTAGCCGGTCAGCGTGGCGCCGAAGACGCCCAGCTCCGCGAGCCGGGGGATGACCTCGGACGGGAAGGTGTGGTTGCGGAAGTGCTTGCCGACGATGGGCAGGTACTCCTTGTCCACGAAGCGCGCGACGGTGTCGCGAATGGCGCGCTCCTCGGCGGAGAGCAGGTCGTCGATGCGGTAGAGGTCGGTGATGGCGGCGCGGCTCATGCGCGGGCCGTGTAGCACGAGGCCCAGCGCGTGGGAGGCGCCCCTGGCGGATCAGCGGCGGGCGCCGCGCACCACGCAGAGCTCGAGGTTGGCGTTGTCGCCCCCGACGTAGAGCCGGCCGTCGCTGGCCTGGAAGCCGGAGCGCGCGACGTTCATCACCGGGAGATCCGGGCTCATGGCCGCCCAGCCGCCGTCGCGGAAGCGGTAGCCGGCCTGGCCTGCGCTGCTGGGCCCCCCGCCGAAGGCGAAGGCCTCGTCGGGGCCGGTGCCCAGCACCACGCGCACGGTGCCCGACACGCCGCCGGAGTACTCGCTGGCCCAGGTGCCCGGGGCGGTCCGCCGGGCGATGACCGGCCCGCCGCCGGTGACGAACTCGGTGCCCAGCGCCGCGCCGCCGCCCTGCCAGGCCATGGCCGCGGTGGCCTCGGGGGTGAAGCCTTCGGTGCTCGGGGTGTAGCGGAGCACCGCGTCGCGGGCGGCGACGAAGTGGTCCCCGCCCCCGCCCCGCCAGCAGGCCCTCGGGCTCGACGCGCCGATGAGGCTGGCGGTGGTGGCGAGCTGGCTGCCGTTCCACCGGTAGGCGATGCCCTCGTTGCCCGACCCGCGGCTGCCGAGGGCGATCACGTGGGAGTCGTCGACGACGCACAGCGCCTCGAGGACCTCGTTGCTGGCCGAGATGGTGCGGTGGCTCCAGCTCGAGAGCTGATCGCACGCGCTGGCGCACGCGGCAAAGCGCACGGTGGTGACGACGTACATCGCGCCCGAGGCGCTCACCTCGAAGTCCACCGGCTGGAGGGTGGTCGCGCCGTTGGTGAGGGTGAGGACCTCGTCGAAGGCGCCGCCCGTGGAGCGGTAGAGGCGCCCGCGGCTGCTCATCGCCCACACCGCCCCGCCGGCTTCGCCGAGGCCGACGATGGTGCCCGAGAGAGAGCCGGGCGACGTGAGCGAGATGCTCGAGAACTCCCAGACGCCCGCGTCGAGGCCGCCGTCACTCGCGCCGCCGCCACCGGTGCCGCCGCCCTGCGCACCTCCCCCGCCGGTGCCGCCGCCCTGCGCGCCACCCACGCCGGTGCCGCCACCCTGCGCCCCACCGCCGCCGACGCCGCCGCCCTGCCCGCCACCACCACCAGTGCCGCCACCCTGCGCGCCACCGCCGCCGGTGCCGCCGCCCTGCCCGCCGTCGGGCATCGGCGGCGAGAGGGGCCCGCAGCCGACCGCCACCGCGCCGAGGAGCGCCAGCGCGAGCCTCATCGGCGCCCCCGCGCCACGAGCGGCGCCGTGCTCGAGCTGCCGCCGACGTAGAGCTCGTTCGGGCCGGTGACGAGCATCACCCTCGCCTGGGACTGCGTGAGGAAGCCGGGCAGGAGCTCACCCGCGGGCCGCCACGCCGAGCCGTTCCAGGTGAAGCCGTTCTTCGCGGTCGAGTGGTAGTAGCCGAAGGCGAACACCTCGTCGGGGCCCAGGCCGCCGATGGTCCACAGCGTGCTGGGCGAGCTCGTGCCCAGCGGCACCTGGGTCCACGTGGTGCCGGTGCGCCGCGCGATGAAGTGGTTGGGCCCGACGACGTACTGCGTGCCCGCTACGTCGGCCCCGCCGTAGTAGACGGTGGTGGAGGTCGGCAGCGGCTCGGGCGTGGCGCTGCCCTGCTCGTAGCGGATCACCGCGCCCTCCCCGACGACGAAGAGGGTGCCCGCGCCGTCGAACCAGCACGCGCGCGGGTAGCGCACGCCCAGGTTGGAGTCGGTGCGCGTCCAGGTGCTGCCGTCCCACCGGAAGAGCTGGGCCTGGTTGCTGGTGTCCGAGACGATGGCCACGATGTCGCTCGGGCCGCGGCCGCACAGCGCCTCACCGAAGAGGTTGTAGTTCTGGCCGGAGTTGAGCAGCTCGAAGGGGGAGAAGTCGGTCTCCTGGGTGCAGCCGCTGGTGCAGGTCAGGAGCCGCCGCGTCTGCGCGATGACGACGGTGCCGCCGGCCACGTAGAGGGCCTTGCCGCCGTACTGCACGGTGAACTGCGGCAAGAAGGGGCCGCTCTGCGAGCGGAAGAGCGTGCCGGACTCCTGGAGCGCCCACACGTCACCCGTGACGCCGCCCAGGCCGATGATGTTGGTCGACGAGGTCGAGCTGATGGACACCGATGACCACGTCAGGGGCCCGAAGCCCGCGTCAGGCGCGCCCGCGTCGGTCGAGCCTCCGCCGCCGCCCGTCGCGCTCCCTCCGCCGCCTCCGGTGGCGGCGCCCCCGCCTCCGCCAACCGAGCCGCCGCCGCCGCCGGTCTGGCCGCCGCCGCCGCCGAGCGCGCCCCCGCCCCCACCACCGCCGGCCCCGCTGTCGGGAGCAGGCGGCGTGAGGGGACCGCACCCCGCGAGCGCCACGAGGGACACCAGGGACAGGAGTCGACGCATGCCCGAGTCGTAGCACAGCCCCGCACGAGGACCGGGACGCGCGGACGCCCTCGGGTAAGGTGCGCCGCCATGACGGTGAAACAAGTCGCGGTGACGGGGGCGAGCCGGGGCATCGGCCGCTCCATCGCGGGAGCCTTCCTCAAGGCCGGCTGGCGGGTCTGGGCGCTCGCCCGCCAGGAGGCGTCGGTCGAGCCGCTGCGGGCGCTGGGCGATCTCCACTTCGTGCCCTTCGACGCCGCCGACGCCGCGTCGGTCGAGACGGCGGCCCACCGGCTCACGCTGGAGGCCGGGCACCTCACGGCCCTCGTCAACAACGCGGGCATCGCCCTCTCGGCGCCGCTGCACAAGACCTCGCTGGAGGACTACCAGCGCATCATGGCGGTCAACGTCACGGCGCCCTTCCTCCTCATGCGCGAGCTGAGCGGCGCAATGGTGAAGGCCGGCCACGGGCGCATCGTGAACATCACCAGCACGGCCGCGAAGAAGGGCTTCCGCTACACGGCGGCGTACTGCGCCTCCAAGCACGCGCTCCTGGGCCTCACGCGGGCGCTGGCCCACGAGCTCGCGCCGAAGGGTGTCACGGTGAACGCGGTCTCCCCCGGGTGGACGGACACGGACATGCTCACCGCGAGCATCCAGAAGATCGCCGAGACCACCGGCCGGTCGGCCGACGAGGCGCGCTCGGCGCTCGAGAAGATGAACCCGCAGAACCGGGCGGTGAAGCCCGACGAGGTGGCCGAGCTGGTCTTCTTCCTCTGCGCGAGCGCGGCTGGCGCGGCCATCACCGGCGCCGACTACGCCATCGACGGCGGAGAGCTCTGATGAGCCGCGTCATTCACCCCGAGGGCTGGGCCGCGCCGAAGGGCTACAGCAACGGCGTCGTCGCCACCGGCCCGGTGCTCTTCATCGGTGGGCAGGTCGGGTGGAACCCCCGCAGCGCCACGCCTGAGTTCCCCGCGACCTTCGGCGAGCAGTTCGACCAGGCGCTCGCCAACGTGTGCGAGGTGCTGCGGGCCGCCGGCGGCAAGCCCGAGCAGCTCACGCGGCTGACCATCTACGTCACCGACAAGCAGGCCTACCTCGCGTCGCTCAAGGCCTGCGGCGCCGCGTGGAAGCAGCACGTCGGCCGCCACTACCCCGCGATGGCGCTGGTGCAGGTCGTCGCCCTCGTCGAAGACCAGGCGCTGGTGGAGATCGAAGCCACCGCCGTCCTCGAGCCCTGAAGGAGCCCCATGCAGATGCCCACGTCGTTCCGCTTCGAGACCCACGGCCAGGTCGGCGTCATCACCTTCACCCGGCCCGACACGCTCAACTCCCTCACCTTCGCCGTCTACAAGGAGCTGCGCGACCTCTTCTTCGAGCTCGAGCGCGAGCCCGCGGTGCGCAGCGTGGTCATCACCGGGGAGGGGCGCGGCTTCTGCTCCGGCGGCGATCAGCACGACATCATCAAGGAGCTCTTCTCGCGCGACATGCCCGGGCTCGTCGAGTTCACGCGCATGACGTGCGACCTCATCAAGAACATCCGCACGCTGCGCAAGCCGGTGGTGGCGGCGCTCAACGGCACGGCCGCGGGCGCCGGCGCGGTCATCGCCCTCGCGTCGGACCTCCGCGTGGCCAGCGAGAAGGCGAAGCTGGCCTTCCTCTTCACCAAGGTGGGCCTGGCCGGTGCGGACATGGGCGCGGCCTACCTGCTCCCGCGCGTGGTGGGCCTCTCGCGCGCGACGGAGCTGCTCATGTTCGGCGACGTCATCGACGCCGTCACGGCCGAGCGGTACGGCCTCTTCAACAAGGTGGTCGCGCCCGAGAAGGTGCTCGACGAGGCGCTGGCCTGGGCCACGCGGCTCGCCGAGGGGCCGACCTTCGCGCTGGGCATGACCAAGGAGTTGCTCAACGGGCAGCTCAACATGGACCTGCTGAGCGCCCTGGACAACGAGGCCCGCGCGCAGGCCGTGTGCATGCAGACGCAGGACTTCCGCGAGGCCTACGACGCCTTCTCGAGCAAGCGGCCGCCCCGCTTCCAGGGCAAGTGACGTGGGCGCGACCTTCCTCACGCCTTCGCACCTCGAGCTGCGCGCGCGGGCCCGGGCGGCCTTCGTCGCCCTCGAGCCCTCGGGGCCGGTGAGCGACGCGCAGCTCCGCGCCGCCGTCTCGCGCACCGGCTTCTTCCCGTACCTGGTGCCCGCCGCGCATGGGGGCGCGCTCCCGGCGGTCGACGTGCTCTCGGTGTGCGTGCTGCGCGAGGAGCTCGCCTACCGCAGCGCCGCGGCCGACTCGCTCTTCGCGGTGCAGGGCCTGGGCAGCCACCCGGTGCTGCTCGCCGGCACCGACGCCCAGAAGGCCCAGTGGCTGCCGCAGGTCGCCTCGGGCGAGGCGCTGTGGGCCTTCGCGCTCACGGAGCCGGAGGCGGGCAGCGACGTGGCGAACCTCTCGACGCGGGCCGAGCGCGACGGAAGCGGCTGGCGCCTCACCGGCCACAAGCGCTTCATCAGCAACGCCGGCGTGGCCACGCACTACACCGTCTTCGCGCGCACCGGCGAGGGGCCGAAGGGCCTGAGCGCCTTCGTGGTGCCCGCCGACGCGAAGGGGTTCGGGGTGGCGCGGCAGATGGAGCTGCTGGGCGAGCACCCCATCGGCGAGCTGGAGCTCGACGGCTGCGAGGTGCCCGACGCGCAGCGCCTGGGCGCTGAGGGCCAGGGCATGAAGCTGGCGCTCTCGACGCTCGACGTCTTCCGCAGCACTGTGGGCGCGGCGGCCGTGGGCATGGCGCGGCGGGCCCTCGACGAGGCCGTCGCCTACTCGAAGTCGCGGCGGCAGTTCGGCGCGCCGCTGGCGGAGCTGTCGGCCGTGCAGGCGCTGCTGGCCGACAGCGCGGTCGAGCTCGAGGCCTCGAGGCTGCTCGTGCACCAGGCCGCGCTGACGAAGGACCAGGGCCAGGCGCGCGTCACCTACGAGGCCGCCGTGGCCAAGCTCTTCTCGACGGAGGCGGCCCAGCGCATCGTCGATCGCTGCCTGCAGGTGCACGGCGGCAACGGCGTGGTGAAGGGCGCGGCCGTCGAGCGGCTCTACCGCGACGTGCGCGCGCTGCGCATCTACGAGGGCGCCACCGAGGTGCAGCGCCTGGTCATCGCGCGGCACCTGCTGGGCTGAAAATCGCGCCCGACGCGGGCTGGCGCCATGATGGCCGCGTGGAGCGGTTTGAGCCCTTCGCCTCGTTGGGCCTCGCCTTGCTGGCGGGCATGCTCGTCGGCCTCGAGCGCGAGCAGTCGCGGCCGCACGACGAGAAGCGCGGCTTCCTGGGCGGCATCCGCACCTACCCGCTCCTCGCGCTCATCGGCGCGGTGACGGTGCTCCTGGCGCCGACCCTGGGGCCGTGGCCCATGGCCATCGCGGGCCTGACGCTGCTGGCGATGATCGGCGTCAGCTACTGGCGCGACTCGGCCCAGGGGCACTTCGGCATCACCCGCGAGGTGAGCGCGCTGTTGACGCTGCTGCTCGGCGCGCTGGCCGCGGCGCAGGCCGTGGGGTCCTTCGAGCGGCGGGCCTTCATCGTCTCGGCCGTCGCGGTGAGCGCCTCGGTGCTGCTGTCGATGAAGGCGCAGCTGCGCCAGTTCTCGTCGCGGGTGTCGAACGCCGACGTCATCGCCACGCTCAAGTTCCTGCTCGTCGCCGTGGTGCTCCTGCCGCTGCTCCCCGACGAGCCCATGGGCCCCTACGGCGTGCTCAACCCCTTCCGCATCGGGCTCATGGTGGCGCTCATCGCGGGCGTCGGCTTCGTGGGCTACCTCGCCATGCGGCTGCTGGGCCCGGGGCGGGGGCTGCTCGTCACCGGCGCGGTGGGCGGGCTGGTCTCGAGCACGGCCGTGACGCTGGCCTCGGCCAACCGCGCGCGCAACGACCCGCACCTGGCGGGCCTCTCGGCGCTGGCGACGGTGGTGGCCTCGACCATCATGTTCCTGCGGATCCTCGTCGTGCTGTTCGCGGTGGCCCAGCCCCTCATGCGCGCCCTCGTGGTGCCCCTGGGCGGCATGGCCGTGACGGGCCTGGGCGCGGTGGGGGTGCTGTACTGGCGCTCACGCGCGGAGCCGGGCACCGCGCCGACGGTGGCGCTCACCAACCCCTTCGAGCTCACCTCCGCCATCAAGTTCGGCGGTCTCTTCGTGCTGGTGCTGCTCGTCTCGCGCTGGGCCCAGGAGACCTTCGGCTCCAGCGGCGCCTACATCACCGGCGTGCTGGCCGGCCTCACCGACGTCGACGCCATCTCGCTCTCGATGGCCAACCTCGTGAAATCCGGCCAGCTCGAGCTCCAGGTGGCGCGCATCACCATCGTGCTGGCGGCGTGCACCAACACGCTGGTGAAGGCGGGGCTCGCGCTGGCCATCGGTCGCTGGGCCATGGGAAAGCGGGTGCTGCTGAGCTTCGGGGTGGTGCTGGCGGTGGGCCTCGTCCTCGTGCTGACCACTTGAAAATTCCTTCTCCTCCCCCGCCGCGACTTCCGTAACTTCGCCAGGTGCTCTCGCTCGACACGTCGTTCGTCCGGGCGCTGCGTCAGCGTGACGCGGCGGCCTTCGAGGCACTCGTGCGGGCGTTCCTGCCGCGAGTGAGGCGCATGGCCATGCAGTTCTTTCGCAGCCCCTTCGAGCAGGAAGACGCGGTGCAGGAGGTCTTCACCCACCTCTTCGCGCACCTCGACGCGATCGACCCGCTGCGCGCCGAGTCAGTGCCAGGCTGGGTCACCACCTCGGCGCGGAACCGGCTGCTCGATCTCGCGCGGCAGCGGCGGCCCGGCGAGGCGGTGGAGGTGACCGACGACGTCGCCGTCGATGACGGCCCGTCGGGGCCGGAGCGGGTGGTGAGCGGCGAGCTCCGGGCGGTGCTGGCGCGCTTCGAGGAGCGCCTCAAGCCCGCCTACCGCCCGTACTTCCGCGCGGTGTTCCTCGAGGGCCAGGACTGGGACGACGCGCGGGTGGCGCTGGGCCTGTCGAAGCTGCGCACGAAGTACCTCAAGGCCGTGCTGCTCAAGCTGCTGCAGCGTCACGGGCCGCTGTTGGAGCTGCTCGAGCGGGGGAGGCCAGGACCATGAGCCACGTCGGGGGGTGGATCGAGGACGTGTTGACGGGCCGGGTGCTGTCGGAGGCCGACGACGGCGCCTTCCGCGCGCACCTGCGCAGCTGTGAGGCGTGCCGCGGCCGGTACGACCAGGGCCTCGCGGTGCTGCGGCTCGCCCGGGGCGGCGACGACGCGCTGGCGCCGGGCGAGGCGGCGCGGCTGGAGGTGCGCGCGGCGCGGCTGGTGCGCC
>CAYUZK010000198.1:0-11434 GCA_964449625.1 uncultured Archangium sp.
CCAGGGGGAGGTTGAAGAGCGCCCCGAAGAGCTGTTCGGGCGTCATCCCGTTGGTCTTGGGCACGATCACGCGCGCGCGCCACTTGTAGCCGGGCCAGCCCTCGGCGCTGAAGTCGCCGGCCTCCTCCTCGTCGTCGTTGGGCAGCGCGTCTTCGTAGAGCTTCTGCTCGAGGTCCGTCATCTTCGAGCGGGCCAGCAGCGTCGCGACGGTGAGCTTCTTCGAGTAGATGTGCGTGCCCACGGCCTGGGCATTGATGTCGAGCACGGCCACCAGCGACACGCCGAGGATGGCGAGGGCCACCACCACCTCGAGCAGCGTGAAGGCGCGGCGGCTCATGTGCGCGGCACCTTGAGGTCCTCGGCGTGGATGACCGTCTTGCCGGTCATCGGCGAGATGGTCAGCGTCCACACGTTGCTGCCCTGGCGCAGCCACACCTGGGCGCGCTCGGTGTACCCCTGGGGGAAGAAGTAGAGGTAGGCCAGCCCCGAGGTGGCTGGCTGGCGCTGCTTGGCCGTCCACACCTCGACGCGCACGTTCGACGGCAGCGTCCTCTCGACCACGTCCTCGCTGGAGAAGTCCGAGAACTTCGCCGACTCCTCGACGCGCTGCTTCTCCTGCTCCTGCAGCTGCTGGAGCGTCGGCGCGTCGTCGGAGTCGAGGCGCCGGAAGCGGCGGTCGTCCTTGAGCTTGTCCTCGCGGCGCGCGCGGGCGTCCTTGAGCTCGTCGTCGCGCTTGGCCATGGCCGTGGCGCCGCCCTTCGCGCACTCCGCGCGCCAGGTGACGGCCCCGTCGTCGTCCTTCGGCTCGGGCAGGGTGAAGACGAGGCGGCAGGTGCGCCCCGAGAGGGCCGCCGTGTCGTAGAGCGAGCGGATGGTGCCGGCCAGCTCCGTCGAGGCCTCCTTCGCCCTGGCCCCGGTGAGGGCGCCGACGCCGAAGACCACCGCCGCGAAGAGCACGACGATGATGGCCAGCGTCACGCTGATCTCGATGAGCGTCAGGCCCCGGGGCGCGCGCCTCACGACAGGAGCCTCCGCAGCACGTCGACCAGCAGCCACACGCCGGCCGACGCGCCGAGCGCGACCGCGATGCTGAGGGGCGAGAGGCCGCCCTGCTGGTCGTCGGGCTTCGTCATGGCGCCGGGCTACTTCTTCGACCCGCTGTCCTTCGACGAGATGTCGGCGTCGGTGTCGGCGCCGCCGGGGGTGCCGTCCTTGCCGTAGGAGATGACGACGGGCTTGCCGCTCTCGAGCACGTAGACGTACTCGTGGTCCCACGGGTCGACCGGCATCTTCTCGAGGATCTGCGCGTCGACCAGCGCCTTGAGGCCCGCGCCGGTGTCCGGGTAGTTGCCCTTCTTCGCGTAGAAGGTCTTCAGCGCGTTCTGGATGTTGGCGATGTCCATGCGCGCGCGGTCTACCTTCGCCTGATCGAGCTGGGGGATGACGGCGATGCCCACCGCCGCCATGAGCAGCGAGAGGATGGTGATCACCACGATGATCTCGATGAGCGTCATGCCGCGGGCGGCGCGGCGGCGGGCGAGGAGGCGGCGGGGGAGCGTGTTCATGGGGGGGTTCCTTGGGTCAGACGTAGAGGACGAGGGCCACGCTCACCAGCGAGGCGGCGAGGGCGAGCAGGGTGCCGGTGAGCACCCGCTGGATGAGTTGGTCGCGCTTGTGGGCTTCGGTCAGTTGCATGGCAGGCCTCACCGCACCATCGAGTTCATCTGCAGGATGGGCATCAGGATCGAGAAGGCGACGAAGGCGATCACCGCGCCCATGAGGACGATCATCATCGGCTCGAGCAGCGCGGTGAGCGCGCCGATGCGCACCTCCACGCTCGACTCGTAGCTCTCGGCGACGTTGAAGAGCATGTCTTCGAGCTGCCCCGAGCGCTCGCCGATGCCCACCATGTGGTACACGAGCGGAGGGAACTCACCCGACTTCTTGAGCGGGTTGGCGATGCTCTCGCCCTCGCGGATCGCGTCGCGCGCCGTGTCGATGACCGCCGACATGGTGGAGTTGGTGACGACGTTCTTCACGATGTCCAGGGCCGCCAGGAGCGGCACGCCCGACTTGAGCAGCGTGGCCAGGGTGCGCGCGAAGCGCGCCACCGAGAGCTGCCGCACCAGCGGGCCGAACACCGGCACCTTGAGCACGATGCGGTCCCACTGGGGCTTGCCCTTCTCGGAGCGCATCCAGTGGAAGAAGGCGAAGGCGCCGCCGACCATGGTGGGCACCACGAAGAACCAGTAGTCCTGCAGGAAGTTCGAGGTCGCGATGAGGAGCTTGGTGGTCCACGGCAGGTTGACCTTCATGTCGTCGAAGATCTTCGTGACCTTGGGCACCACCACCGTCATCAGCATGATGAGCACGCCGCCGCCGATGACGAGCATGATCGCCGGGTAGATCATCGTGCCGGTGATCTTCTGCCGCAGCCGGGCCTGGCCTTCGGTGAACTCCGCCAACCGCAGGAGCACCGCGTCGAGCGCGCCGGAGCTCTCGCCCGCGCGGATCATGTTCACGAAGAGGGGGCCGAACACCTTGACGTGCTGGTTGAGCGCGTCGGCCAGCGAGCTGCCCTCGTTCACCCGCTGCTTGGTGTCCGAGAGGATGCGCTTGAGCCGCTCCTTCTCGACCTGGTCCACCATCGCCGAGAGCGCCTCGACGAGCGACACGCCGGCCTTGAGCAGCGTGGCGAGCTGCCGCGTCATCACCGCGATGTCCTCGGTGTTGATGCTGCCGCCCGCCAGCTTGCGGAAGTTGATGTCGCCGCCGCCCGACGCCGCAGCCGCTCGGGCCTTCGGGCCCGCCTTGACGCTGCCCTCGGCCTCGCCCACCACGTCGGTGAGGAAGATGCCGTCTTTGCGCAGGAGCGAGCGCAGCGTCTTCGCGCTGTCGGCTTCCTTCAGGCCGGTCACGTTCTTCCCGGCGGCGTTGAGGCCCCTGTATTCGAAGACGGCCATGGCGGCTTAGAGGTCCTCCTGGGTCACGGAGAGCACCTCGGCGATGGTCGTCTCGCCCATGGCGACCTTGAGCGCGCCGTCGTCGAGCAGCGAGAGCATGCCCTTGTCCATGGCCTTCTTCTTCACCGTGCCGGAGTCGACGTTCTTGAGCACGAGCTGGCGGATGTCGTCGTCGAGCACCAGCAGCTCGTAGATGCCGGTGCGGCCGCGGTAACCGACGCGGTTGCAGTGCGGGCAGCCCTTCGCGCGGTACACCGTGCCTCCGCCGAGCGCCTGGAAGCGGTCTCGGCCCATGCCCAGCTTGGCGATCTCCTCGTCGGTCGGCGTGTAGGCCTCGCGGCACTCCTTGCACACGCGGCGCACCAGGCGCTGGGCCATCACCGCCATGAGGGAGCTCGACACGAGGAAGGGCTCGACGCCCATCTCCACCAGGCGGGTGACGGCGCCCGCCGAGTCGTTGGTGTGCACCGTGGAGAACACGAGGTGGCCGGTGAGCGAGGCCTCGATGGCGATCTGCGCCGTCTCCTTGTCGCGGATCTCGCCCACCATGATGATGTCGGGGTCTTGCCGGAGGAAGGCGCGCAGCCCGCTGGCGAAGGTGAGGCCGATCTTCGGGTTGAGCGGCATCTGGTTGATGCCCTTGAGCTGGTACTCCACCGGGTCCTCGACGGTGAGGATCTTCACCTCCTGGGTGTTGATGCGCGTCAGCGCCCCGTAGAGCGTGGTGGTCTTGCCCGAGCCGGTGGGGCCGGTGACGAGGATGATGCCGTGCGAGCGCCGAATGAGCTCGTCCATGTCCCCCAGGATGGTGGAGTTCATGCCGATCTCCGCCAGGTCGAGCAGCGTCGCGCTCTTGTCGAGGAGCCGCAGCACGATGCTCTCTCCGTGCACCGTGGGGATGGTGGAGACGCGGATGTCGATGTCGCGGCCGGCCAGCTTGATCTTGATGCGGCCGTCCTGCGGCAGCCGCTTCTCGGCGATGTTGAGCTGCGCCATGATCTTCACGCGGCTCAAGATCGAGTTCTGGTACCGCTTCGGCGGCTTGATGATGTTCTGCAGCACGCCGTCGATGCGGAAGCGCACCGCCAGCTCCCGCTCCATCGGCTCGATGTGAATGTCGGAGGCCCGCTCCTTCGCCGCGCGGAACAGCAGCGAGTTGACGAGGCGGATGATGGGCGCCTCGTCGCCGGAGTCGAGCAGGTCCTGCTGGTCCTCCAGCACCGCCTCGGCGGCGTCGAGGTCCTGCGCCTCCATCTCGCCGACCACCTGCTCCGCCTCGTTGAGCGAGCGGTCGTAGACCGAGTTGATGGCGTCGATGACGGTCGAACTCTGCGCGATGCGCGGGGCCACGTCGCCGCCCAGCAGCACGCTGGCGTGGTCGAGGAGCGCGGTGTCGAGCGGGTCGGCCATGGCGATGGCGATGAACTCGCCCTCGCGCTTCAAGGGGATGAACTTCGCCTGCTTGGCGAAGTTGATCGGCACCCGCTTCACCAGCTCGGTGTCCACGTCGTCGACCGAGATGAGGTCCACGTACTCGAGGTCGAGCTGCGCCCCGAGCGCGCGCGCCACCTGCTCCTCGGTGACCGCCTTGAGGCCCACCAGCACCTCGCCCAGCCGGCCGCCCTTCTCGGCCTGCGCCGCGAGGGCCTCCTCGAGCTTCTCGCGGGGCAGCGCGAACGACTCGACGAGGATCTCGCCGAGCGGTCGCCCGAAGAGGTACGCCGGGCCGTGCGACACGACGTGCGTGTGCTCGGTCACCGCCCCCTCGCTCGCGTCACCCAAAGAGTCCATCAGTTGATCTCCGGCTCCGACTCCGGCTGCACCTGCAGCTTCTCGGGGCTCGGCTCCTGCACCGGCACGGGGGTGGGCTCCGGCGTGGGCGCCTCCGAGGCGGGCGCCTCCGAGGCGGGCGAGGCGACGCTGGCGGGGGTGATCAGCCGCTCGCCCGGGCTGCCCAGGCCGCCGTTCTCGAGCTTGTTCGACTCCTTGGTGATCACCTGCGCCATGCGCGCCAGGGGCCCCGCCTTGCGCGCGAAGTCGATGGGCACGTCGTAGCTGGTGGTGGCGCCGTAGAACTGCTCCACGAAGTCCTGCCGCTCCTTCATCTTGCGCTCGAAGATGCGGCGGAAGTCGCTCGAGTCACGGATGATGTAGGGCGTGAGGAAGAGCAGCAGGTTCGTCTTCACCTTCTTGCGCGTCTGCTGGCGGAAGAGGTTCCCCAGCAGCGGGATGTCGCCCAGGATCGGCGTCTTCGACACCGACTCCACCAGGCGGTCCTGCATGATGCCGCCGATCACCACCGTCTCCTGGTCCTTGGCGATGATGGTCGTCTTCGCGCTGCGCTTGCTGGTGGTGGGGCCGAGCACCGCGTCGGTCGAGGCGATCTCCTCGATCTTCTCGGTGATGACGAGGCGCACGTAGTCGCTCTCGTTGATCTGCGGCTTCACCGAGAGCTGCAGGTCGACGTTCTGCCGCTGGATGGCGCCCATGGGCATGCCCATGCCGCCCATGCCGCCGAGGCCACCCAGCCCGCCCAGCCCGCCGAGCCCGCCGGCGGCGCCGCCGGCCAGGCCCGCCATGCCCGCGAGGCCGCCCAGCCCACCGAACCCGCCCATGCCACCGGCCGCGAAGCCCGACTGGAAGGGCACGTTCTGCCCGACGGTGATCTCTGCTTCTTCGTTGTCGGTGGTGAGCAGGTGCGGCGTCGACAGCACGTTGACGTCGCTCGACTTCTGCAGCGCGTTGAGCACCACGCCGAAGGAGGGGATGTTGAGGGTGGTGCCGGCCACGTTGAGCGCCAGCTGCGGCCCCTGGATGCCGGCGAGGAAGCCGCCGAGGCTGGCGATGCTCGTGGCCAGGTTGAGCGAGGGGGGCAGGCCCGAGCCGGAGTACTTGCTGCCGAAGAACACCGGCAGCGTCGCGCCGTTGGAGTCGGTCACCGGCACGCCGCCGTGCAGGTTGAGGCCGAACTCCGAGTTGCGGTCCAGGTTGACCTCCATGATCACCGCCTCGACGAAGACCTGCCGCCGGCGAATGTCGAGCTTCTCGATCACCCGCAGCAGGCTGCGGTAGTCCGACTGGCTGGCGATGATCACCAGCGAGTTGGTGGACTTGTCGGCCGACACCTTCACCTCGCCCGAGAAGAGCTCCGCCGCGCCGGCCCTGGGCGCGCCGCCGCCGGGAGGAGGGGGCGCGCCGCCGGCCTTGGGGCGGTTGGCCGTGCCCTGGGCGAGCGTCTGCAGCGTCGAGGCCACGTCCTCTGCGTTGGCGTTCTCGAGGTAGTAGACGTTGATGCGGCCCTCGCCCGAGATCGGCACGTCGATCTCCTTCACCAGCGCGAGGATGCGCTCGAAGCCCGCGGGGCTGGCGATGATGATGAGCTTGTTGGTGCGCTCGTCGGGGATGAGCTGAGAGAGCGTCGCGGTGCCGCCCGACTCGGAGCCGCCGCCCGTCGCCGCGGGCCCGGTGATGGGCGCGCCGGTCGTGGGCGGCGGGGCGACCACCATGCCCGGGCGCTGGCCCGGCTTGTTGCTCTTCGACTCGAAGAGCTTCTGGATCTTGTCGGCGATCTCCTGCGCCGGCGCGTACTGCACCTGGACCACGCGGATCTCGTCAGACGCCGAGCGGGAGTCGAGCTGCGCCACCACCTTCTCGAGGCGGTGCATGTTCGACCCGAGATCGTTGACGATGATGGTGTCAGGCTGGAAGGGGATGGTGTCGCCCGACGGCGTGACGAGCTGCTGGAGCACGCCGCGGAGCTGCTCGATCTCCACGAACTTCACCTTGAAGATGCGGGTGATCATCTGCTCGTTGAGCGTGTACGGCTGGTCGGGGTCGGTGATCGTGGGGATGGGGAACTGCTTCGCCCGCTGCTTGTCCACGATCTTGAGGAACTTGCCGTGCTCGTAGACGGCGAGGCTGTTCGCGTCGAGGGCCGACAGGAACGCCGCGTAGAACTGGTCGCTCGTCACCTCCACCTTGCCGTTCTCGGGGCCGATGATGGAGATCTTCCCGCGGATGTTCTCGGGGAGGATGAAGGTGCGGCAGGTGACGTCGGAGACCGTCTGGACCAGCTTCTCGATCTCGACCTTGTCGAAGTAGATGTTGTAGCGACCCTTGCGCCGCTGCTCTTCGCAGCTCGCCTTCTTGGGGGCGATGGTGCCACCGGCGCCGCCCCCCGGAGGAGGAGGAGGCGCGGGCTGCGCGAGGGCGAGCGAGGAGGCGGCGAGCAGGAAGAAGATGGTGCGGTTCATGGGCGGGGGCTTCAACGAACGTTGTAGGTCTTGCGGACGGCGGCGCCATTGCGCTCGACCTCGATGTCGATGCGCCCGGACTCCTTGAGCTTCGAGTACACCTCGAGGGCCTTCTCGGGGCTGTTGAGATCGAAGCCGTTGATGCGCTTGATCACGTCGCCGTTCTGAATGCCGATCTTCGAGTAGATGGAGTCGGGGCGGATCGAGAAGAGCTTGAAGCCCTGGGCCACGCCGTCCTTGAAGGCGGGCACGATGCGGGCCTGCATCGCCACGTCGTTCAGGTTGGCCAGCGTCTTGTCGATCTCTGCGCGGGGGATCTCGTAGTCGTTCTCCGAGAGCTGCTTGACCCCCGTGCCCAGCGCCAGGCCCGGCGGCGCGGCGTCGACGGCCTTGGCGGCGATCACCGGCTGCGGCGGGGGCACGCCGGCGGCCATGGCCCCGTCACCCGGCGTGCCGTCGATGAACTCCTTGCGGCCGTTGTTGATGACGATGACGCGCAGCCGCTCGATGTCGATGACCTCGGCCCCCTGCACGCGGTCGCCGATGAGGTAGGTGTTCGTCTTGAGGGTGACGATGTCCTGGATGCTGGAGATGGACCACTGGGGCGTCGACTCGCTCACCATGGTGCCCAGCAGCTTCACGCGCAGCGCGCTCTTCACCGGCGCCGAGCTCAAGTCCACCGTGGGCTCCGTGGGCTCCTGCACCAGCGGCTCGGGCTTGGGCACCGGCAGGCCCAGGGCCTTCGCCACGCGCTCCAGGCTCAGCTGCGTCACCGGCTCCACCCGGGCCATCACCGCCGGCGCGGCGCGCCCCCCCAGGGGCAGCGGCAGGAGCGAGGCCTCGATGAAGGCGTTCGCGGTGCGCATCACCATCCACGCCGCCACGAAGATGAAGAGGAGGTGGACGATCCAGAAATGTCGCTTGAAGAGGAGCTCCACAGCCCTGACGGCGGAGCAAGGCCAGTGCCACAAAAAGCGATGTGATTCAGGCCGGTTGAACGCCCATCAAGGGGCCTCAGCTGACAATTTGTCACCCGGGGAGCGGTCGAGGTGCCATCAGGTCATGGACTCGCAATTCAGGGGGGCAGGCCGCTATACGCCCGCCCCATGCGCGTCCTGCTCCTGGCTTTCCCGCTCGTCGCGTCGCTGGCCCACGGCCAGGTGACGAAGAGCTCCGTGTCCGTGTCGATGCCCAACTGCGCCTCGGCGCCTCCGATGGTGAGCTACCAGGCCGACGTGTACCGGCCCTCGGGGGCGGGCCCGTTTCCGCTCGTGGCCTTCGGGCACGGGTTCCAGAACAGCAAGGACAACTACGAGCAGCTCGCGCGGGCGCTGGGGGCCGAGGGCGTCGCGGTGATCGTCCCTCAGTTCCCGAGCCTGCTCTCGTTGCAGTGCGGCGCGTCTGATCACGCGCGCAACGGGCGCATCCTCCTCGCGGCGATCGATCAGCAGCTCGCCGCGGGGGGCATCGACGCCGCGCGGCTCGCCCTGGCCGGCCACAGCGCCGGGGGCCTGTCGGCCTTCCTCGCGGCCTCGGAGCGCGCGGTCGCGGCGGTGATGCTGCTCGACGCGACCGACCAGAACGGCCTCGGGCTCGCCGCGGCGCCGAACGTGGCGGAGCCGACGCTGTCGATCCACGCCGAGCCGTCTTCCTGCAACCAGCAGGGCAACTCCACCATGTGGTTCACCCCCAAGCCGGGGCTCAAGGCGCGCTTCAAGCTCGTCAACGGCAGCCACTGCGAGCCGCAAGAGCCGGTGAGCGGCGTCTGCACCGCGGGCTGCGGCGGCGCGGGCGCGTACTCCGCCACGCGCGCGGCGCTGTACAAGAGCTGGGCGGTGGCCTTCTTCGGGCGCTTCCTGCTCGGGCGGACGACGCCGTGCCTCGACGACCTCGCCGTCGCCGACGCCACCGCCGGGCGCATCACCAGCGTCGACTTCCAGCTGGGCGGGTGCGGGGCCGGCGACGCTGGGGTCGCCACCGACGCGGGCATCGCCACCGACGCCGGCGCCGCGCCGGCGGACGCGGGGGTGGATGGCGGGGCGAGCGATGGCGGGGCGAGCGATGCCGGGGCCTCGCCCGCTGACGCCGGGAGTCCCGAGCTGGACGCCGGGCTCGACGGGGGCCCCTCGCAGGAGGACGCGGGCCTCCCTGCCCAGACTGACGCGGGGCAGGAGCCGGTCGACGGCGGAGCGGACGCGCCGACGGACGGCGGCGTCGACGTCGGCGTGCCGCCTGCCGGGTGCGGGTGTGCCAGCGCACCGCTTCCGATGCTCCTGGGGCTGCTCGCGCTCGGCGCCGTCGCTCGCCGGCGCCGCCCCGCGCTTCACCTGCGGTAGGTGGGCGCCCGGCGCCGTCAGGCCGCGTCGGGACCGAGGTCGAACCTGGGGTTGGTGACCTCCAGGGTCTCCCGCGCGGTGGCGAGCAGGTGCTCGAGGGCGTCGGCGAGCCGGGGGCCGTCGAAGGCGCCTGCGCGCAGCCGCGTCGCGAGCTCCCGGTTGAGCCGCTCGAGGGTCGCCACGTCGGCCGCGCCCTCGTGGTCGTCGAGCAGCGCGCGCAGCCGCCCCAGCTCCGCCGCGAGCCGGGCGTCGTGGCTGCGCACCTCGCCGGCGACGACGGTGGCGAGGTTGGCGGCGATGAGCACGCGGAACTGGAGCGCCTTGTCGGCCTCGAGCGTCGGCGCGACGTCGGCCATCAAGAAGCTCGCGAGGGCCTCGAGCAGCGTGGGGTGATCTGGCCGCGGCTGCATCACACGCTCCCTTTCTGGATGAGGCGCAGGGCCTCGAACTCCATCTCGACGCTGCGCCGGGCGATGGCGATGAGCTCGAGGTCGCGCTGCTCGCCCGAGAGGTACCGCTCGCCCTGGTAGACGCTGCCGACGGCCCAGCGGAGGTTGCCGCAGATCTCCCACCAGTGGAGCTGCGCCAGGTCCACCGCCCGGCCGCTCTCGCGCTGGTACGCCTCGTAGAACGCCGCGCGCGAAGCGAAGCCGCCGATGGGCCGGTCGAGGCGGCTGAAGCGCCAGTCGCGCACCGAGAGCCACGCGAGGTCCTCGTACGGCGAGCCCAGGTGGGAGAACTCCCAGTCGAGCACCGCCGAGAGCCCGCCGGGCGTGACGAGGAAGTTGCCGGTGCGGAAGTCGCCGTGCACGAGCACCACCTCCTCCTGGTCCGGGAGGCGAGCCTCGAGCCAGCGCAGGGCGAGCTCGACGGAGGGCATCGCGCCGGGGAGCCGGTCGAGCATCGCGCGGAGGTCGTCGAGCGCGGCGCGCGCGGGGCCGCGGGGCGGGGCAATGAAGGGGAGGGCGTGGCCCGAGGTGGGCGTCACGCGGTGGAGCCGCGCGAGGCTCTGCGCCAGCTCCCCGGGGAGCTTCGCCCGCGCGGCCTCGAGCTCGGGGTTGCGCACGACGCGCCGGCCGATGGCCTCGCCCTGAGCCCAGTCGAGGAAGTACGCGTCGGACTTCGGCCGGAGCAGGCCCGGCGTCAGCCACCGCGCGGTGGGCGTCTTCACGCCGGCGCTGACGGCCGCGGCGATGACGACGTACTCCTCAGCCCGGCGGATGCTCCCCGGCAGGGAGGTGGGCGCGTCGCTGCGCAGCGCGAGGCGGAGCGCGCAGCCGTCCACGTCGACGTCGACGCGGAAGTTCTCCTGGCAGGCGCCGCCGTGCAGGGGCTTCACGTCGCGGAGCGCGGCGCCGTGGCCCGCGAGCGCCGCGCGGATTCGTTCGACCTGGTCGCTCATGCGCCCCCGATGCTACTTCGACTTCGCGGTGCGGCCGCCCGCTTCGTGTCGCGCCGCTCGCCGGGGCCCCGCGCCCTGGCCTACAAGCGCGCCCATGAGCGTCCGCGTCGAGCGCAACGGCCCCGTCTACACCGTCGTCCTCCACCGCCCCGAGGCGCGCAACGCGGTCGACGGGCCCACGGCCGCGGCGCTGCTCGACGCCTTCGAGGCCTTCGAGCGCGACCCCGAGGCGAGAGTGGCGGTGCTCTTCGGCGAGGGCGGCACCTTCTGCGCCGGCGCCGACCTCAAGGCCCTCGGCACGCCGCGCCAGAACCGCGTGGAGCCGACGGGCGCCGGGCCCATGGGGCCCTCACGCCTCGCGCTCTCCAAGCCGGTGATCGCGGCCATCGCCGGGCACGCTGTGGCGGGCGGCCTCGAGCTCGCCACCTGGTGCGACCTGCGCGTCGCGGAGGAAGCCGCGGTGCTCGGCGTCTTCTGCCG
>CAYUZK010000199.1:0-2537 GCA_964449625.1 uncultured Archangium sp.
GCCGACAGCAAGGCGACCTGTACTTCGGTCGAGCCGGTGTCGTTCGGGCCGCGCCGCGACCGCCCGGGGGTGGCCCGCGGCGTCCTCTTCCACCGGCCGGCGGAGCCCCGCGACGACCCCCAGTTCCACGGGCCGCCCCGCCGCCGCTTCGACCCGCGCGCGCTCCCGACGGCCTTCCCGCAGGCCATCGGCCACATCCGCGACCCGAAGTGCCGCGAGCTGATGCCCACCTGGGCCGACGGCAGCCCGCCCGCCGACGGGCCGCTGCGCTCCCTCGTGCTCGAGGGGCCGACGCCGCGCTACGCCCCAGGCGCCGACGCGCGCGCGCGCCTGTACTTCCTCGACGGCGGCATGCTGCACGCCGAGCCCGCGCGCTACGAGCTCTTCGACCTCGACGCCCGCGCGCCGCTCACTCGAGCCCGAAGTTGGCGATGAGGGGCACGTGATCCGACAGGCCCGTGAAGGGGCCGGCCGGGTCGCCGAAGGTGAAGGTGTCCTTCAAGTCGACGAACTCCACGCCGCGCGCGCCGAAGACGTGATCGAGGTGCATGCGCAGGTGCATGAAGCCGGCGGTGGCGAAGCCGTCGCGCCGTGACGCGTCGATCTGCTTGAGCACCTCCTGCGCGCCGCGCAGCTCCGCCTCGCGCGTGAAGTACTCGTAGACGGGCGTGGCGGGCGCCGCGTTGAAGTCGCCCACGAGGATGGAGGGCGTGCCCTTCGCCACGTGGTCCACGTAGGCCGCGACGGCCTTCGCCTCGGACACCTGGTTCTGGCCGAAGCCCATGCGCCCCGGCTCGCTCCAGAACTCCTTCGCCCAGGGCGTGGGCAGCGACAGGTGCGTATTGAAGAGGTGGAAGTGCTTCCCCTCCGGCGTCTCGAGCTGGAGGTGCGCCGCGATGCGCGTCTGCTTCACGCGCTTGAGGCGCTCGGTCGAGTGGTGGGTGATGGCGTGGGGCCGCTGCCCGTTGTCGGCGATGACGTCGAGCCGCTGGGTGTTGACCAGCATCGCGAGGCCCGTGGTGTAGAGCTTGAGCGGGCCCAGGCGGTAGGTGTGCGCGGGGAAGTACCAGGCGCGGTAGGGCATCACGAGCCCGCGCTGCTGGAACTCGCTCGCGAGGTGCCGCAGGAAGGCCTCGAGCTGCGTCTCGTCGGCGTGGGCGCCGCGGTGCGCCATGCCGGCGCGCAGGGAGCGCGTCTCGACCTCCTGGAGCGCGATGAGCTCCGGCAGCGGATCGAGGGCGGCGAGGGTGCGGGCGATGCGCGACTTCGAGGTCGCGGTGCTGGCGAGCCCCTTGAGGCCGTGGCCGAAGTACCTGACGTTGTAGCTGACGAGCCGCACGGACGAGGCCGATGGTACGCCCCGCGCCCCGCCCGGTCACGCGCCCCGGAGCGCCCGCGCCAGCGCCTGCCCTTCCACCGCCGAGGGGCCATCGGCCACGAAGAGCTCCGGCGCCTCGAGCACCATCGCCTCCAGGGCCAGGGCCTCGGCCCAGGCCTCGCGCTGGTCTTCAGGCCCGGTGCGCAGCCGACCCCGCCAGACGGCCAGGGCCGCGGGCGACGCCTCGAGCCCGGCCACCCGCGCGAACTCCGCCAGGAGCAGCGTGCGCACCCCGTCGCGACCGTCGGGCCAGCGCGCCCCTCGGTCGACCTCGCCGCCGCGCTCCGGCCGCAGCAGGCGCGCGCGGCGCACGAAGGACGAGAAGCGACCGGGCCGCGGCGCGCGCTCGGGCAGCCGCGCCGCCGCGACGTGCGCGAGGCAGGCGCGGGCGTCCTCGGCCTTGAGGTCCACGGGCTGCTGGCGAGCGAAGGCGAGGAGCCGCTCGACGCGCGCGCGCGGCCACGGGAGCGCCGCAGCGAGCGCCCCCCAGGTGCGCCGCTGGTAGAAGAGCGCCCCGGCCTCGGCGCAGAGCGAGGCGGCCTCGCGCGCGGAGAGGACCTTCGCGGCCCGGGCCGCCCGCGCCGTCGCCCAGACGTTCACCCATGGCACGGTGAGGGGGCGGTAGCCCTGGCCCTCGTCGGCGTGCAGGAGCGCCACGGCGGCGTCGTCGTTCCACGCGCCGCGCGCGAAGCGGCGGGCGATCTCCCCCACCGGCGTCACGAGGCCCGGCAGCTCGGCCGCGCGCAGGGCCCCCATGCTGCTCGCCCCGAAGAGCGCCACGCCCGCCGCCCAGGCCGCGACGAGCTCGTGATGCCAGACGGAGGGCACCGACTCGAAGACGCCGTCGATGAGCACGATGGCCCGCGGGCGCGCCTCGAGCGCGCGGAACACGTCGCCCTGCCGCGCCGGCGGGCGGTAGTCGGCGGGCAACAGCCGCCGGGCCTCCGCGAGCGGCAGGCTGGGCCCGAGGAAGACGATGACGTCGGCGCGCTTCACAGGAGCTCCGACACGCGCAGCGCGGGGGCGACGGCCTTGACGACCCAGGGCCGGGCCGAGAGCTGCACCATCGCGATGGGCGCCGGCGCGACGGCGGCGAGCGGCCCCCGGTAGCGCCGACGGGGCGCGGGCCGCCGGGGCGCGCGCTGCAGCACGGCGAGCA
>CAYUZK010000199.1:2547-7102 GCA_964449625.1 uncultured Archangium sp.
CCTGGGCCCCGTCGCGGTCTCCTGTGAGCACGTCCTCGCGCGCGCCGTGGATCTCGGTGAGGCGCGACTGGGCGGCCTCGAGGTAGGCGGCCTCGGCCGCGGCCTGCCAGTCGCGGCGGCAGGCGTAGCCGGCGGTGAGGGGCACCGGGCCGCCCTCGAGATCGAAGAGGAGCGCGCCGGCGACGCTCAGCCGCTGCCCGGGAGGGGTGAGCTCGAAGACGAAGACGGCGAAGCCCTGCGCCTCGACGGCGGCGATCCGCGCGGGGCTCCTCACCAGCGCCCGGCGCGCCGCCGCGGGCGTCCACCCCCGGGGCAGCACGCGAGCGAGCGCGTCGCGCTCGAGCACCTCGAGCACGGCGTGCTCCGTGGCCCGGGCGAGCGAGGTGGGGTGCGAGGCCAGCCCGTTGGATTGCCACCGGGCCACGGCGGGCCCCAGCCAGCAGGTTCCCGCGGGCGGGCAATAGACGGCCTGCGCGGGCACCGAGACGACGGCACCCTGCCCCAGGCTCCGGCCGTCGATCCACGCGGTCGAGAGCGAGCCCACGTCGAGCACCGCGCCGGCGGGGGTCGGCCCGAAGCGGAGCCGGTGCGCGGGCGGCGCCTCGGCCGCGGCGAGCTCCAGGGCCTCCCCCAGGGCGCTGCGGCGCGCGGCCTCCAGCGTCCACCCCTTGCCCTGGCAGACCTGCAGCACGTGCCCGAAGGGCCGCACGGCGCCCACCACCTCCACGCCGGTGCGATCGAGCCCGGTCAGGCGCGCCAGCCGGGTGACGCCGTGGGCACGCCCGAGGGCGTCGAGGGCGTCCTTCACCGGCCGGCCCGGAAGCTCATGGCCGAGCCCTGCGCTGGCGACGCCGCCTCGTCGCGGGGCGGCGGCGCGGCGGCCGCGCGGCGGAACTCGTAGCCCACCTCCAGGTCCACCACGAAGCCGAACTGGTTGTCGTAGCGCTGGAGCTCGGGGTTCATGCGGAAGGTCTTGTAGAGGCGCCCGTTCACGAAGAGGAACGGGAGGATCTGCAGGCGCGCGCCCGCGAAGGCGATGGCCTTGTCGCCGAAGAGGCCCAGCACTCCGCGGCCGGCGTCGAGGCCCAGCTCCCCGAAGGACTCGACCCCGCGCAGGTAGTAGCTGCCGAAGACCTGCAGGAAGCTCAGCACCGGCACCTCGAGGTGCGCGACGAAGTTGGTGCGCGGCGAGGTGCTGGTGCCCTCGATGGCCACGGTGAGCCCCACCGCGTTGCGGATGCCCCAGCTCCCCTCGAGGTAGTACCCGAAGCGCTGCCCGAGGCCCGTCTCGAGGAGGTAGCGGTGCTTGGGGCGGAAGTCGGCGAGCGGCGCGCCGGGGTCGCGGAAGTCCTGGTTCAGGTACACGAAGCGATCGATCTCGTAGAAGGTGTCGAAGTAGCTCGGCTGGTAGCGGCTCCCGAGGAAGCGCGCCTCGGCCACCACCCGGAAGGCGCTCACCACCGTGGTGCCGACGTTGAAGCGCCCGAGGAGCCCCACGGTGAGGCCGCCGTCACCGCCCACCAGCATCGAGTAGTCGACGTAGGGCTTGAGGTCGACGCTGGCCGTCTTCACCACCTTCACCTCCGCGTCGAAGCCGATGAGCGCCGCGGGGCGAAGGTCGGCCTGCAGCCGGTTGTCGCGCGCCTCGAGCAGCCGCGTGCCCGTGCCGGGGTCGAGCCGCAGGGCCCAGGGCGCGCGCCAGTCGAGGGCCCCGGTGACGCCGACCGAGAGGGTGCGCGCCATCAGGTGCTGGGGCTTGAAGAAGCTCAGCGGCTTGAGGAAGGCGAGCGCCGAGAGCTGGTTCCACTCCAGCAGGTCGTTCGTCATGAGCTCGAACCCGCCGTAGTCGTTGTACATGTCCACCTGCGCGGAGGCGCGCGGGTAGTCGATGTCGATGTTCGGGGAGTAGCGGCGGGTGATGGCCCCGTGCCCGATGGACGACGAGTAGCGCTGCCCGGCGTTGACGTAGACGTTGTCTTCCTTGCGCCCGAAGGTGACGTACTTCAGCACGCGGCCGAAGTCGTGGAAGGTGTCCCAGTCCTCCACGCGCAGGCGCCCCAGCCGCTCAGCCTGGAAGGGCGCGCCGGTGGCGGGGTTGGTGGCGAAGTTGAAGAGCTCGAGGCGCAGGGGCACGCCCACGCCGAGGCCCAGCTTGCCGTCGAGGAAGCGCAGGTCGACCAGCGGCTCGACGAGCAGGTAGAAGGCCTGGTCGAAGCGATCGAGCCCGGCCGAGACGCCCACGCGGGTGTTCTTCACCGTGAGCCGATCGCTGCCCAGGTACACCGAGAGCTCGCCCTTCACGAACTCCGGGCGCGGCGCGTCGCGGGGCTCGGTGTCCACCAGCGGCGCGTCAGGCGGCGGCGCGGGGGCCGCGGGCTCGGTTGGCGGCTCAGGCGCAGGCTCGGGGAGCGCGGCCGGCTCCTCCGCGGCGCTCGGCGCCTCCGCTTCGACTGCGCCGACGGGCGCCTCCCCGGGCGCGACGGAGACGCCGCCGTCCTCCACGAGCTCCGCCGGCTCCCCCGCGACGCCTGCCAGGCAGGCGGCCACCACGAGCGCGATCATGCGCGCGAGACTACTTGCCGCAGGGCTGCATGGGCTTGAGGAAAGCGGCGAGGACCTCCTCGTCGGCCACCGTGCCCGAGAGGTCGAGGGCGTCGGCGGCGGCCTCCGGCGAAGGGTCCACCTGGCTCCAGATGCCGACGTGGAGGGCGTCGGTGCCGCAGTCGAAGAGCACGGCGTTGTTGAGGCCGTCGGCGGCGCGGGCGGCGCCCGTGTCGAGCCGGCCCCGCGACACGACGTAGAAGTACTTGCGGCCGTCGATGGCGAGCTGCCCGCGCTTCACCACGTTGCCCGAGTCGATGTTGATGCCGCTCTGGCCCAGCGCCGCCGCGTCGGTTTCCTTCCCCGTGAGGAAGTCCTTCGAGCGCTTGTTGTTCTCGTTGGCCGCGATGCGGAAGTAGGTGAACGTCTTGCCGTCGGGTGCCGGCTCGAAGCCGCCGTCGGCGAGCATCGGCTGGTCGGTCAGCACGGTGGTCTGCATGAGGCCGAACAGGCTCAGGCTCGCCACCACGTTGTACCCGGGGGGAATGGCGCCGAGCTGCTTGACGGCGTTCTGCTGCCGCTCACCGGGGTCGCTCACCCCGTCACCCATGTCCTTCACGGCCTTGCCGACGAAGAAGGTGGCGGCGCCGAAGCCGAGGCAGATGAGGCCCGCGAGCCCTCCACAGCCCAGGAGCACGTAGACCCACGGGGAGCGCTGCTTCGACGGCGCGGCCGGCTGTTCCATGGGGCGCGCTCGTAGCCCGGCCCCGGCCCGGGCGCTACGGCGACGTCACACGCAGGACGACTGGAGCACGTAGTAGATGCCGTCGAAGTAGAGGCTCAGCTTGTTGAAGAGCTCCTTGGACAGGAAGAGCATCGTGGTCCCACCGCCGATCATGAGCAGGTGGGAGATCATGCTGTACTCCACCATCGCCTGGCCGCGCGGCGCGCGAAGCCTCCGGCGGCGGCTTACCTCACTTGCCTGAGCCTTCATCTTCGCACTCCTTCTCGCACTCCTGGGTGAACGCCTTGCACTGGGCCATGCACGCGGGCATCTGGCCGGGGTTCGACTTCTTCACGACCTTGTTGCACTGGTTGCCGCACTCCTTCTCCAGCTCGCGGCAGGAGGCCTTGCACTGGTTGGCCAGGGCGAGGCCGGCGAAGAGCGTCGTGACGAGGAAGAGGAGTCTCATGGGGCACCCGTGGGAGGAGAGGCGATGTTGTCGATGGTGAGCAGCATTCGAACGTCGGTGCTCTCGGATTTGAGCACGACGGTCACGACGTCACCACCCCGCCGGGCCTTCAACGTCAGCAGGCCGTCTTCCACGGAGGCGGGCTCGGCCACCCACTGGTTCCGCGAGAAGGCGCCGTTGAAGTAGCTCGAGACCTCGGCGCTGCTGATCTCGGGCACCACGGCGAAGACGGTCTTCTTCTTGATGGGGCCCTCTCCGACGTCCACCCACTGGGCGCGCAGGGCGCCGGGCGGGAGTTCCAGGCCTCCCGGCAGCACCGCCGCCTGCTCGAGGAAGAGCGTGGGCTGGCTGTTCGACACGAAGACGTAGGTCTGCGAGCCGGAGTGGACCGCCGTCACCATGTGCACCTGGCCCGACATCACGTCGGCCCCCCCGTCGAGATCGGGCATCTCGTAGAAGGCGGCGTAGCCCAGGTTCTCGGAGAACACGTGCGAGACGTTGGGGGTCTGCAGCGTCGAGAAGGCGTCACGGTAGAAGCCCACCACGCTCTCGACCGCGTCCTGCGTGGAGAACCACGACGCCGCGAAGGGCTGCCCCTTGTAGGCCGGCGTGCTGGAGAGCCGGCGAGGCGAGGCGCCGGGGTACGGAGGGATGCCCCGCAGCGACTCGGGGTCGGGCTGCATGAAGTCGACGGGGTCCTTGCCCGGCGGCACGTGGGCGACGAGGTCCTCGCCCTCGGCCATGACCTGCTCGAGCTGCTCGTCGATCTCGCGCTGGCGCTGCATCGACAGGCCCACGCCGACCACGATGCCCGCCACCGC
>CAYUZK010000199.1:7202-10089 GCA_964449625.1 uncultured Archangium sp.
CAGCCCCGCCGCGGCGGGGAGGTACCAGTACGGCTTCATGCGCGCGCGGAACCGGCTGTCGGGGTCCTTGATGCACATGCTGCCTTCGTCGGGGTCGATGTCCGCCGGGCGGTTCACCGCCCAGGGGTCCTGCATGAGCGAGTGTGTCTGGGCCGCGAACACGATGGCGTCGCCGGCGGCGGTGCCCTTGGCGTCTTCGTGGGCCGACGAGGTGCCAGCGCCCGTGAAGCGCTTGAGCTTGGTCACGTCGGGCTTGGCCCAGAAGTCGAAGAACTTGTTGGGCAGGAAGTAGTTCGTCACGCCCAGGCGCCCGTCGCACTTCACGTAGCCGCCGGCGTTGAAGGTGTTGTTCCACTGGCCGGACAGCGGCGAGCTCGCCGTCGCGGTGTCTCGCTCGCGGCCGCAGGTCACCTGCCGCGCGTTGGGCTTGGTCAACCAGCACTGGTGCGCCGTGTGGTTGGTGTGGTGGTGCTGGTCCTTGCAGTCGTAGTTGCCGTCGTACGAGTCGTAGGCAGAGGTGTGATCACAGTAGGTGCGCCGCGAGTTGCGGTTCACCACGTTGTCCACGCCCGCGGGCGAGGCGGTGGGCTCCTTCTCGTCCTTCTTGGAGGGATCGTAGGTGCCGTCGCTCTTGTCGGACGAGCCGTCGTCGTCGTCGGCCGGAGGCGCGGGCGACGAGACGTTGGAGGCCGCCATCTGGAACTTGTTCCAGTCGACGTAGTTGTAGTCCCACGGCGTGGAGACGATCGTCTCCTGCATCTCCAGCTTGTACCAGAGGAGATCCTGCAGGAAGAGGAAGTACATGAAGGTGGGCACGAGGAAGACCATCATGATGGCCAGCTCGACCGCCGCCGCACCGCGCCGCTGCTGCCGCTGAACTCGCGTCTTCATTGTCGGCCCTCCACGGGGGCGCCAGCCAGGAGCGCCGGGTCGCCGGCGCCACCAGCCACCAGCAGGAGCTCGCTCGGGCCGTCGAAGCGGTGCAGCTTCGCGCGCCAGAAGGGGTCGAAGGCGTTGGGCGCCACCTTCCAGGCGTCGAGCTGGTGAAAGTAGGCCTTCCCCTTGGCCACGGCGAAGCCGGTGTTCCGCGGCACCATGTTGAGGCTGATGTCGCCCACCCCACCCAGCTTCATGTTGATGGTGCCCGACGAGTTGACCTCCCAGGGCTTCTGGCCGTTGATGGTCCAGCGCAGGTCCTGGCTCACCGCGCCGTAGGTGCTCGGCTGGTTGAAGTCGTTGTCGGGGCTGTTGCTCACCTTGAAGTTCACGAAGCAGTCGCTCGTGTCGCAGCCGGCGAAGCTGCCGTGCTGGCCCTGGTGCGCCTGCCCCGGCGTGTGGCGCCCCGAGCTCGCGTCGGAGTACGCGTCAGACCGCAGCGTCCACCCGCCGAAGCCGTGGCGCCACTGCACGAAGAGCCCGCCGCGCGAGTCGCCGCCCGTCTTGGTGAGCTGCTGGTTCGTCGCCGGGTCGCGGTTGAACTGGTTGCCCAGGCCCGCGCCGATGTCGAAGTAGAAGCCGTGGAAGCCTTCGTTGTTCTGCAGGTTCCGCAGGTAGTTCGACATGGGGATGAAGTCTGGGTAGATGCTGCCCATCGCGCCCATGATGTTCGGCGGGTCGGCCGTGAACTTGGTGCGCGTGCCGCTGGCCACCGACTGGATGATCTTGCCGCGCTCGGAGACCGAGGTGCTCTGCACGCCCGAGCACCCGGCGCCTCCGCCCGGCATGCCCTCGATGGTGCAGAGGAACTTCTGCACGTTGAGGCCGTCGGCGATGGTCAGGTACTTGGAGCCCGGCGCGTTGTTCTGCTTGAGCTTGCCGAGCATCGTGCCCATGGAGGTGATCTCCTTGAGGGCGTTGGCCACCACGAGCATCTGGTCGGCGCGGATGGCCTTCACCATGTCGCTGATGCCCTTCACCGCGTCGTTGAACTTGCTCTCCTGACCCTTGATCTTGTTGGCGACCTCCCTCGCCTTCTTGCCGTGCTCACGGGCGATCTTGAAGGCCTTCGCCGCGTCCTTGCAGTGCTGTGGCTGGCACTTGGGGCAGGGGCACAGGCACAGGCACAGCTCGATGCCGGCCACCATGTAGAAGGAGTTGCGGAAGGCGGTGTGAATGGACACCGCCTGGCTGGCGATGGCGAGCCACGCGTGCAGGCCCGTCTGCGCCACGAGCGCCGCGGCGATCGCGCGGTTGCTGTAGGCGAGGCTGTTGTACGTGCGCGCCTCGACCAGGGCCACCGAGTACGCCTGCGCGTCGGCGTGCGACTGGATGCGGATGCGCTCGTGGATCGCGTTCGACAGGTTGAAGCTCAGCATGAGCATCAACGCCATCATCAGCATCGTGAAGCAGGCCATGACCATGACCTGCCCACGGCTCCGAATGCCCTGGGGACCTCGCGCCATGTTCGGCCTCGCTCGGGTGTTCATTCGTTGAGCTTCCTCATGTGGAGCTCACGCTCGGTGTGGTCGTCGTTCGTCTTCTTCTTGAAGTTCACGCGGCAGAGGTTCTGGCCGGGCAGCTGACTCCCCATGACGTTCGACTGCATGCGCATGGCGTAGTTGGCGCGAATGGGGAGGAGGTAGTTGCCCGCCGACGCCTGCGTCTTGAGTCCCTGGATGGTCTTCGCGCCGCGGCCACTCTCGTCGCTGTTCTTCGCCCGCATCCGCAGCACCTGCATGAGCTCGTGCTGCTGGGGGTCGACGCCGGCCGCCGCGTACCACAGCACCCCGTTCGCGAAGGGGATCACCAGCCGGTAGAAGAACGTCACCTGCGCGTGGAGCCGCGTGCGCGTGAAGCCCTGCCAGTCGCCGTCCTTGCCCGAGGCGACGATGGGGTCGTCGAAGTCCTGCGTGGCCGAGAGCTGGCTGCTGAGGGGGTTGCAGATGGT
>CAYUZK010000199.1:10189-11419 GCA_964449625.1 uncultured Archangium sp.
CAGCCCCAGGAACAGGAAGAGAAACATCGGCATGACGAGCGCCGTCTCGACCGCGGCTTGACCGGACTGACGCTTGGCCGAATGCATGCCCAGATTATCGGGGGTTGGTCCGCCGCCCGCCCATCCGTCATCTGGACGGCGGCAGAACTCGCGCAAGCACTTGTTTTTACTCGGGCTCAGACAGGGCATCGAGCTCCCGGAGCATGCCGCGGGCGATGCTGTAGCAGTGGTGCTCCTTCTCGAAGTTGTCGCCGATGTGCGTGAGCACCCGCCGCGCGCCCTCGACGTCAGGGTACTTCATGTTCATCGACTTCTGGTAGTCGACGAGCATCGCCGAGCACTTGCGATCGAGCTCGGGGCGCACCTCGCGCATGCGGGTGCGGGCGATCTGGAGCAGGTCGGGCGGCCGATCAGGGGTGGCCTCGAGCAGCAGCCACGCGTCGCGGTAGCCCTTCCACGACTGGAAGAGGTTCATGGCGCCGACCTGGCGCATCTCGTACTGCTTGTCGGAGCGCTGGATCGTCTCCTTCGCGCGGCGCCCGGCCTCCTCGGCCGCCATCTGAGGCACGGGGATCACCTCGACCCAGATGTTCCACACGCGCCAGGTGTCTTCGCCCGGCGGGTTGTTGACGTTGTCGAAGACGAGCTCGTTGGGGTCGTTGATCTTGAGCAGCGTCGCCGGGAGCACGAGCTCGAGCTGCCGGGCGGCCACGTCGACGGTGTCGGGCGGCACGGGGCCCAGGGGGCTGCCGTTGAGCTCGATGGTCACCTCGTCCTTCGAGATGTCGCGCGCCTGGTAGTGCAGCACGCCCACGATGGTCGTCGGCGAGACGAAGCTGAAGGTGAACGACTTGAAGTCGGGCCGCGGGTAGTCGACGTCTTCACCTTCGCCGAAGGACTCCACGATGGGCTCGCCGTTGGGCCGCAGGTCCATCGGCTCGTTCTTCTTCACCACCCGCCGGGGAATGACGGACCACACCAGCAGCCCCAGGAGGCTGGCGGCCAGGAGCCCGCCGAAGAGGCCCAGGCCGATGCGCGCGGTCAGCGAGAGATCCGACCACAACAGCTGCGCACGCCCTGAGGTCGATCGCTGGAGCTCGCGCCGCTGGCGGGCCCGGTCGGCGGCCGAGAGCGCCTCATCGGGCTCCGCGGCCACGGCGAGCGCGCGCGACGCCCGGGCCACCGGCGCTGGGCTCGCCCCGGCCCGCCGCTGGAGCGCCTTCGGCGGCG
>CAYUZK010000200.1:0-11277 GCA_964449625.1 uncultured Archangium sp.
TGGCCGCGCGCCCCGGGGCCGGGTGGCTGCTGACCCTGGGCCTGCTGCTGGCCGGCCCAGCGCTGGCGGCGGCGCCGCCGCTCTCGCTCGAGGTGGGGCCGGAGGTGGAGCGCGCGATGTACGGCGAGGTCGTCTTCTCGCGCTCGTTCTGGGTCGACGTCCGCCGCGGGCTGATGGCCACCGAGGTGGAGGTGCGCGTGGACGTGTGCGTGAGGGGCGCGTGCGAGGTGCGCACGGTGGTGGTGCGAAGGCCTGGCGGCCGCATCGGCGACCTGGAGCAGTCCGTCACGCACCAGCCCGCGCTCGAGGTGGGCGACGGCGTGCTGCTGACGTGGACCAAGGGGCGGGTGCGCCTCGCGGGCCACGCGCCGAAGGTCCGCGCGCTGCCGGGCCGCTGAGCCTGGGTCGTCGAGGCCCCCACCGAGCGCCGCCCACCCGGGCGGCGCTTCGTGTTTGCGGGCGCCTGGAGTTGGCCGAGCGCCTGCACTGAGCGGCTGCATGCGAGCCCTCCTCTTCTCCGCGGCCCTGGTCCTCAGCAGCTCCACTCTCGCGCATGGCTACGAGGGCTACATTCGGCTCCAGGTGTGCCTGGACCAGCACGCGCCTTGCCCCGGCGGGCGCCCGGACCTGGTGGTGACGGAGCACCGCCTCGAGGCGCCCCACGGGCTGCGCGCGGAGTCTGCCAGCGCGGAGACGGCGCGCATCGCGGCGGTGCGCTTCGACGCCGCGTTCCTCGTCAAGAACCACCGGGGTCGCGAGTACCGCGTCTGGGTGCGCCGGCAGCCGTCGCCGCTCCTGCGCGTCGATGTGGAGGTGGCGCAGGAGCGGGGCCGCGAGCTGACGGGGCGCTTCGCGACGGCCGGGGTACACGTGGGCACCCTCGAGTCCGCCGGGTCCTTCGGCGTGCTGACCCTGTCGGAGGGCGGTCGCTACTCGCTCCAGTCGGGCAGCGGTCACTACTGGGTGCGCGACGGGCTGGTGCTCTTCGACGGCGCCATCGCCCACTGGGGCCCGGCCACGGTGTCGCCCGACGAGTCGAGCCTCACCTTCCGCTTCGAGCGCGGCGGCATGACCTGGTCGATCCGCTTCGCGCAGGGGGCTGCGACCGAGCCCCGGGCGCCCGTCGCCGCAAGGTGAGCCGCGCCGGCCAGGGGGCTGCGCAGGCCGGCGACGTCTACCCGCCCCCAGCCATCAGTTTGGCTGGCGCTGCGGCCACGATCCGGTGCGGTTGCGGGTGGTGGCCACAGCCTTGGGGCGATACACCGCACGGTGAGGAGCTCGAGGTCGTATGTCCGTCTTTCTCTGGTCAGAGCAGTTCTCCATCGGCATCCCGGAGCTCGACGCTCAGCACCGCGCGCTGCTGGAGTTGGTCGAGGCGCTGGGCGCGAGCCGCGGCGTCGAGACTCAGGCCGAGGCCGCGAGGCACGTCGAGAAGGTGCGCGACTACGCGCGCTACCACTTCGGCTTCGAGGAGGCGGCGTGGAAGGCCCGCGGGCTGCCGACCGAGGCACGCGGGGCGCACGCACAGCAGCACCTGCGCTTCCGCGAGGATGTGGACCGCGCGTGGGCCCTCGACCTGCCCCTCGCGCAGCGCGTCGAGCAGCTCCACGAGTTCCTCGTGAGCTGGCTCATCCTTCACATCGTCGGTGAAGATCGGGTCATGGCGCGGCGCGCTGGCGCGGCCCTGCCGAGCGCAGCGGAGCCCGAGGCCGCCGAGGCGGTGCTGCTCTCGGCGGTGCGGAACCTCCACCGCGACCTCGCGGCGAGGAACGCACAGCTGGCCGCGACGAACGAGCGCCTCGAGGCGCAGGTGGCCGAGCGGACCGCGTCGCTCACGCGCGCGAACGAGGCGCTGGCGGCGGAGCGCGAGGCGCTCCTCAAGATGGTCACCCAGCTCGACGAGGCGCGCCTGCGCCTGCTCCAGACGGAGCACCTCGTCGCCCTCGGGCAGCTCGCGGCCGGGGTCGCGCACGAGGTGAACAACCCGCTGGCCATCGTCGCCGCCAACGTCGAGGCGATCGGGCACGAGGCCGAGGACCTGTTCCTGGCGGCGGCGGCCCACGCGGACACCGCGGTGCTGGAGCTGAGGCGTCAGGAGGTCGGCTCGATGGTGGCCGACGCCACCGCCGGGCTGCTCCGCATCAAGGGCATCGTCAACGCGCTGCGGGCCTTCACGCGCACCGAGGCGCAGGGCTGGCAGCAGGCCGACCTGAACCAGGGCCTCGAGAGCACCCTCGCGGTGCTGGCCCACGAGTTCGGCGAGCGCATCACCGTCGAGCGCGAGCTCGGCGCGCTGGGCCCGGTGCTCGGGGAGCACGGGCAGCTCAACCAGGCCTTCCTCGAGGTGCTGCGCAACGCCGTGCAGGCCATCGCCAATCGGGGGCGCATCACCGTGCGCACGCGCAGCGAGGGTGCGTTCGCGGTGGTGCAGGTGTCCGACACGGGCCGCGGCATGAGCGAAGAGGCGCTCGCGCGCGCCATGGACCCGTTCTACTCGACGCGCGAGGTCGGCAAGGGCCTGGGCCTGGGCCTGTCGATGGCCTGGAGCACCGTGCGCCAGCACGGAGGCCACCTCGCGCTCGAGAGCCGCCCCGGCCAGGGAACGACGGTGACCCTGCGCCTGCCCTTCGACGGCCCGCCCCCGGGCCAGGCGCCGGCTCCGCCCCCGGCGTAGCCCTCACAGCCCTCACAGCCCCTCGGCCGCGGGCCACTCCCAGGCGCTGCGGTAGCCGTCGTTCGCCTGCGCGAACTCCACCCACCGCGCGTACACGGGGTGCCCCGTCACCGTGGCCGAGTCGCCCACCACGAAGAGGTGCCGCCGAGGCCGGGTGATGGCCACGTTGAGGCGCCGCAGGTCCTCGAGGAAGCCGAGCTGCTGCTGTGCGTTGCTGCGCACGAGGCTCACCAGCACCGCGTCCTTCTCGCGGCCCTGGAAGGCGTCCACCGTGTCCACCTCCACGTCGGGCAGCTCGGCCAGCCGCTCGCGCAGCCACAGCGCCTGCGCCCGGTACGGCGTGATGACGGCGAGCTCCCGCGGGTCGAGGCCGGCGGCGAGCAGCTCCTGCACGCGGGCGACGACGAGCGCGGCTTCGCCCTCGTTGCGCAGCGACTCGGTCTGCGGGGCCTTCGCCTCGTCGAAGCCGCGGCCCGCGGTGTCGAGGAAGAGCACCGGCGGCGCGTCCACCGTGGCGCCTGGCGAGAGCACCTGGGCCAGCGTGCGCGCGGCCACGGCCGGGTGCGCGCGGAGCTGCCCGCCGTAGGTCGTCTCCGAGGGGAAGCGCATGATGCGCTCGTGCATGCGGTGCTGCACCTCGAGCATGCGCTTGACCCCGTCGCCGAAGTCGCGCAGCAGCCGCTCGAAGAGCGACGTCGCCAGGCCCTGCCTCGCGGCCTCCTGGGAGATGACCGTCGGCGCGAGCTGGTGCGGGTCGCCGGCCAGCACCACCGTGGGCGCCTTCGAGAAAGCCAGGAGCGAGAGCGGCTCGATGGCCTGCGTCGCCTCGTCGAGGAGCGCCACGTCGAAGCTCTCCTTCGCCAGCACCGAGCCCGCGAGCATCGGCAGCGTGGCGCACACCACGCGCGCGCGGCCCAGCACCGCGCCGACGGCCTTGCGCTCCAGCACCCGGGCCTCGTCCATCATCTTGTACGCCTCCGCCGAGGCCTCGCGGGCGTTGGCGAAGCGCGCGCGGCTGCGGCCCCGGGAGCGCTGCTTGCGCGCGTAGCCGAGCAGGTCGAAGGCCTCGTCGAAGAGCTCGCGGGCCAGCACGCGATCGGGGTGCGCCTCCACGAGGAGGTCGAGCGTGTGCGCCTGCAGGTGCGGCAGCACGCGCGCCGGGTGGCCCACGCGCACCGCCGAAAGGCCCGCGTCGAGGCACAGCTCGAGGAGGTGGTCGACGGCCGCGTTGCTCGCCGCCGTGCACAGCAGCCGCTTGCCCTGCCGCGCCCACTGCACCGCGAGCTCCGCCAGCACGGTGGACTTGCCCGTGCCCGGCGGCCCGTGCACGAGCGCCAGGTCGCGCGCCGAGAGCGCGAGGCTCACGGCCTCGAGCTGCTCGGGGTTGAGCTCCCGCGACGGCGTGAAGGCCGGCGGCTTGTCGAAGCGCGGCGGCTGGTTGCCCAGGAGCAGCTCGCGGCGATCGCGGGCCTGCCCCTGGTCCATGGCCGCCCAGCGCGTCAGCGCGCCCTTCGCGCGGTCGAAGGTGACGTCGTTGGCCGTGACGTCGAGGCGCAGGCGGCCCTCGCCCATCCACGGCGGCGGGGGCCGGTCGAAGGCCACCACCACCTCCTTGCGCGAGGCCGAGGCGACGGTGCCAGACGGTGGCGCCTCCACCGGGGCCTTGCGCGGCGAGACGGCCACCAGGTCGCCGGGGCCCAGGCGCGTGGTGAGGCGCTTCTTCTCAGCGTGCGCGAAGGTGACGAGGTGCCGGCCCCCGAGGCCGACGGCCTCGTCGACGGTCTCCACGTCGAGCACCACGAGGCCCCGGGCCTCGAGCTCGCCCAGCGGCAGCGAGGCCTTCTCTTGCGCCAGCCGGCTGCGCTCGGCGGCACGCTCGAGCTCGAGCAGCCGACCCAGGCGCTCGAAGTGCGTCACGTCTCGCACGGCGGGGCTACTTCACGGCCTTGGGGCGCGGCGCCTGACGCTCGGTGACGACGGCGTCGGCCGGCCTCACCAGCGAGTTGGCCGGCACCGAGCGCGTCAGCACCGCGCCGGCGGCGATCTTCGTGCCGTCGCCCACGTGGATGGGCCCCAGGAGCACCGCGCCCGGCCCCACGTGCACGTCGCGGCCCAGCGTCGGCGCGCCGGACTCCTTGGTGTCGGGGTCGAGCCCTTCGCCCAGCGTGACGTTGTGGAAGAGGATGCAGCCCTCGCCCACCTTCGCGCGGTGGCTCAGCACCAGGCCCGTGCCGTGCACGAGGGAGATGCCGTCGGCCAGCTCCGTGTCCCAGTGCACCTCCGCCGCGTAGAGGTGGCGGATGAGGCGGCTGGCCACCTGCGGCAGCAGCGGCACGCCGGTGTCCTTCGCCAGGCGCATGGCGCGAAGGGCGATCATCATCTGGAAGCCGACCTTCGTCACCGCGGCCTTCGGCAGCTGCCCCAGCGTGAGCTCCTCGGCGTGGTACTTCGCGCGGTAGCGCTGCGAGTTCCCGAAGTCCTTGCGGACCGAAGAGACGAAGCGTCGGAGCGGGGCGAGCATTTCACCCGTATGAAAGCAGCTTTCGCCCCGGTCAAGGGAGTGCCAGCGTTACCCTCCCGTATGTCGCCCCGCGTGAGCGTCGTCATCTCGACCTGGAACCGCCTCCCGCTTCTCGGGGAGCTGCTCGACGCCCTCGCGCGCCAGACGCTGCCGGCGGAGCAGTTCGAGGTGCTGGTGGTGGACGACGGCTCGAAGGTGCCCGTGGCCCCGGCCCTCGCGCTGCGGAAAGACCCCTACGCGCTCACGGTGCTGACCCAGGCCAACGCCGGGGCGGCGGCGGCGCGGCACGCCGGCATCACCCAGGCCCGAGGGGAGCTCGTCGTCATCACCGACGACGACATGCTCGTGCCGCCGGAGTTCCTCGCCGAGCACGTCGCCGCCCACGACGCCGGCTACACCCTGGTGCTCGGCCACATCGCCGACGATCGCTCGGCCATCGGCGACAAGCCCCTCTTCGAGCGCTTCCACTCGGATCAGATCAACCGCTTCGTGGCCCGCTACCGCGCCCACCCTGACACCGTGCGCGGCGTCAACGTGTGCACCGGCAACGTGTCCTTCCGGCGCGCCGACTACGAGCGCGTGGGCGGCTTCGACCGGAGCCTCGCCCGCTCGGAGGACCGGGAGCTCGGCGTGCGGCTGCAGGAGGCGGGCGCCAAGCTCTTCTTCGCCGAGAAGGCCTCCACCACCAACCGCAGCGACCACACCGACCTGAGCGTGTGGATGCAGCGCAACTACCTCTACGGGGTCTACGACTCCCGCATCCACCACAAGCACCCGCAGCGGCTCGATGCCGACCCCTGGCACTTCTTCTTCCTCGTGAACCCCGTCTCGCGCGGCCTCATGCTGGCCACCGTCGCCTCGCCGAAGGCGGGCTGGGCTCTCTCGCGCGTGGCCTACCGGGTGGCCGAGGCGGTGGACCGCGCCCGCGGGCTGCACCCGGCGCTGGGGCGCGCGGCGCTGGCCGGCGCCACGCTGAGCTACGGCCTCGAGTACTTCCGCGGCGTGCGCGAAGAGGCCGGCACCACGCGGCGGGCGCTGGGCGACCTCGGCCGCCACGCCTGGCGCCGGCTGACGAAGGGCACGCCGAGGTGACGCCCTTCACGCCCGGTGACGCGCTGGCCGGGCCGGAGGAGCCTGCCTTCCTCGAGGTGGGCCGGGAGCAGCTCGCCCTGGTGCGCCACGCCGCGCCGAGCCCGAAGGCCACCGTGGTGCTCGCGGGGCCCATGTCGCTCGAGCGCAGCCACGGCGCGCTCACCTGGGTGCGCTGGGCCCGCACGCTGGCCCTCAACGGCTACGAGGCCTGGCGCTTCGACTACCGCGGCGTGGGCGAGAGCACCGGCGACTTCGCCCTGCAGTCCTTCGACACCTGGCGCGAAGACCTCGACGCGGTGCTGACGCACGTGAACGGCCGGGCCGCGGGCCGCGTGGTGGTGCTGGGCCTGCGCCTGGGGGCGCTGCTGGCGCGGGCCGCCTTCGACGCCCACGCGGCCGACGCGCTGCTGGCGTGGGAGCCGCCGGTCGATGGCCGCGCGATGCTGATGGACATGCTGCGGCGCAAGCTGGCCGCCGACTACATGGAGTTCGGCGGCGGGGAGCGGCGCTCGCGCGAGGACTGGGTGCGCGAGCTCGAGCGCGGGCAGGTGGTGGAGGTCGAGGGCTACCCCTGGGGGCGCGAGCTGTGGCAGAGCGCCTCGCGGTACGCCTTCGCCGACCCCGTGCGCACGGTCGCCGAGTGGCACGCGCTGTGGCTCGACGGCCGGGGCGCCGACAGGCTGGCGCGCCCGGGCTTTCACGCCAGCGTGCGCATTCCCCGGCCGGCCTTCTGGCTGCAGAGCAGCGCGCTGCTGCCCGACGTGCAGGCCGTCTTCGCCCACAGCCTCGAGCGCCTCGACGGCTGGAGCGCCGCGTGGGCCCGGGCCGACGGGGGGCCGACGCCGTGAGCGCGCGCCGCTTCGAGGTGGTGGACCTGCCCGGGGGCCGCTGCGTCGGCACCGTGCACGAGCCCGCGCAGCGCAGCGCCCGGGTGGGCATGCTGTGGGTCAACTCCGGCTACGTGCCGCGCGACGGGCACGGCGGCCTCGCGGTGCACGCGAGCGAGGCCCTGGCGCGGCGGGGCGTGCCCTGCTTCCGCTTCGACCTGCCGGGGCTGGGCGACGCGCCGGGGCCGCTCCTGCCGCACACGCAGCAGTTCTTCCCCTTCGTGACGGGCGGCGGCTTCACCGAGGTGACGGCGCAGCTCGTGCGGCACCTGTGCGCGACGCAGGGGCTCGACGGCCTCGTGCTGGGCGGCCTGTGCGGGGGCGCCATCAACGCCATCTACACCGGCGACGTGGTGCCCGAGCTCGTGCGCGGCGTGGTGCTGCTCGAGCCGGAGCTGTACGTGACGGAGCCCCGGAAGGCAGAGGCGGGCACGCCGCCCGCCGGGCTCCGGGCGCGGCTGCGGCGGCGCCTGCCCGACTCGACGCTGCTCGACGCGGCGCTGCTCCAGAGCCTGCCGGGCGAGCCGGAGCTGCGCGCGAAGCTCTTCTCGTACTGGGGGTGGATGCGCTTCCTCACCCACGAGAACCGCTACGCGAACCTCGTGCCGCTGCCGCGCAAGGCCATCCTCGACTTCGTGCTGAGCCGCTCGGGGTTGCCGCCGGTGACGAACCTGCCGCTCGCCGCGGCCTGGCAGCGGCGCGTGCAGGCCGGCCGCCCGGCGCTGGTCATCACCGCGGCGGGCAAGCTGCGCGAGGTCTTCTTCGACCGCATCAACGCCGCGCTGCTCGCCGGCGTGCCCCGGCGGCGCTACGAGCACGTGCGGCTGACGGGCACGAACCACATCTTCACCACCGGCGGCGCCATCGGCACGGTGACGGGCCACCTCGAGCGCGCGTGGGCGTGGCTGGCCTGAGCCGGCCGCCCGTCACGCCACGCCCACCTCCACCAGCGTCTTCAGCTCCGGGAGCGCCGTCGACGGCGCGGCCTGCACGAGCTCCCGGTGGAGCAGCTGCGTCGTCAGCACGCCCACGAGCGCCATGTTGTCGGCGTTGGAGAACTGGGCGTGAGGCCCGTGCGCCTTCGCCTTGGCCCACAGCTTCGCCACCGCCTGGGGCAGGAAGACGCCGGCCGCCGCCACCGCCGGGGGCGAGAGCACCTCCTCGAGCCACGCCGGGGCCCCGGGCTCCACGAAGGCCAGCGCGTCGGGCGCGCGGAAGGGCTGCTTGGTGCGCTCGACGATCGCCTTCGGCACGAGCGCCCGCGCCGCACGCTTGAGCACGTGCTTCTCGTCGAGGCCCTGGAGGTGGAACGAGGGCGGGAAGCTGGCGCACAGGGCCAGCACGTCGGCGTCGAGGAAGGGGAAGCGGCCCTCGACGCTGTGGCCCATCAACATGCGGTCGCCCTGCGACGAGAGCAGGTACCCCGACAGCAGCGTGCGGATCTCCAGGTACTCGTCCTGCGAGAGCGACGCCCACTGCGCAAACTCGGGGGGCACCGTCGCCACCAGCCGCGCGATGGCGTCGACGCCGGTGAGCGCCGCCTTCACCTCGGGGCCGAAGAGGCGCTTGAGGGCCGCGGCGGCGTGCCAGCGCGGGAGGTGCCCGAAGCCCGGCTCCCGCGCACGGGCCAGGTCGCGCCCGAAGAACTGCCGAGCGGTGGCGAGCTGCGCCACGGGGCTGCGCGCGAGGTAGGGGTAGAGCCGCTCGAGGAGCCGCGACCGCCAGGCCGACTCGGGGCGCCGGGCCCAGAAGCGCCGCACCCGCGCCTCGCGGAAGAGATCGTACCCGCCGAGCACCTCGTCGGCGCCTTCGCCCGTCAGCACCACCTTGATGCCCGCCTCGCGCACCAGCCCCGAGAGGAGGAACATCGCCGCCGGCGCCGTGCGCAGCACCGGCCGCTCGGTGTGCCGCACCACCTCGGGGAGCACCTGCGCGAGGTGGTGCCGGGTGACGACGAGCTCGTGGTGGCGCGTGTGGAGCCGCTCCACCATGCCGCGCTGGAAGGGCGTCTCGTCGTACTCGGCGTCGGCGAAGCGCAGCGAGAAGGTCTCGAAGCCCTCGGGCTGGGCGCGCGCCGCGAGCGCCGCCACCACCGAGCTGTCGAGGCCGCCCGAGAGGTAGCTGCCCACCGGCACGTCGGCGCGCACCATGCGCAGCCGCGTGGCCTGCTCGAGGGCCGCGCCCAGCGCCCGGGCCCCGTCCTCCAGCGAGCCCTGAAAGCGCCCCACCTCGCCGCGGGGGTACGACGGCGCCCAGATGGCGCGGTCTGACACGAGCGCGCCACGCTCCCAGGTGCGCACGTGGCCAGGCTCCAGCTCGCTGACGCCGACGAAGTTCGTGCGCGGTGCGATCACCGACCAGAAGGTGAAGGTCTGGTCGAGGCCCAGGGGGTCGAGCGCGCGGGGCAGCGACGGGTCGCCGGCGAAGAGCGCCTTGACCTCGCTGCCGAAGAGGAGCCGCCCGGCGTGCTCCGCGTAGTGCAGCGGCCGCACGCCGACGCGATCGCGGGCCAGCACCAGGCGCTCGCGCCGGGCGTCCCACAGGGCGAGGGCCCACTGGCCGTTGAGGCGCGCGAAGGCGGCCTCGCCCCAGGCCTCGAAGGCGTGCACGAGGACCTCGGTGTCGCTGCGGGTGCGGAAGGCGTGGCCTGAGGCCAGCAGCTCCTCGCGCAGCTCCACGTAGTTGAAGATCTCCCCGTTGAAGACGACCCAGAGCGTGCGGTCCTCGTTGCACAGGGGCTGCTGCCCGCCGGCCAGGTCGATGATGGAGAGCCGGGCGTGGGCGAGGCCGGCGCGGGCGTCACGGTAGGCGCCGCGCTCGTCGGGCCCGCGGTGGGCGAGCGCGCCGGCCATGCGCTGCAGCGCCTCACGCGTCGGCGCAGAGGCTCCGGGCGAGAGCGCGACGATGCCCGCGATGCCGCACATGGCGGCTCAGGCCGCCCGCTTCTTCTGCACGTAGCGCTCGAGCGCGCTCACCGAGTCGAGGTTCTCGGGCACCATCTCGACGTCGTCGACCTTGATGGCGAACTCGTCCTCGATGAACGAGATGACCTCGAGGATGCCCGTGGAGTCCACGGTGCCGCTCTCGAGGAGCGAGGTGCCGTCGGCCAGCGTCGCCGCGTCCGACACGTAGAAGTTGCTGATGATGAACCCACGAACCTTGAGCTTGATGTCCACGTTCCGGTTCCTCCCGCGCACCACTTAACCCCCGCGCCGGCGATTTCCATCGCCGACATTGGGGAGGGCGCTTCAGGCCTCCGCGAGCACCGCCTCGACGAGGCGCGGCGCGAGGTGCAGCGGCCGCGTGGTGCGCCGCTTGGCGGCGATGTCCTTCCACACGCGCTCGACCTGCGCCGCCGTCAGCCCCACCGCCGCCCCCGTCGCCTCGGCGCTGACGCCGTGGTTGAGCGCCCACAGGCACAGGTCCATGCCCTCATAGGGCAGCGAGAAGTAGAACTCCTCCTGCGACTGCGGCAGCGAGTACGTGTCGGTCGTCGGCGGCCGGCTGCAGATGGCGCGGGGCACGCCCAGGTGCTCCGCCAGCGCGTAGACCTGCGTCTTGTACAGGTGCGCGATGGGCTTCACGTCGGCCGCGCCGTCGCCCTGCTTCACGAAGAAGCCCTGGTCGTACTCGAGGCGGTTGGGCGTGCCCACCACGGCGAAGTGCAGGCGGTCGGCGTGGTAATACTCGACCATCTTCCGCACGCGCTGCTTGAAGTTGGTGGCCGCCACGAGCTGCAGGTACGACTCGAGGGGCATGCGGCTCGACTGGCGCTCGCCTGAGGGCGACTCCACCGTGAGCTGGTAGACGTTGAGGCGGTCGCCCTCGAGGATGGAGGGGAGCGTGATCTTGCAGCGCCAGCCCGGCCCGTACTCGGGGAAGACGACGCGAATGGCCTCCTCCTGCCGCCGGTAGCAGCCGACGCCCTCGAGCGTCGGCGCGATGTCTTCGGTCACCGCCTCGATGCCCAGGGCCGCGGCGAGCTCCTGGCCCAGGGCGAGCGACTCGTCGGCCGAGGCGCGCTCGGGCATGAAGAGGCCGACCACGCGCTCCTTGCCCAGGGCCTTCACCGCCAGCGCCGCGCAGGCCGAGCTGTCGATGCC
>CAYUZK010000201.1:0-10000 GCA_964449625.1 uncultured Archangium sp.
GCATGGGTATTCCTCCCGAGGTGGTCGAGCTCATCTTCGAGACGTTCTTCACCACCAAGCCCGTCGGGCAGGGCACGGGCCTGGGGCTCTCGACGACGCACGCCATCGTGAAGAGCCATGGCGGCTTCATCAACGTGTACTCCGAGAGCGGGAAGGGCGCGCGCTTTCAAGTCTATCTCCCGGCGCTGCCGGCCGAGGGGGCCTCCGAGCGCGTGGCCATCGAGCAGACGGGCCTGCTCCGGGGTGAGGGTGAGTGCGTGCTCGTCGTCGACGACGAGGAGGTCATTCGCTCGATGGTTCGCCGCACCCTCGAGCGTCATGGCTACCGGGTGCTGACGGCGTCGAACGGCGCGGAGGCGCTCGCCACCTACGCCGATCAGCGGTCGGGGGTCGCCGTGGTGCTCACCGACATGGCCATGCCGATCATGGACGGCGCGGCCCTCATCATCGCCCTGCGAACCCTCAACCCCTCGGCACGCATCATCGGCTCGAGCGGCCTCGACGCGAACGGCAGGTTGGCCACGGCGCTCGGCGCCCACGTGAAGCACTTCATCACCAAGCCCTACACGGCCGAGCTGTTGCTTCGAACTCTCCGCGCGGTGGTCACCGACAGCTCGGCCGCCTGAGGTACCGGCCTGCGGTGGTGGAGCGCGCCGCCGCGTGCGATTCTCCGACGCATGAACGCGCAGGCGAAGCTCAGCATGACGCTCGCGGAGTACATCGCCCGGGAGGCGACCTCCGACGTGAAGCACGAGTTCATCAACGGCGAGGCGTACGCGATGGCGGGCGGAACGCTCGAGCACTCGGCCATCGCCGCGCGGCTCACGCGAGAGCTCGGCAGCGCCCTCGCGGGGAAGCCCTGCCAGCCCTTCAACTCTGACGCGCGCCTCCACGTGCAGTCGACGGGCGCGTCATTCTACCCCGACCTGAGCGTCGTCGGCGGCAAGGTCGAGTCACCCCAGGAAGACGCCAACGCCCTCACCAACCCGGTGGTGCTCGTCGAGGTGCTCTCTGATGGCACCGAGGCCCACGACCGCGGCGCGAAGGCCGGCCACTACCGGCGCCTGGGCTCGCTGCGCGAGTACGTGCTGGTGAGCCAGGCCGAGCGGAAGGTCGAGGTGCAGCGGCTCAACGAGCGCGGCTTCTGGGAGCTCCACTTCTTCGGCCCCGGCGAGCGCGTCGAGCTCACCTCGCTGGGCGTCACCTTCGAGGTCGACGCGGTCTACGCGAACCCGCTCGCCGGCTGAAGGTCAGGGCAGGAGGCTCCCCTCGGACAGCGCGGGGAACGTCGTCTCGCGCCACCGTCGGAGGCGACGGGTGGGCCCAGAAGCTCCAGTTTTCAGCTGCGTCGAGGGCGGCACCCATGAGTGTCGAGCGCGCCCGACAAGTCATGAGTCGTCGACCGTCCTCGACAGGCTGGGGCTTCGGGGCTCCTCGGTCGCGAGGCCGGGCCCTGTGGTAACTCGCGGGGTCATGGCGCTCTCCTCTCGTCGGCTTCTGCTGCTCGCCTGCCTGGGCCTCTCGCTCGCGTCGTCGGCCTGCTCCACGGTGAGCGGCGCCGAGGGCCGGGCGCTGGTAGAAGCCGGGGCGCTGCTGCTCGACGTGCGCAGCCCGGAGGAGTTCGCGGCCGGGCACCTCGAAGGGGCCCTCAACATCCCCGTCGACGCGCTCGAGGCGCGGCTCGACGAACTCGGCCCGAAGGAGCGGCCCGTCGTCGTCTACTGCCGCAGCGGGGCGCGGAGCAGCCGGGCGCGTACGCTGCTGCTCGCCCAGGGGTGGCAGCGGGTCGAGAACCTCGGCAGCCAGGGCAACTGGCACGCGGCGCAGCGCTGAGCGGCGCGGCCGCGCGCTTCAGGCTAGCGGCAGAGCCAGAGCTTGCCGACCTGCGTGTGGGTCGCCCGGCACGCGCCGACCGCCGAGCTCGTCTGGTCGCTGCCCCAGATCGGCCCAGTGGTGCCCGATGCGAGGCAGAAGAAGTTCCCGTTGCCGACCGCGAGATAGGACCCATCGTTGCTCACCCAGCTCATCGTGGGGTCGTTGCACTTCCGCAGCGTGCCCGGGTAGTTCGCCGAGTTCCGGGCGGGAATCTCGAAGTACCACTGGCCCCCGCACCGGGAGTCATCGAGCGACGCCTCGCGCCTGAACTCGACCTGCGTGCCGCCTGGGGCGTCGGCCACGAACTCTTCATGGCCCTCATCCCTGAACTGACAGGGCTGCGAGGGCGGACCCGAAGCGAGGGTGAAGGCCGCGCTGTAGCCGTAGTGGAAGACCTCCTGGAACGTGTACGCGGACGTGCCACGGAGCGCCCTCACGGCCGTGGTGGCCTCTGCAGCGGCTGCGCTCAGCTGCGCCGTCGACAGCCCGTTGGGCGTGTTCGCTTGCCCTGCGAGGAAGGTGACCTTCGCCGTGCAGCTCGCCCCCGGACCCAGCGTCGTGACCCCGTTGATGCACCGACCCACACCGGCGTCGGACTCCAGCCGCCACCCGTAGTTGCCCGCATCGGTGAGCGAGACGGTGATCGCCGCGCTCGCCCCGGAGCTCTGGTTGCGCAGCGTGAAGGACTGCGTCACGTCGACGTTGGTCGAGGGCCAGACGCCGGCGTCGCCGACCCACTCGAGCCGCGCCGCCTCGTAGCCCCGCGCGAGCATGCTCAAGAAGGCGAAGCCCGCCAGGCCGCCGTCGGCCACCAGCGTCGCGGAGTAGGTCGCGTCGGTGGTGGGCAAGAAGCGCACGAGGCCGGTGCACGAGCTGGCCGCGTTGATGGTGGAGCAGCCCGCATCGACGATCGAAAAGGCCGCCGCGTTGGCGCCGCTCAGCGAGAGCGAGATGGGCCCGACCGGTGTGGGCGCTGTGTTCGAGAGCGAGAATTCCTTCTCGAGGGGCGTGCCGGCGTCGACCCGCTCGTTGGCGAACGGGTCGGCCCCGAACTGGAGCGAGCCGCGCGCGATGCCGTTGCCTCGCAGGGTGATGGGGGGCGGCGTGTATGAACCAGCGCCGACCGTCACCTGGGTGCTCAGCGTCGCGGTGAACGTGCCAGCGTCGCTCGGGGAGAAGGTCACCAGGGAGGGGCACGCGCTCTGCGCGGGCACGGTGTCGCACGCCGCCTCGAAGGCGAAGGTGCCAGTCGGTTGCATGACGCGCGTCTGGGTGACGAGCCCGGCCGTGTTGTTGGTGAGGGTCACCGGCAGCGACGAGCCCTGGGCCACGCTCACGTCGAGGAAGTCGAGCGAGGTGACCGAGAGGGTCACCGGCGCGATCGACTCGCCCGTCACCGAGACGGTCTGAGTGCCGCTCGAGGTCTGAACCCGCAGCGAGGTGCTCTTCGACCCCAGCGTTGGCGCTGTCGGGTTGAAGCGCACCTCCGCGACGCACGACTGGTTGGGCGCCAGCTCGCTGCTGCACCCGTTCCCGCCAGCGGGCAGGGAGAACTCCTGGAAGTCACCGCCCACCAAGAGAAGGCTGACGGTCAGCGCACCGGCACCGTCGTTGGTCACCTGGAGCTGCTGAGCGGCCGAGACGCCGAACAGCACGACGGGCCCGAAGGCGAGGCTCGGCGGGTCCACGGCGAAGCCTGCGTCGCCGCCGCCACCGCCGCCGCCGCCACCGCCGCCACCGGTCGCGCCCCCACCGCCGGTCGCGCCTCCACCGCCGGTCGGGCCTCCACCGCCGGTCGCGCCTCCACCGCCGGTCGCGCCTCCACCGCCGGTGCCCTCGCCGCACGCGCCTCGCGCGACGCAGTCGTCATAGGCGCCGCCGAAGTCCTGACACCCGGCGACCAGCAATCCTGCCACCAGCAGGGCGCGCCTCACGGCAGTCCTGCGGTGAAGACGAGCATGGTGCCGTCGCGGCTTGGCACGACGGCGAGCGACGGCGAAGAGGTCCGCACCAGTAGGAGCCAGAGGCCGCCGGCGACGACTGCCGCCGACCCCACGCTCAGGAACACGACCCCGAGCGTCTGCTTCAAGGCGCCTCCGTCACGCAGGTCTCGCGCTTCGACGAGGCTCAACGGGGCCTGCGCGCTCGCGCCCGTGAGCCGCGAGTAGTCGCCGGCCCCGAGCCCGAACAAGACGGCCCCGGCGCCCAGGGCCACGGCGCCTCCGAGGACCGGCGCCCACCACGCAGGCCGGGAGGCCGCCCCGCCATCGACTCGTCGAAGTTCGCGGTGCAGCGCGCCGCCCACGCCTTGCGCGAGCACCCGCGCCGAGCGGGTCAGCGTGTCGACCACGGCCTCGTCTCCTTCGGCCCGGTCCGAGAAGGCGGCCAGCGTCTTGCCGTCGCGGGCCGAGATGATCTTCAGGTTGATCTGTGTCTTGCTGCCCACCTTCGCGAGGTCGCCCATGAGCACGCCGTCGACGCCCAAGGCGTTCGCCAGCTCCGCCATGCACGAGGACGAGTCGTCGCCACACCCCAGGAGCTGCTTCTGGCGCTCGAACCCGAGCAGCAGGGCTACCTCCTTCGAGGTGACGACCTGGAGGCCCTCGAACTTGAGCTGCTGCGCGAGGTGTTCGCTGAGGAAGTCGCCGTAGCGGGCGTCGAACCCGATGACCGAGAGCCCGGGCACTGCGACCTGCGGAGGCGCCGGCTCGGCACCCAGGATCACCGCGGCGATGACGACCAGATGCATCAGGAAACCCCCGGGGCGAGCCGCGAGCTCGCGGCAGAAGCGCCGAACGATACCACCACCTCGCTGGCGGCGACGATCTGTGCTTCGTGAGCGTCACCGCGATTGACCAGGTCCGGGCCTCGGGTGAAAACCTCGACCTTCATGCCCACTCTCGCGCGTCGTGTCCTCGGGGGAGTGCTGTGCGTCGGGGCGGCCCTCGGTGCCTGGGGCTTCTCGGCGCGCCACGCCACGGCGCTCCGCGAGGCCGCGCAGGTGCAGGCGCGCGAGGAGGTGCGGGCGCTCGCGCCGAAGGTGTACGGGGCGCTCGAGGCGCAGGGCAACGCGCTCGTGGCACGCGCCGTCTCGGGCGCCGACCTCCTCAAGGGCCTCGTCGCGGCCAGCACCCTCGCTGAGGTCGAGCAGTTCGACGCGACGCTGAAGGATGCCTTCGAGAACGAGCCGTGGTGGCACCCCTATACGGTGCTCGGCGCGACGACCTTCTTCCTCGGCGGCCGCCAGGCCTACGCCTCGCCCGAGCTCGGGCCGCTGCCACAGGCCATCACGGCGGTAGTGCAGCAGGCCTCGACGGCGGGGCGTACGACGCAGCTGGTGGTGCACCACGGCCGGCCGACGTGGCTCCTCGCGGCCCGCGCCCCGGAGCCGAACCGGCAGCAGGCCTGGGGCGTGTTGGTGCTGGTGGTGCCCGTCACCGAGGCGCACCTGGCGGAGGTCGAGCAGCTGGCCGGCCTCGCGGTGGTGCTCGAGCCGCGCGGTGGCGTGGCCGTGCGCTCGGCCGCGACGCTCCCCCCGGCCGTGGAGGCCTTCCTGCGCGGCACGGAGGAAGAGAGCGCGTGCTGCGCCCGCGCCTTCGCTGACCCGGAGCTGAAGCTCGTCATGGGCCGCTCGCCGGACGCGACGCTGGCGGCGGCGGAGGCGCAGGGGAGCGGACCTCGGAGCGTCATCTGGAGCCTCGCTGCGCTCCTGGGGCTGGCAGGGGTCGCGCTCGCGGCGTGGCCTGCGTCGAAGGGCCACGAAGCGCACGCCGAGTTGTTGCGCGAGACGACGGAGCAGCTCAAGCAGTCGCAGGCGCAGCTCCAGCGCTTCAGCCAGTCCATCGCGCCGGCCACCTTCGCGGCGCACGCCGAAGGCACGGGGCCCGCGCCCGCAGTGTCCCCGGCGGAGGACGACCTCGGCTCCACCCAGGCCTCGGTGGTGCAGAGCCGCTACGAGGTGCTGGCCCCGCTGGGCGAAGGCGGCATGGCGCGCGTGAGCGTGGCGATGGTGCGCGGCGCCGAGGGCTTCCGTCGGCTCTTCGTGCTCAAGCGCTTGCGCCCCGAGGTGAGCGACAACCAGGAGATCGTCAACCAGTTCATCGACGAGGCGCGGCTGGGCGCGTCGCTGGTGCACTCCAACATCATCCCCGTGTTCGACTTCGGCCGCGACGCGCAGGGCTACTACCTCGCGCAGGAGTACATCCTCGGGCGCGACGTGGCGGCGCTCGTCACCGCGTCGGTGGCGAAGCGCCAGGCGGCCCTCGAGCCGCCCGTGGTGAGCTGGCTCGCCGCCGAGGCCTTGAAGGCCCTCTCGTACGCGCACACGAAGACCGACGACGGGGGGCGCGCCATGGGCCTCGTGCACCGCGACGTGTCGCCCAACAACTTGATGGTGACGGCGCGCGGCGAGCTCAAGCTGCTCGACTTCGGCATCGTCAAGAGCGACCAGCGGCTGACGAAGACGCAGCCAGGCATGGTGAAGGGCAACCTCTTCTACATGTCACCGGAGCAGGCCCAGGGCCTCGAGGTGGACCCGCGGGCCGACCTCTACTCGCTGGGCCTGGTGCTGTACTTCGCGGCCACCGCGCAGCACCTCTACGACGGCAACAACCAGTACGAGCTGATGACCCGCGCCGCCGCCGGCGTGACCGACGCCGACCGCGAGCGCCTCGCCGCCTTGCCCGCGCCGCTGCGCGAGTTCGTCGGCAGGCTGCTCGCGAAGGACCCCGCGCGACGCTTCGCCACCGCCGAGGCCGCCGCCGCCGGGGCGCCCGGGCCCTTCGCCAGCCCGGCCCAGGTGCAGGCCCTCGTGCAGCAGGTGCTCGGCGACGAGCTCGCCGCCGAGCGCGCGCGCTTCGTGCCGACGGAGGCGGTGTCATGAGGTGCCTCGTCGCCGCCGCGCTCGCGCTCCTCGCCTGCGCGCCGCCGCCGCCGCAGGCCCCGGCGAAGTACTGGAGCGCCGCCAACTCGGTGGCCAACCGCAGCCCCACGGCCGACTTCGGGGGCTTCTCGCCGCTGGAGCTGGTGGCCCTCGAGGGCGAGGCGCTCCGCTTCGCGAGCCCCCCCTTCACGCTCACCGAGGCGCCGCAGGGCCTGGGGCCGGGCGTCACCGTCTTCCCCGCCTTCGCCGAGGGCCAGGAGGCGGCCTACGCCATCTTCGACCTCTGGGCCGCGCACCCACAGCCGTGGGTGCAGCCGGCGTGGGTCTTCGTCTCGGAGTTCGTGCCCGCGGCGCCGATGACGAAGCGCCTGGCCGGCGTGCGCAACGTCTTCCCCGTCGACGTGACGGGCAGCTTCTACTCGCCCTTCTGGAAGCTGCGCTTCGTGACGGCCCCCGACGCCGGGCCGGAGCGCTTCACCTCCGCCAGGGCGGTGCTCGACGCGCGGCTGCCCACGCACGAGGGCGCGCTGGTGCTGTGCCCCATCGTGCCTCCGGGCGTGCACCTCGCGCAGGCTGCCGGCGCGCCGGGGCCGGTGCACCCCTTCACGCAGCAGGCCCTCACGCGCCGCGAGCCGGCCGAGGCGTGGGTCGACGGGCGCGTGGTGACGTACTTCGACCTGGGCCCCGACCGCGCCGCCTACCAGGGCGACGCGCTGGTGGAGTCGCCCGCCTACTTCTTCACGCGCGTGAAGGACGGCGAGGTCGTGCGCGCGTCGCTGCCCGCCGTGCTGCCGCCGCGCGCCTGGCAGCGGAGCCTCGTGCGGCGCGTCGACGTGGAGCTCCCCGGCGCCGCGGCCGTCTTCGTGCCGGCAGACCTCCCGGCCCTCGCCGAGGCCATTCGCGCCGAGGGCTTCACGGTGCCCGCGGCCGACGTCGCCATCCCCCTCGACGTGGCGCGGCGCCATCAGCTCCGCGTGGCCCTCGACGCGAGCTGCTTTGGCGACGCGGCGCGCTTCCCTGCAGGGTGCACGTGGCTCGACTCCGAGGGCGCGCTGCAGGCGCACCTCTCGCCCTGGCGGCTGCAGCCGACGGCGACGCAGCTGGCCATCGCGGTGCTGCTGGCCGAAGGGGGGCCGCGATGAGGGCCGTGGCGTGGCTCGCGCTGCTCCTCTGCGTGCCGGCCTGGGCCGCCGACGCCGACGTGCCCGAGGAGGTCGAGGTGCTCGACCCCGGCGAGGGCTACACGCCGCCCGAGGCGACGGCGGTGGAGGTGCTGCGCGTCACCGGCTACCTCGACGTCGGCTTCGCGGGCGCGAGCGGCAACGGCAGCAGCTTCTCGCCCGATGACACGCGCGTGCCGCTCGACTACGGCGTCGACGCCTTCGCCCCGATGGTGAACAGCCGCGGCGAGGTGGCCTCGACGGAGCGCGACGGCCGCTTCACCAACGGCTTCCTCCCGCGCTCGGTGGGCATCGGCAACCGGCCCTCCTTCCTCCTCAACACGCTGTCGGCCGACGTGCGCTTCCAGCCGCGCTCGCTGCCGCTCTTCTTCTTCGCCCGCGTGCAGTTGATGCCGCGCTTCTCGAGCGAAGGCGACGCGACTCGCGTGGAGCTCCAGCAGGCCTTCGGGCGCTACTCGCCCTTCGCCGCGCACGAGTTCGCCGTCTTCCTCGGGCGCTTCGACTCGGTCTTCGGCATCGAGTACCTCGAGAACGAGGCGAACCTGCGCGTGGGCATCACCCCGTCGCTCATCGCCCGCTACACCACCGGGCAGTCGCTGGGCGCCAAGGCCTTCTACCGGCGGCAGCTCCCGGCGCTCCAGTCGGCGCTGAGCCTCAACCTCGCCGTCACCAACTCGGGTACGCGCATCGAGGCCCTGGTGCCGCACGACGTGAGCCTCACCGGCGTGCCGGTGGCCTCGGGGCGCCTGGGCTACGAGCTCAACCTCCAGCGCCTGCAGGTGAAGCTGGGTGTCAGCGGCCTCTACGGCCCGCGCGCCGACCAGCGCTCCCCTGCGTCGCGGCAGTACGGCGTGGCCGGCGACGTGCGGGTGACGGCCTACGGCCTGTCGCTCTCGGGCGAGCTGCTGCGCCTCGTCGACGAGCGCGGCGTCGCGGCGGGCAAGGTGACGGGGGTGCCCTCGACGGCGGAGCTCGCCTCGGCCTTCGAGGTGACGGGCGGCTGGGCGCGCCTGGGGTACACGCTCCCGCTGACCTCCGACGTCTTCACGAGCGTGACGGCGTACGGCCGCTACGACCGGCGGCACGCGGCCTTCGAGGGCTACTCGCCCGTCGTCACCGACCGCCTCACCTTCGGCCTGCGGGTGGACCTCTACGAGGTGCTGGCGCTCAAGGCCGAGCTGCTGCTCAACCGCGAGTGGGCCGGCGCGCCCACCGTGGACAACGACGTGCTGGCTGCCTCGGCCGTCTTCACCTGGTGACCCATGCCCTCGCTCTCTTCGCTCCTCCTGGTGTTGTGCGCGGCGCCTGCGCTCGCGGCGAAGCCCGCGCCCGACGCCGGCGTCGCCTTCGCCGGGGAGGGGCTCCCGCTGGCGCTGCCGGTGCGCACGCCGGAGGACCTGGCCTTCAAGGCCGCCGCCGAGCGGCAGTACCTGGAGTTCAACCTGCTGGTGACGGGCAAGCTGGCGTGGGACCGCGGTGACTACGCCCGCGCGGCCGACGCCTGGGAGGCCCTGCTGCGCGCCCCGCGGCTCCCCGCGGAGCTCGACTCCCTGGTGCGGCCCCTGGCGAAGGTGGCCCGCGAGCGCGTGGGGCAGCCGGGCGCGGCGCCGCTGCCGCTGGGCGAGGGGCCCGTCGTCGTCACGCCGCTCGAGCCCGAGGTGGCGGAGCCGAAGAAGGCGACGCACGTGGTGTCGGGCTCCGTGAGCGGCGGCGGCTCGCACGGCCCCGGCGGCGCGGTGGTGGTGCTGCGCCGCGCCGACGGCCCGACGCCCCGGCCTCGCGCCGCGCGCGTGAAGGCCATCGTGCAGAAGGACAAGCGCTTCGTGCCGCGCGTGCTGGCGGTGCCGCTGGGCGCCACCGTGGAGTTCCGCAACGACGACGACCTGTTGCACAACGTCTTCTCGCTCTCGAAGCCCAACGACTTCGACCTGGGCCTCGGCGGCCGCGGGGTGACGAAGGAGCGCGTCTTCACCGCGCCGGGCCCGGTGAACCTGCTGTGCAACATCCACTCGTCGATGGGCGGCTTCGTCTACGTGGTGGACTCGCCCTGGTACGGGCAGGC
>CAYUZK010000202.1:0-11239 GCA_964449625.1 uncultured Archangium sp.
CGAGGTGTCATCGACGGGCGGCCCGGGCGCTCACCTCGTCGGAGAGCGCCCGGCCCAACACCCTCATCGGCGCGCGCGCCGGCGCCCCGCGAGCGCCAGCCACAGCCCGAAGGCCAGCGGCAGGAGCCCCGGCACCCCGGCGGCTCCGCAGCCGCAGCCCGCCGGCTCCGTTTCGTCGCAGAGATCGCCGATGCCGTCGCCGTCGGAGTCGGCCTGGCCGGCGTTGGCCACCGTCGGGCAGTTGTCCACGTCGTCGGCGATGCCGTCGCCGTCGCCGTCCGGGCCCACGGGCCTGTCGTCGCGCGGGTTGAGGGGGTTCGTCTCGCCCATGTCCACGCGGCCGTTGTGGTTGGTGTCCTCCTCGCCGTCGAGCAGCCCGCCGTTGTCGGTGTCGGGCTTGCGCGGGTCGGTCTTCGTCGCGGGGTCGAGGTCGGCCACGAAGAGGGTGAGGTCGGTGTCGTCGCCCTGCGGCGCGGTGAGGCCCTTCTCGAGCCCGTCGGTGAGGCCGTCGTCGTCGGTGTCGGCCTTGAGCGGGTCCGTCTCGCCGTCGTCCAGCGTGCCGTCGCGGTCGAGGTCCTCGTTGCCGTCGAGCAGGCCGTCGTCGTCGGTGTCGTCGTCGAGGGGGTCGGTGCGCGTGAGGTTGACCTCCACCCCGTCGCCCAGCCCATCGCCGTCTGTGTCGGCCAGCATCGGGTTGGTGCCCAGCAGCAGCTCGGCTGCGTCCTCGAGCCCGTCGCCGTCGCTGTCGACGCCGACGCTCACCAGCACGCTGGCGGTGGCCGTCAGGCCGTTCCCGTCGCTGATGGTGTAGCTGAAGGAGTCGGTGCCGCGGTAGCCCGCCGTAGGGCTGTAGCGGATCTTCCCGTCGCTCTGCACCACGGCGGTGCCCTGGCTCGGCGTCGTCGCCGACGTCACCGTCAGCGTGTCGCCGTCGACGTCGACGTCGTTGGCCAGCACGTCGATGTCCACCGGCGTGTCGAGCGTGGTGGCCGAGGTGTCGGCCGTCGCGACCGGCGCGTCGTTGACCGGCGTCACCGTCACCGTCACCAGCGCGGAGGCGGTGTCGCCATCGGCGTCGGCCACGAGGTACGTGAAGGTGTCGGTGCCGTGGAAGTTGGCGGCGGGGGTGTAGGTGATGGTGCCGTCGGCCTCGACCAGCGTGGTGCCGTTCGCCGGGAGCGCCGTGACGCTCAGGGCGATGGGCAGGTCGACCAGCGCCAGGTCGTTGGCCTTCACGTCCACCTTCACCGCCGTGTCCTCCGCGGTGGTGGCGGTGTCGGCGACGGCCACCGGCAGGTCGCTGACCGGCGTGATGGTGACCGAGACGGTGGCGCTGGCGCTGTCGCCGTCGGCGTCCGTCACGGTGTAGCGGAAGGCGTCGGTGCCGTTGGCGTCGGGCGCGGGCGTGTAGCGCACCGAGTTGTCCGCCAGCACCGTGGCCGTGCCGCGCGTGGGCGCCTGGCTGATGGTGACGGTCAGCGGGGCGTCGCCCAGGCCGGTGTCGTTGGCCAGCACCGTCACGGTGCCCGCGGTGTCCTCCGCGACCGTGAGGGTGTCGGCCACGGCCACCGGCGTGAAGTCGAAGTCGGTGACGGTGACGCTCACCGTGGCCGTGTCGGTGCCGCCGTTGCCGTCGGAGATGGTGTAGGTGAAGGCGTCGGGCCCGCGGTAGCCGGCCGTCGGCTGGTACGTCACCTGGGTGCCCCCGCCGCTGATGACGGCGGTGCCGTTCGCCGGCGTGCTGACGGCGGTGATGGTGAGCGTCTCGCCCACGTCTGGCGCGAAGGTGTCGTTGGCCAGCACGAGGATGGCCGTCGGCCCGGAGTTCTCCACCACGCTGGCCGAGTCGTCGACCGCGTCGGGCGGGTCGTTCACGGGCCGCACCGTCACCGAGACCGTGGCCGTCGCCGTGCCGCCGTTGCCGTCCGACACCGAGTAGCTGAACGAGTCGGGGCCGAAGTAGTTCGCCCGCGGGGTGTAGGTGACGCGGTTGTTGGCGATGACGGCCGTGCCCTGGGCCGGCGTCGTCACGGAGCTCACGGTCAAGAGGTCGCCGTCGACGTCGCGGTCATTGGCGACCACGTCGATGCTGCCCACCGTGTCCTCGTCGAGGGTGAAGGTGTCGTTGACCGCCGTGGGCTGGTCGTTCACGTTCACCACGTTCACCACCACCGTGTCCTCGTCGAAGAGCGCGCCGCCAGCGCCCGTCGCGCCGAGGTCGCGCGTGAGGATCACCACGCCCGTCGGGCCCACGAAGTCGAGCGGCGGAGCGAAGCGCAGCGTGGCCAGGGCGCCGTTGATGGCCGTGATGGGGCCGCTGAAGGTCATCGTCGGCGCCGCGGTGCCGTCGCCCACCTGGAAGATGAGGTTCGTCCGCGTCGAGAGGAAGACGGTGCCGTGGAGCGCCGAGAGCGTCACCTGCAGCGTGGCCGGGTTGTCGACGTCGGCCACCGTGATGGGGTTGCCGTTGGCGGGGCTGAAGACGATGGAGGTGTCCTCCTGCATGTTCTGCGGAGGCGGCACGGTGTTGACCGGCGCGTCGTTCACCGCGGTGACGGTGATGGCGATGACGTCGGTGTCCTTCTGGGCCGCGCCGCCGGAGTTGCCGAGGTCGTCGGACTCCATGGTCAGCGTGGCGGTGCCCACGAAGTTCAGCGTGGGCGTGAAGGTGGTGCCGTTGAGCGCCGCGTTGACGGCGGTGAGCGTGCCCTGGAGCGCCACCAGCGCGTCGTTGGCTCCCGTGCCCGTCACCAGCGTCACGCCGCTGGTCGAGCCCAGGGTGACGCGGCCGCTCGCCGCGGTGAGCGTCACCTTGATGAGGCCGGCCGCGAGGTCGACGTCGCTGGTGGACAGCCCGGTGCCCAGCGCGGCCGAGAAGGTGACGGTGCCCTCTTCGGCGACCGTCTGCGGCCCCGGCACCGCGTTGATCGGCGGGTCATTCACCGCGGCCCAGGTGAAGGTGATGGTGTCGGTGTCCTGCGCCGGGCCGCCGTTGCCGGTGTTGCCCTGGTCATTGGTGACGATGACGAGCGAGCTGGGCCCGATGTAGTTGAGCGGCGGCGTCACCGTGAGGCCGTTGAGCGCCGCGTTGAGGGCCGTGGGCACGCCAGAGAAGGTCATGGTGGCGTCGGCCGTGCCGTCACCGGCGGTGAAGGACAGCCCGGCCACCGTCGGCAGGGTGAGCACCGTCCCGTTGTCGGCCGTGAGCGTGACGAGCAGCGTGGCGGCCCCCACGTCAGGGTCACTCACGAGGATGTTGGAGAACACCCGCGGCGTGTCCTCGAGCACCGCCTGCACCCCGGTGGGCACGGTGTTGACCGGCGGGTCGTTCACCGCCGTCACCGTGAGGGTGAGCACGTCGGTGTCGCTGTTGCCCGTCGAGTCGGAGCTGTTCAGCGTGAGCGTCGCCGAGCCGGCGTAGTTGGCCGTGGGCGCGTAGCGCGCGCCGTCGAGCGCCGTGTTGAGCGCGGCCAGCGTGCCCTGCATCGTCACCGTGCCGGTGCCGTTGCCGCTGATGGAGGCGAGGCCTGAGACGGTGGCCAGGGTGAAGGTGCCGTTCGTCACCCGCACCTCCACCGTGAGGCTCGCCGAGTTCTGATCGAAGACGCTGATGGCGTTGACGTTGGCGCTCGAGAAGGTGAGCGACGTGTCTTCCAGCAGTTGCTGGGGCACCGGCAGCGTGTTGACCGGGTTGCTGTTGACCGTCACCACCGTCACCGTCACCGTCGCGGTGGCCACGCCGCCGTTCCCGTCGGAGATGGTGTAGGTGAAGCTGTCGGTGCCGGTGAAGCCGGTGGCCGGGGCGTAGGTGACCGCCGTGCCACCCGAGACGATGGCCGCCGCGCCGTTGGGCGGGGCGCTCACGGCGGTGACGAGCAGCGTCTCGCCGACGTCGGGCGCGAAGGAGTCGTTGGAGAGCACCCCGACGGTGGTGGGCGACGAGTCTTGCTGGACGGTGAGCGTGTCGTCGACGGCGACGGGCGGGTCGTTGACCGCGGTGACGGTGACGCTCACCGTGGCCACGTCGGTGCCGCCGTTGCCGTCGGACAGGGTGTAGGTGAAGGAGTCGGTGCCGAAGTAGTTCGCGTTGGGCCGGTAGGTCACCGCGCCGCCGCCGCTGGCCACCGCGGCCGTGCCGTTGGCCGGGGTGGACACCGCGATGACGGTGAGGGTCTCGCCGACGTCGGGGGCGAAGGTGTCGTTGGTCAGCACGGCGATGAGGGTGGTGGCCGCGTCTTCCGCCACCGTCACCGCGTCGTTGACGGCGTCGGGCGGGTCGTTCACCGGCGTGACGGTGATGGCCACGGAGCCCGTCGCCAGGCCCACCGGCCCGGCGCCAGTGGAGCCCTGGTCGCTCACGTCGATGGAGAGGGTCGCCCCGCCGAAGAAGTCGGGCGCTGGCTGGAAGGCGAGGCCGTTGAGCGCGGCGTTCACCGTCGCCACCGGCCCGGTGAAGGTCATCGTCGCGTCGGCCACGCCGTCGCCCACCTGGAAGGTGAGCCCGGTGCGGGTGCCGAGCGTGAGGGTGCCGTTGCTGACGGTGAGGCTGACGAGCAGCCCCGCGGCGTCCACGTCGGTGAGGGTGATGAGGTTGCCGTTGGAGGTGCTGAAGAGGCGCGCCACGTCCTCCTGGGTGGTCTGCGGGCCCGGGGCGCTGATGCTGGGCGGGTCGTTGACGGGGGTGACGGTGATGGCCACCGAGTCCGTGTCTTGCCTGGCGCCGCCGCCGCCCGTGTTGCCCAGGTCGTTGGTGGTGAGCGTCACCGTGGCCACGCCGGCGAAGTCGAGCGGCGGCGTGAAGGTGGTGTTGTTGAGGGCGGCGTTGAGCGCCGTCAGCGTGCCGCTGAAGACCATGCTGGCGTCGCCGAGGCCGTCGCCGATCGAGAAGGTGAGGCCGGTGGTGCTGCCCAGCGAGAGCGCGCCCTGGGTGGCGCTGAGCGTCACCTGCAGCGTCGCGGCGCTCGCGTCCACGTCGGCCACCGAGAGCCGGTTGGCGTTGGCGAAGGTGAAGCCCGTCTCTTCGGCGATGGTCTGCGGGCCGGGCACGGTGTTGACCGGCGGGTCGTTGACCGCCTGCCAGTTGAAGGTGACGGTGTCGGAGTCTTGCGCGGCCCCGCCGGCGCCCGTGTTCCCCAGGTCGTTGGTCACCATCACCAGCGTGCTCGTGCCGATGTAGTTGAGGGGCGGCGTCAGGGTGAGGCCGTTGAGCGCCTGGTTGATGGCGATGACGGTGCCGGTGAAGGTCATGGTGGCGTCGTCGAGCCCGGCGCCGACGGTGAAGGCGAGGCCCGTGGTCTGCGAGAGCGCCAGGCGCGTGCCATTGTCGGCGGTGAGGGTCACCTGGAGCTGGGCGACGCCCACGTCGACGTCGCTCACCAGCACGGAGGTGAAGGTGCGCGGCGTGTCTTCGGTGACGGCCTGCACGCCGGTCGGCACGCTGTTGACCGGCGCGTCGTTGACCGACGAGACGGTGAGGTTCAGCACGTCGGTGTCGGCGTTGCCGGTGGAGTCGCTGCTGGTGAGCGTGAGCGTCGCCCCGCCGAAGTAGTTGAGGGCCGGCGTGTAGCGCGAGCCGTTGAGCGCCGTGTTGAGCGCCGCGAGCGTGCCCTGGAGGCTCACCGTCGCCGTGCCGTTGCCCGAGAACGAGGTGAGGCCCGTCGTGCCGCCCAGGGTGAAGGTGCCGTTCGTCACCTGCACCTGCACCGTCAGCGTGGTGGAGTTCTGGTCGGTGACGGTGATGGCGTTGCCGGCCACCGAGGAGAAGACGAGCTGCGTGTCTTCTGGCGTCTGCTGCGGAGGCGGCAGGCTGTTGACGGGGAAGACGTTGACCGCCACCACGGTGACCGTCACCGTGGCCGTGGCGGCGCCGCCGTTGCCGTCGGCGATGGTGTAGGTGAAGGCGTCGGCGCCGGTGTAGCCGGCGTTGGGCCGGTAGGTGACCGCGCTGCCGTCGGTGGTGACGGCCGTGGTGCCGTTGCTCGCCGCGCCCACCGCGCTCACCGTGAGCGTCTCGCCGACGTCGGGCGCGCTCGAGTCGTTGCTGAGCACGCTGACGGTGGTGGCCGGCGAGTCCTGCTGCACGGTGAGCGAGTCGCCGACGGCCGTGGGGTCGTCGTTGACCGGCGTGACGGTGACGGTGACGGTCGCGGTGTCGGTGCCCCCGTTGCCGTCGGACAAGGTGTAGGTGAACGAGTCGGTGCCGAAGAAGTTCGCGCTGGGCGTGTAGCTGACGGCGCCGCCGCTCAGCACGATGGCCGCCGTGCCGTTGCTCGGGGTGGAGACGGCCGAGACGCTCAACGTCTCGCCCACGTCGGGCGCGAAGCTGTCGTTGGCCAGCACGGCCACGGTCGTAGGCGGCGCGTCTTCGGCGACGGTGAGCGAGTCGTTGACGGCGTCGGGCGGGTCGTTCACCGGGGTGACGGTGATGGCCACGGTGTCGGTGTCGACGAGGCTGCCGCCGGCGCCGCTCGAGCCCAGGTCGTTGGTCGAGAGCACGAGGGTGTCGCTCCCGAAGTAGTTGGGGTTGGGGAGGTAGGAGAGGCCGTTGAGCGCGGCGTTGATCGACGCCAGCGGCCCGATGAAGGTCATCGTGGCGTCGGAGATGCCGTCACCCGACTGGAAGTTGAGGCCCGTGCGGGTGGCCAGGGTGAGCGTGCCGGAGGTGACGCTGAGCGACACCTGCACCGAGGTGGCGTCGATGTCGCTGACCGCGAGCGGGTTGCCCGACGCGGTCGAGAAGATGCGCGCCACGTCTTCGTTGGTCGTCTGCGCGCCGGGCACGGTGTTGACGGGCGCGTCGTTGATGCCGTTGACGGTGATGGACAGGGTGTCGGTGTCCTGCCGGGCGGCGCCGCCGCTGTTGCCCTGGTCGTTGGTGGTGAGGGTCAGGCTCGCCACGCCGGCGAAGTCCGTCGGGGGGGTGTAGGTGAGGCTGCCCAGGGCCGCGTTGAGCGCGGTGAGCGTGCCGGTGAAGGTCATGGCCGGGTCGCCGGTGCCGTCGCCCACCGAGAAGGTGAGGCCCGACACGCCGGCCAGGGTGAAGGTGCCGGTGGTGGCGGTGAGGGAGACCAACAGCGTGGCGGCCGCGGCATCGACGTCAGAGACCGAGATGCCGGTGATGGTGAGGGTCGCGCCCTCGTTCATGGTCTGCGCGGCGGGCAGCGTGTTGACGGGCGGGTCGTTCACCGCGGACCAGCTGAGCGAGAGGGTGTCGGTGTCCTGCTGCGCGCCGCCGGAGCCGGTGTTGCCCAGGTCGTCGGTGACCATCACGATGGAGCTGGGCCCGATGTAGTTCTCCAGCGGCGTGACGGTGAGGCCGTTGAGCGCCTGGTTGAGGGTGATGACGGTGCCGCTGAAGGTCATCGTGGCGTCGTCGAAGCCGTCGCCGGTGGAGAAGGAGAGCCCCGTCGTCTGGGCCAGGGTGAGGCGCGTGCCGTTGTCGGCGGTGAGCGTCACCTGCAGCAGGCCCGCGCCCACGTCCACGTCGGAGACCAGCACCGTGGTGAAGGAGCGCGGCGTGTCTTCGGTGACGGCCTGCACGCCCGTGGGCACGGCGTTCACCGGCGCGTCGTTCACCGCGGTGACGGTGATGGTGAGGGTGTCGGTGTCGCTGTTGCCGGTGGAGTCGCTGCTGGTGATGGTGAACAGCGCCGAGCCGGCGTAGTTGGCCGTGGGCGCGTAGCGCGAGCCCGAGAGCGCACCGTTGAGCGCCGTGAGGGTGCCCTGCATCGTCAGCGAGCCGCTGCCGTTCCCGCTGACCGAGGTGAGGCCGGCGGTGGTGCCGAGGGTGAAGGTGCCGTTCGTCACCGAGAGCTGCACCGTGAGCGTGCTGGAGTTCTCGTCGGCGACCGTGATGGCCGTGCCCGCGGCGGCAGAGAAGAAGAGGGGCGTGTCTTCCGGCGTCTGCTGCGGGAGCGGCAGCGAGTTGACCGGGTTGCCGTTGACGGCCACCACGGTGACGGTGACGAGGCCGGTGTCGGTCAGCGTGCCGTCACTCACCGTGTACTCGAAGGTGGCGGTGCCGGTGAAGCCGCCCGTGGGGGTGAAGCTGGCGCGGCCGCCGGAGCCGACGCTCACCGTGCCGTTGACGGCGTTCTGCACCGAGGCCAGCGACAGCGTCTCGCCCACGTCGGGCGCGATGGAGTCGTTGGCCAGCACGTTGATGAGGTTGCCCGTGGTGTCCTGCTGCACGGTGGCGGTGTCGTCGACCGCGGTGGGCGGGTCGTTCACCGGCGTCACCGTCACCGTCACCGTGGCCGCGTCGCTGGCCCCGTTCGAGTCGGTGAGCGTGTAGCTGAAGGAATCGGTGCCGAAGAAGTTGGGGTTGGGCCGGTAGGTGATGGTGGCGCCGCCGACGATGGTGGCCGTGCCGAAGGCGGGGGTGGTGACGGCGGTGACCGTGCCCGAGGCCGGGCCGTCTTCGACGTCGAAGTCGTTGGCGCGCACCGCGAGGCTGGTGTCGCCGGAGTCTTCGGCGACGGTGAAGGCGTCGTTCACCGCCAGCGGCACGTCGTTCACCGACGTCACGGTGATGGCGAGGTTGGCCGAGGCCGTGAGCGGGCCGCCGGCGCCGGAGCTGCCCTCGTCGTCGACCGCGATGGAGAGGGTGGCCGTGCCGAAGAAGTTCGCCGTGGGCAGGTAGGTGAGCCCGTTGAGCCCCGCGTTCACCGCGCTCACCGAGCCCGTGAAGGTCATCGTGGCGTCGGCGATGCCGTCGCCCACCGCGAAGGAGAGGCCCGTGCGGGTGCCCAGGGTGAGGGCGCCGTTGGTGACGGTCAGCGTCACGCGCAGCGAGGCCGCGTCGACGTCGGTGATGGCCAGCGTGTTGCCGTTGGTGGCGTTGAAGACCTCGGGGGTGTCTTCATCGGTGGTCTGCGGCCCCGGTGACGTGATGGCCGGCGCGTCGTTGACGCCCGTGACCGTCACCGTCACGGTGTCGGTGTCGGTGCGCGCGCCGCCGGCCCCGGTGTTGCCGAGGTCGTTGGAGCGCATGGTGAGGGTCGCCGTGCCGGCGAAGTTGAGGCCCGGGGTGAAGAGCACGCTCGCCAGGGCGGCGTTGAGCTCGGTGAGGGTGCCAGTGAAGGTCATCGTCGGGTCGGCGGCGCCGTCGCCCACGGAGAACGAGACGCTGCCCGGAGCCAGGAGCGTGAGGGCGCCGGTGGTCGCCTCGAGCGTCACCTGCACGAAGCCGCTCGTCGCGTCGACGTCGCTCACGGCGAAGGCGGTGGCGCCGCTGAAGGTGGTGCTGGTGTCTTCGGCGATGGTGCGCGCGGGGGGCACGACGTTGACCGGCGGGTCGTTCACCGGCGCCCAGTTGATGGTCACGGTGTCGATGTCCTCGCGCGCTCCACCGGCGCCGGTGTTGCCGTTGTCGTTGGTGGTGACGGTGACGGTGCTCTGGCCGATGTAGTTGAGCGGGGGCGTGATGGTGACGCCGTTGAGCGCCGAGTTCACGTTGGGGAGCGTGCCTCGGAAGGTCATGGCCGCGTCGCTGGTGCCGTCGCCGAGCGAGAAGGTCAGGCCGCTGAGCGTCGCCGGGGGCAGCGAGATGAGGGTCGCGTTCGACGCCACGAGGTTGACCGTCACCTCCCCGGTGCCCAGGTCGACGTCGGTGACGGGCATGGCGAAGGTGATGGGCGTGTCTTCGGTGGCGGAGAGCGCGCCCGAGGGCACCCCGTTGACGGGCGCGTCGTTGACCGCCGTGACGTTGATGCTCACCGTGCCCGACGTCGTGTTGTTGTCCGGGTCGCTCGCGGTGAGGGTGAGCTGCGCGCTCCCCACGAAGTTGAGCGCCGGGAGGAAGACCGACTCCTCGAGGCAGGTGTTGATGCCCAGCCACGGGCCGGTGAGGCTCACGGTGGTGGTGCCCGAGCCGGAGACGCTGACGCCGGTCGCCGTCTTGGGCACGAAGACGCCGTTGGTGACGGTGACGACCACGGTGCCGTTGGGGCTCTCGGCGTCGCCCGCGCTGAGCGCGTTCCCCACGGCGCCGGAGAAGGTGAGGGGCGTGTCCTCCACCACCGTCTGCGGGCCGGGGACGGTGGCGAAGACGGCCTGCCGGCTCACGCCGACCTTCGGTGGGGCCGTGGTCGGGTCAGTCTCCTTGTCACCGCACGCCGCCAACACCACGCCGACACAGCAGACGACGACGAGCCGCCGAGCAACAATCGCGAACATGTAGGACTCCCCTGGGCTCCGGTGGGGTGCGGAGTGGAGCGGAGCCTAGACCGGAAGCGTATCCAGCCCGAGCGGAATCCCGTCGCCTCCGCGAAGGCGACAGCGACCTCCAATGACTCACCGCGAGGGGCGGCTCACCGCGCCGGGGCTACTTCCCCTTCTTCTTCGGGGCCGGGGCAGGCGCGGGCGGCGGCTTCGGCTTCGCCTTCGCCAGCGCGGCCCGCACCGCCTTGAGCTCGGCCTGCGCGGGGCCCTGGGCCTTCTTGCAGGTGGCCTGCAGCTGCGCCGCCGTCTGCGGCTTGCCGCTGCCCACCACCACCGCCACCGGCTCGGCCCCCAGGCGCCCGCCGGCCTGCTCGCAGGCGGTGAGCTGCTCGGTCAGCGTCACCAGCAGCGGCTCCTTGTCGGCCGGTGCCTTCTTGCCCTTGAGCTCCGCCTGGAGCCGCTGCGCCTCGAGCCAGGCCGCGCCGGGGCCCTCGATGACGGCCAGCGTCTTCTTCACCTTCGCCACCGCCTCGAGGGCGCGGTCGACCTTGCCGCGCTGGCTCTTCGCCCAGGCGGCGAAGTCGGCGTCTTTCTCGAAGAGGGCCTTCTCGTCGTCCACCGCCTCGCGCACCTTCTCGGCGGCGTCGCTCACGGCCTGCACCGACGCGCGCGTGGGCGCGGTGGGCACCAGGGCCTCCTGCGCCTCGAGCAGCGCCTGCACGCGCGGCACGATGTGGTCGCGGGCGGTGTTGAGCTTCTTCTCGAGGTCACGCTTCTCGCGCTCGGCCTTCACCTGCGGGTAGCGCGCGAAGAGCTCCTGGTAGCGGTCGTTGTGCATGCCCGTCTCGGGGTGCAGCTCGACGTCGGGCTCCGACAGCCGCTTCTTCGCGTCGTCGAGGGCGTCCTTCATCTTCTCGGGCTCGAGCGCCTCGGCCGCCTGCTGGGCGTCGTCGAGGGCGCTCGCGGCCTTGTCCGCGTAGCGCTCGGCGTCGCGCAGGCGCGCCTCCATCGTCTTGGGGCCGCAGGCGCTCACCAGCAGCGCCGCGGCGAGCCACAGGGCCCCCCGGTCGAGTCTCAT
>CAYUZK010000203.1:0-11190 GCA_964449625.1 uncultured Archangium sp.
GAGCTGCTCGTTGGTCTGGTTTTGGTTGGTGTAGATTCAGATGTCCGCGGCGATGGCGAGGGCCTCGGTGACGATCTGCTTCGCGTCGAGCGACGAGTGCGCCAGGAGCGCCCGGGCCGCCGCCAGCGCGTAGGGCCCGCCGCTGCCCACCGCCGCGATGCCGTAGTCCGGCTCCACCACGTCGCCGGCGCCCGAGAGGATGAAGGTCTTCTCTTTGTCGGCCACCACCAGCAGCGCCTCGAGGCGCCGCAAGAAGCGATCGGTGCGCCAGTCCTTGCCCAGCTCCACGGCCGCGCGCGCGAGGCTCTTGTTGTGCTCCTTGAGCTTGGCCTCGAAGCGCTCGAAGAGCGTGAAGGCGTCGGCCGTGCCGCCCGCGAAGCCGGCGATCACCGCCCCGTCGCCCAGGCGGCGCACCTTGCGCGCCGCGCCCTTCATCACGACCTTGTCCAGGGTCACCTGGCCGTCGCCGCCGAGCACCACCCGGCCTTCTTTCCGCACGCAGAGGATCGTCGTCATCGCGAGTGGCCTTGTAACAGGCCAGGCGCCCCGGGGCTTCCCCCCGGGCTCAGCGCCGGAGCAGCACGTAGACGGCGCCGGCGCCGCCGTCTTTCGGGCGCGCCGAGCAGAAGGCCAGCACCTGCTTCGCCGCCCGCCCCTTCGAGAGCCACTGCTGCACGCCCGCCTTGAGCACCGGCACCTGGTCCTGCGAGTGCAAGCCCCGGCCCGTCACCACCAGCACGCAGCGGTGCCCGGCGACCCGGCTCTTCTGCACGAAGGCCTCGAGCGCCGCCTTCGCCTGCTCGCGCGTGAGCCCGTGCAGGTCGACGCTCGCCTGCGCCGAGAACGCCCCGGCCCGCAGCTTGCGGAGCACGTTGGCGTCGAAGCCCTGCACCCAGCCCTCGATGAACTCGTCGCTGTCGGCGAGGTCGAAGCTGCCTTCGCCCGTCACCGACTCCGCGAGGCGGGCGAGGCTCTCGGCCTCCTCCGTGGGGAGCCTGAGCTCCTCGGCCGACGGCGGGCGCCGCGGTGGCGCGCGCCCGGCGGAGGGCCGCACCGGGGCCACCGCGCCCACCGCCTCGAGGAACAGCGCGGCCTCGGCGTCGGGGGGCGGCGGGGCCTGGCGCTTCGGGGCCGGGGGCGGCGCCGGCTTCACGAGCGCGGCCTTCGCCGGCAGCGTGAGCGCCGAGAAGGGGTTGTTGAACGGCTCGGGCTTCTTCTTCGTCACGGCCTCACGCCCTCGGGTGCGCGCGATCGTAGACCGACTGGAGCTGCTCGAAGGACACCGCGGTGTACCGCTGCGTGGTGCTCAAGCTGGCGTGGCCCAGCAGCTCCTGGATGCTGCGAATGTCCACCCCGCCGGCGAGCAGGTGCGTGGCGAAGGAGTGGCGCAGCGCGTGGGGGCTCACCTTGCGGTTGAGGCCGAGCCGGCGCGCGTAGCGCTCGAGGTGCCGCTGCACCGACCTCGCCGTGAGGCGGCCGCCGCGGAAGTTGAGGAACATCGCCTGCGGCGCCTGCCGCTTGCCCGGCTTCGCCAACAGCTCGCCGCGGCGCGCGAACCAGGCGTCGAGGCGCTCGAGGGCACCTTCGTGCAGCGGGCACAGGCGCTCCTTGTTGCCCTTGCCCAGCACCCGCACCACGCCCGACGAGCGATCGAGGCTGTCGAGGTCGAGGCCCACCAGCTCGCTCACGCGCAGGCCGCCGCCGTAGAGCACCTCGAGCATCGCCGCGTCGCGCGACTCCAGGAGCTGCTCGGCGTCGGGGGCGTCCATGAGCGCGAAGGCCTCGTCGACGGGCACCGCCCGCGGGAGCCGCTGCGGCAGCTTCGGGCTCTTCACCCGCCGCGCGGGGTTGGCGTCGATCAGCTTTCGCCGCGACAGGAAGCGGTAGAAGGCCTTGATGGCCGCCAGCCGCCGCGCCCGCGTCGCCGCCGACAGCGTCACCGACTGCACGCCGAGGAAGCCGCGAATGTGCAGGTGCCCCGCCCGCTCCAGCGCCACGCCCTGCGGCTCGAGGTAGCCCGAGAAGGCCTTGAGGTCCTGCGCGTAGGCCTTGAGCGTGTTGGGAGACAGCGCGCGCGACACGTCGAGGTGCCGCAGGAAGTCGTCGACGAGGGGGCTCACCTTGCGACCGAGTCTACGCCGCTGGCCGCCGGTGGCGAATCGGCTCCCGAGCGTCAGGGGCTGTTGGCCACGTACAGCCCCGGCCGGTTCTTCTCGTTCACCAGGTAGGCGACCTTCGCCCCCTCGGGCCCCAGCAGCAGGCCGGGCCACTCGACGTACTGGTCGATCATCACCTGGGTGCCCTTGGCGAGGTCGCGCACCGAGATGTCGTGGGTCATGTCGGTGATGTGGGCCGAGGCCACCAGCGCGCGCTTGCCGTCGGGTGAGAAGCGCACCCCGAAGGTGCCCTCCAGCTCCTTCTTCGGCAGCTCCCCCGTCGCGGGCTTCGCGGGCATCGAGAGCAGATCGCACGCCCGCCCGTCGCGCAGGCAGTCGGAGCGGAAGTAGAGGAACTCGCCCGTCGCGGGGAAGGTGTACTCGTAGAGCCAGTCCTTGAGCGCGATGGGCTCCGTCGCTCCCGCCGGGTAGAGGAAGAGCCGCCGGGTCACCTCGGGGCGGTCGATGCGCGCGGTGTAGGCCAGCGCCGCGCTGTTGGGCGCGAAGAGGTAGTTGGGCGACTGCCGCGCCAGGCGCTTCGGCTCGCCGTCCGGCATCTCCAGCACGTGGAGATCGCCCACGCGCTCGACGAGCTTGTGATCGTCCAGCGGGCTCTCGCTGCCGCCCAGGGACAGCTCGATGAAGTTGTCGCGCCACGCGAAGCGCGCCCCGTCGGGCGAGAAGTCGAAGTCGCTCACCTTCGCGCCCAGCTTGCGCGGCGCGCCGTCGGGCAGCGCCATGAGGTACAGCGCCCCCTTCTCGGGGCCCGGATCGTTGTCGCGCCACGCGAGGAACCGCCCGTCGCGGCTCGCGCGGAACCGGTGGGCGTCCTCGGCCAGCTTGCGGGCCTTGAGCGTCGCCACCTCGAAGAGGTGGAGCTGGAAGACGCGGTCGACCGGCGTCTCGCGCGCCAGCGCCACCACGTACTTGCCGCTGCGCAGCACCGTGTACTCCGTCACCTGGTCGATGAGCCGCCGGGGCTGCGGCCGCTCGTCCTTGAGGTCGAGCTGGTACAGCCCGCCCGCCGAGGAGAACTTGCGCTTGAAGTACAGGTACCGGCCGTCGGCCGAGAACTCCGCGGTGGACACCTCGCCAGCCAGCTGGGGGAAGGGGCCGCCCGGCAGCTTGCCCGCGTGCAGCACCCCGCCCTCGATGAAGGCGACCTGGGTGCCGTCGTCGCTGGGCACGAAGTACGAGGCCCGCGCGCTGATGCGCTGCCGCTCGGCGCCGAGCTGCCGCGCGTCCTGCACGTAGAGCTCGCCGACCTGCTGCTGCGGGTCCCACCCCGCGTTGAAGAGGATCCACCGGCTGTCGCCCGTGTGCAGCCAGCCGCCGGGCATGTTGGTGACGCCGTTGCCCAGCTTCTGGGCCGCGCCGCCGCTCGCCGAGACGGCCCACAGCGCGCCCAGGCGCATCGGGGGCGGCACCCCGCTGATGGGCGGCTTCACCGCGTCGCGCAGCACCGTCAGCACCTCGCCGTCCGGAGACGCGCGCAGCTCCGTGACGGGGCCCTCCACGCGGCGCTCCCCCAGCACCGGCACCCGCTCGGCCCGCTGCTCCTTCTTCACCCGGGCGATGACGCCCTTGGGCTCGCCGGCCGAGTTGAGCGGCTGCTTGCAGCCCGCCAGGGCCAGCACCACGCACGCACCACGCACGACTCGGTCGAGGGTCATCGGGGCCTCAGGGAGCGACGGTTGGCCGGGCCGCGGCCTCGGCAAAAGACGACTGCTCGGGGCGGCGCGCGGCCATCGGCGCCACCGGGTGCGGCGCGCCCGCGGCCCACGCGTCGAGCTCGCGCACGGCCCGGGCGCTGTACAGGGTGCGCTTCTCGGCCTTCTTGTGGCGCCCCTCCAGCGGCGGGAAGAGCGCGAAGACGACGTTGGTGGGCTGGTAGCGGTAGTCGGCCGGGTGGGCCTCCCCCGTGACGTGCCGGTAGATGGCGCCCAGCGCCGTGCCCGCGGGCGGCGGCACGAAGGGCGTGCCGGTGAGCCGCGCGTGCACCGCCAGCGCCGTCAGGTAGCCGCAGCCGGTCGACTCCACGTACCCCTCGACGCCGGTGATCTGCCCGGCGAAGAAGAGCCGCGGCTCCCGCTGCAGGGACAGGTCGCGGCCGAGGAGCCGGGGGCTGTCGAGGAAGGTGTTGCGGTGGATCTGCCCCAGGCGCACCCACTCCGCCCGCTCCAGCCCGGGGATGAGGGCGAAGATGCGCTTCTGCTCCGGCCACGTCAGGCGCGTCTGGAAGCCCACCAGGTTCCACGCCGTGCCGGCGCGATCCTCCATGCGCAGCTGCACCACCGCGTGAGGGCGCTGGCCCGTGCGCGGGTCCGTCAGGCCCACTGGCTTCATGGGGCCATAGGCCAGCACGTCGTCGCCGCGGTCCGCCATCACCTCGACGGGGAGGCACCCCTCGAAGTACCGGGGCTCCTCGAAGGCGTGCGGCGTCACCCGGGCGCCCGCGCGGAGCTCCGCCACGAGGCGGCGGTACTCGGCCTCGTTCAGCGGCAGGTTCAGGTAATCGTCGCCGCCGCCCTTGCCGTAGCGCGACTGGCGAAAGGCCACGCTGAGATCGATGGAGTCGGCCGCCACGATGGGCGCGATGGCGTCGTAGAAATACAGCTTCTCGCCCACGAAGGGCCCGAGCGCCTCGGTGAGCGCCGGCGAGGTGAGCGGCCCGGTGGCGAACACCACCAGCCCCTCGGGCACCGCGGTGACCTCCCCCGCCTCGACGGTGACCAGGGGGTGCGTGGCGAGCGCGCGCTGCACGTGGGCCGAGAAGCCCTCGCGCTCCACGGCCAGGGCGTCACCGGCGGGCACGCGGTGCGCGTCCGCCGCGGTGAGGATGAGGGAGCCCACCCGCCGCAGCTCGGCGTGGAGCAGCCCGATGGCGCTCTCGGGGTTGTCCGAGCGCATGGAGTTGCTGCACACCAGCTCGGCGAAGCCGGGGCTCTGGTGGGCCGGGGAGCGCTGCCCGGGCTTCTGCTCGCACAGCACCACCCGGTGGCCCAGGCGCGCGAGCTGCCAGGCGCACTCCGAGCCCGCCAGCCCTGCCCCGATGACCGTGATGGGTGTCTGCGCCGTCACCACCGCAGGGCCCCGATCAATCCGGGTTCTTCTGCAGCACGATGAAGCGGAAGTTCTCGAGCTCGTTCTGCCCCGCCGTGTACAGCACCGACGAGAGCAGGTCGTACGAGATCCGCTTGTCGCCGATGATCGACACCTCCTTGTTGAAGGGGGCGCTCGGGTTCCGGTCCGCGATGTACTTGAGCTTCTCGACTTCCTTCTTCAGGGCGGCGTCCAGGGGGAGGATCAGCTTCCCGTCCTGCTCGCCCTGCTTCACCGCGGCCCCGGAGAGATCGACGCGCTTCTTGTCGCCCACCATGATCGACTTGAGCGTCACCGTGATGGCGATGGTGTCCTTGGGAACGATGCGCGTGGCGGACAGCGGCGGCCGCACGTCTTCCGAGGCCGTGATGGTCACCGACGACGACGTGAAGGACTTGATCAGGAACACCAGGATGATGGTCATCAGGTCCATCATCGCGACGATGTTGAGCTCCTTGATCTCGCCCTCGGCCTCGCGGTCGCGCCGCTTCTTGCGCGCCACGGCCTTGCGGAACCGCATGCGCTGCCGGTCTTCGTCGGTGATGTGCAGCGGCGAGGCGCCGGCGTTCGGGGGGGCCATGATCAGAAGCTCGCCAGCGTGACGTCGGGGAAGAGCAGCTTGCGGTCCTTGGTCTCCCGCGTGGCGTCCATCGTCTCGATGAGCACGTCGTACTGGGTGTCGGCCTCGGCCGCGAGGATCACCTTGCTCTCCTGCGGGAAGCTCGCCTTCACCTCGGTCATCTTCGCGGTGAGCGCCTCGTAGTCGTAGCTCCCGTCACGCTTCAGGGGAATGGTCGGCGGCGCGCCTTCGCCCGGGCCCGTCGCCGCGCCCTCTTCCTGCCCGGGCAGCACGCCGCCCGTGGCCGCGATGAAGAAGCCCGTCTTGGCGATGGCCACCGTGAGCGTCAGCGAGGGCTTCTCGTCACCGCCACCGCTCCCCGCCGCGCCGTAGTTCGGCGCGTTGACGTTCAACATGCCGAACGTGGCGAGGCCCGCCATCGAGAGCAGCATGAAGATGATCAAGTTCATGAGGATGTCGAGGTAGGGGACGATGTTGAGCTCGCCGCCCTCCTCTTCTTCCTTCGGCTTGATCTTCCGTCTGGAGAAGTAGAACGCCATCGCTCAAGGCCCTCGACACCGAGGTGTCGACGCGGGTTTCCTCAGGACGCCTTCTCGAAGTCCATCGCGCTCGTCTCGCCGGCCGCGCGCCGCCCGAGCAGGTTCTCGAGCTTCATCGCCTGCAGCTCGATCACCTCGATCATCCGCTTGGAGTACGCGGTGAGGAAGAGGTGGCCGATGATGCAGGACACGGCGATCGAGAGGCCGAAGAAGGTGTTGTACATGGCCTCCGAGATGCCCTTCGACAGGAGCGCCTGCTTCTGGTCCGCCGGCACGTTGCCCAGCGAGCGGAAGGTCCCGATGAGGCCGAACACGGTGCCGACCAGCCCGACGAGGGTGGCGATGTTCGCCAGCGACCACAGCCACGCGATGCGCGCCGAGACGTGGGGGATGTGCTCGAGGATCGACTCCTCGAGCGCCTTGGCGACCTCGAGCTCGCCGCGGTTCGCCCGCGTCAGGCCGGCTCGCACCACCTTGGCCAGGGGCGAGTTCGGCGCCGCGCCGCACAGCTTCACGGCGCGATCGGGGTTGCCCGCCATCACCAGCTTGGTGATCTGCTCCATGAAGGGCACGGCGTTCAGGTTGTACCGGAAGAAGAGCGTAATCACCCGCTCGACCATCACGGCGATGGCCGCGGCCAGCCAGAACAGGTTGATGTAGAGGAAGATACCGCCGTCGTGGAAGAACCCGACGATGATGTCCTTGAGGCTCTCGGTCTGCTGCGGCTCGGCAGCGAGGACCATGTCGACGAACTGAGAAAACATCAGGCTGGCGGCCATGTGTATCGGGTTTCCTTTCAACCACACCGGGCTGAAGACCGCGTGGTTCTAGTGGGGGCGTTCCAGTACGTCAACATCGGAGATCCTCAGCACTTTTCGTAGCGGCGCCCCGCGCGCTGCAGCACCGCTCCCGCCAGCTCCAGCTCGACGAGCGCGGCGCTCAGCACCCCGGGCGCCAGGCCGGCCCGCGCCTCCAGCGCCTCGAAGTCCTGCGCCGCCTCCGACAGGAGCGCCAGCACGCGCCGCCCCTCGGGCGAGAGGGGGCCGAGCGCCACGGTGGGCCGCCGCGCCGGCGGCGTGGCCTGCGACCGGGCCAGGCCTACGGCCTCGAGCAGGTCCGCCGCGCCGGCGCAGACCCCGGCCCCCTGCCCCAGCAGCGCGTTGCTCCCCGCCGCGGCCAGGTTCCACGGGTCGCCGGGCGTCACGAGCAGCGGCCGCCCCTGCCGCAGGGCCGCCGCCGCCGTGTACAGGGCCCCGGAGCTGGTCGGCGCCCGGAAGACGAGGACGGCGTCGCTGGCCCCGGAGATCAGCGCGTTGCGGAGCGTGAAGGTGCTCTGGTTCGAGCGGCACCCGGGCGGGAACTGCGAAAAGACCGTGCCCCCCGCCCGCCGCAGCGCCGCGACGATGCCTCGCTGCGCCGCGTCGACCTGGTCGAGCGCCGAGCCCAGGAAGGCCCACGTCTCACCCTCGGCGTCCAGGGCGCCGCGGTGGGCAGCCTGATCGACGCCCAGCGCCGCGCCGGACACGAGGCCCAGGCCCGCGGCCGCCGCCTGCTGCGCCAGCGCCCTCGCCTGCTCCAGCGCCCCCGCCTCCGGGGTCCGCGTGCCGACGAACGCCACCCGTCGTCGGGGCGGCGCGCAGGCGCCGGGCCCCTGACAAAAGAGCACGGGCGGCGCCTCGGCCACGCCCTCGAGCCGCGGGGGCCAGGCCTCGTCTCCGGGGAAGATCGGCACCTGGTCCGTGGCCCGGCAGCGCGCCTCGAGGGCCTCGGCGACCCGCGCCAGCGTGCCCCACTGCTCCAGCCGGGAGGCCGCGGCCGCCCGCCACTCGATGGCGCCAGCCCACTGCGCGAAGGGGCGCTCGAGCAGTTCGCCCGGCGCCCCCAGCCTCGCCTCGACCTCGGCCAGCGTCACCGGGCCCACCCCGCGAATGGACCACAGCGCCGCCCTCGCCCGTCGCTCTGCCGTGTTCATGCCCGCGCAGTCTTAGCGCAGGGGTCTGACACCCCCGCGGGCGCGGGTTCCAGCCGTCCAGGCTCTTCGAGGCGTCGAGGCCCGCGCGCCACCTGGGACCGCGGCCTTCCGCGGGGCACGCCCGCCCCGCTGGCTCAGCGCGCCGCGCGCCGACCGCCCGAGGTCCGGATCTCCGCGTGATCACCCCGGACCACCTCGCGCAGGGAGCGCGACATGAGGCAGAGGCTGGCCGACTTCTTCACCTCGAAGGTCACGCACTGGGCGATGTCTTCGCGGGGGAAGGCCTCGTCGATGCCGCTGGGGCGGATGATCGACGAGAAGGGCAGCGCGTCATGCTGGCGGCTGATCGTCACCACGTTCCCGGTGCGCACCCCGTCGTCCGAGCCCTTGTCGATGATCACCACGTTGTGCTCGCCCATCATCGTCGGGTAGCGCTTGACGTCGGCGACGACGGTCACGTCCTTGACCTCGCGATCGTTGGTCGTCGCCGCCACGGCCCGGACGATCGACTCGGAATGAGGACCGATGAGGTCACCGCGCTTCACCTCGTCGTACTGCTTGACGATCTGCACGGTGGCCCGGTTGTCCTTGTCCACCCGAACCACCTTCACCTCCGCGAGGAACTCGGTCAGGTAGCCGATCGACGACCGGGTGTGGGGGTGGATCACCTCGCCGGCGTTCCGAAAGACCTCGTACAGCTCGCCCAGGCGCGGCGTCTTCTTGAAAGAAACGTAGATGCGGTCGGGGTAGCTGAGCATCGCCGACTCGGCGAAGGAGCCGACGATCGTCCCAGACTCCTCCACCTGCTCCGGCGTCACGAAGCCAGGCGCGGCGATCGACAGCGCGTTCTTCGGCCGGTAGCCGATCTCACCCGAGATCAACACCTTGTCGTCGTACAGCTCGCCCGCCTCGACCTCCGGCGTCTCAGCCTTCCCCGCCTCGACCTGGGTGGGCCCCTCGTCTCCGGCGCCGAAGAACCGCACCTCGTTGCCCGGGTAGATCCAGTGGGGGTTGGCGATCTCCGGGTTGTAGGACCAGACCTTCGGCCAGTACCAGGGGCTCCCCAGGTACTTCTGGGAGAGATCCCAGAGCGTGTCACCCTTCTCGACCGTGTGCTGGGTGCCCGGCGCCGAGGCCTTGCCGGTCATCGAGGGCGCGGGCCTCGCCGGCGCCCCGTCGTTGTCGACCGTCGCGCTGCCCTCGGGCCCCGACGAGTCGTCGTCCATGGCCTCCTCGTCAGACTGGGCGTACCCCTTCAACGGGGCAAACGCGACGAACGTCAGGGCAGCAGTCAGGAGCACCTTGCGCATGGGCAACCTCATTACGGGGATGATGCGGACAACGACGCGAGCCGCGCCTGGGCCTGGGTGGCCGCGGCGGTGCCCGGAAAGGACGAGACGATTCTCTCCCAGGTGGCCTTCGCCTCCCGGGGACGGTTCAGCTTCAGGCGGCACTCGGCGAGCTTGAGCATGGCGTCGAGCACCGCGTCGCCGGCGGGGTACTGCGCCAGCACGCGCTCGAGCAGGCCGCTCGCGTGCTCGAAGTCCTTCTCGGCCATCAACGCCAGGCCCGCGAAGTAGAGCGCGTTGTCGGCCTTGGGGTGCCTGGGCCAGTCGGTGACGAACTGCTGCATCTGCGCCACGCCGCCCTCGGAGTTGCCCGTCTTCATCATCGAGAGGGCGCGCTCGAACTGCGACTCGGCCATCGCCAGGTCGGCCTCGTCGGGCTCGGGTGCGGCGACCTCCTGGCCCCTCAGGGTCTCGACCACCGTCTCGGCCGGCTCCTCCACCTCGACCGCCGTGGCCAGGCGCGGCGCGGGCTCCTTCCGGGGCTTGAGCTTCACCACCGTCAGCGGCGGGAGCGCGTCCATCGCGCTGGCGCTGGCCTGCGGCGCGGCGCTCACCGGGGCCGGCAAACTCGCCCGCGCGGACGCCGGCGCGGCGCCCCGGGCCTGGGCCATCACCTTCTCCTGCTCGAGCCTCTCGACGCGCGACTCGAGGCGGGCGTTCTCGGCGCGCATCGCCCGCATCGACGACAACAGCTCGGCGTGCTCCAGGCGCGTCACCGCGTCGGTGGCGCAACCGGACACCGCGAAGCAGGCGATGGCAGCGAAGGTTCGAATGGCCCCCAGAGGATAGGGAGCGCCTCCTCGGGGGGTCAAGAAAAGCCCCCCGAGCCCTGCTACAGGCCTGCAGCGCCCTCGCAGACGATGAAGGACAGGTGGCGCCCCGTCACCCCTCGATCACGGCGGTGCGAGAAGAAGCGCGCGTCGCACGCGGTGCACTGCGGCAGCGCGCTCACCTGCCCCTCCGCGAGCCCCGCCCGGAAGAGCGACCGCCGCACCGCGAGCGCCAGGTCCAGGTGAGGGCGGGCCTTGCCCGGCTGCGCCACCACCACCTCGTCGCCGAAGGCCCGCGCGAAGCGCTCCGGGAGCTCGCCGTCGACCTCGAAGCAGCAGCGCTGGATGGCGGGGCCCAGGACGACGCGCAGGTCTTCCCGGCGCGTGCCGTGGTCGCCCAGGGCCTCGAGCGCCCGCACGACGATCTCCGCGACCACCCCGCGCCAGCCGGCGTGCACCGCGGCCACGCGGCCGGTGCGCTGATCCTCGAGGAGAATCGGCAGGCAGTCGGCCGTGCGCACGCCCACGGCGACGCCGGTCGTCTGCGTCCACACCGCGTCGGCCTCGCCCTGCGGCCCGCCGCCAGGGGCCAGGCGCACCACGTCGCCGTGCACCTGCGACACGGTGGCCACGGCCGCGGGCGCCACGCAGGCCGCCCGCGCCCGCCGCGCCCGGTTCACGGCCACCGCCGCGGGGTCGTCTCCCACCGTGACGGCGGTGTC
>CAYUZK010000204.1:0-11174 GCA_964449625.1 uncultured Archangium sp.
CGCGCACCTCGCCACGTGCGCCGAGTGCCGCGCGCGGGGCGATCGCCTCGCCCGCGTCGACGCGGCGCTGGAAGGTGGCGGCCTGGGGCCCGGGCGCGTGGACGCGCTCGAGGCCCGGCTCCTCGCGCGCGTGGCAGGCGCGCCGGCGCCCGCGGCCGTGCCCGTACCGCGCCGGGTCCGCTGGCCGGTGTTCGCCCTCGCGGCGGGCGCCCTCGCGGCCGCGGCCCTCCTGGTCGTGGTGGCGCCCTGGCAACCTGGCGCGGCGGACGACTACACGCCCCGGGGTGTCGCCGCCGGCGCCTACGGCGTGCGCGCCTTCTGCGTCGGGGCGGGCGGCGTCGTCATCGCCGAGGCCCGCGCCGGAGAGACGCTGGCCTGTGGCCGAGGTGAGGTGGTGCAGTTCACCGCCACGGCGCCGCAGGCCACGGAGGTGTCGGTCTGGCTGGAGGGGACGCAGACGCGGCTCTTCCCCGGCGAGGGGGCCAGCGCCCGCGTGGAGGCGGGCGTCGATGTGCCACTCCCGTCCAGCACGCCGGTCGGCGAGTGGCTCGACGGCCCGCGGCAGGTCGTGGCGCGCTTCGTCGGCGATGACGGTGGCGTGCAGGGCGAGGCGACGCTGACGCTGCGGCCCGCGCCGTGACGCCGGGCTGGCCAGGCGCGCGCTGATGGGGCTCGCGCTCGTCGTGCTCTCGGCCGCATGGTGGCTCGCGCAGCTCGGGCTCATCCTCCGCGCGCGCGGGGCGCTCACGCGCGTGGCCGCGCTGCCGCTCGAGGCGCGCCCGACCTGGCCGACGGTGTCGGTGGTCATCCCCGCGCGGAACGAAGGGGCGCACGTGCGCGCCGCCCTGGAGGCGAAGCTGGCCGACGGCTACCCCGCGCTGCAGGTGGTGCTGGTGGACGACCGCTCGACCGACGACACCGGCGCGCAGGCCCGGGCCATCGCCGCGGGGGATGCTCGCGTCAGCGTCGTGCGCGTCGAGGCGCTCCCCGAGGGGTGGCTGGGCAAGGTGCACGCGCTGCAGCGGGGCCTGGAGCAGGCGCGCGGGCCGTGGCTCCTCTTCAGCGACGCCGACGTGCACCTCGCCCCGGGCACGCTGCAGCGGCTGGTCGCCTTTGCCGAGGCGCGCGGCGCGGAGCACGTCTGCGCGCTGCCGCAGATCGTGTCGCGCGGGCCCGGCGTCGCCATCGCGCTGGCGCACTTCATGCGGCTCGTCAGCACGCTCTTCCGCCCGTGGGCCGCGGAGGACCCGTCGTCGAGCGCCTTCATCGGCGTCGGCGCCTTCAACCTCTTCCGCCGCGAGGCCCTCGAGCGGACCGCGGGGCTCGAGTGGCTGAAGATGGAGGTGGGCGACGACGGCGCCCTCGGGCTCCTGCTCAAGCGCACCGGGGCGAAGCAGGTCGCCGTCGTGGGCGCGGAGGCCGTGTCGCTCGAGTTCTACCCGTCGCTGCGCGCGATGCTGCGCGCCCTCGAGAAGAACGGAGCGACGGCGCCCTGGCCGCTCCTGCTGCTGGGCAGCGCGGCCCTCGTCGCCCTCGAGCTCGGCTGGCTCGCCGCCGCGGTGGCGCCCACGCCGCTCGCCATCGGCGTCGGCGTGCTCGGCGTCGTCGCCGGCGTGGCGGCGCAGGGGCTCGCGGCGTCGTGGCTGTCGCTCGCGCGCTGGCCGGCGCTGCTCCCCGGGAGCGGGATGCTGCTCCTCGGCGTGGCCATCGCGCGCTCGGCGCTGCTCGCCGCGGTCCGCGGCGGCGTGGTGTGGCGCGGCACCTTCTACCCCACGGCCACCGTGCGGGCCGGCCAGCGCGTGGGCAAGGCCGGGCCGTCACCGTTTCGGGCGAGCGTCGAGGCGTCGGCCCTGCAGCCGCCGAGCGGCTCGAGTCGCTTCGGCTGATCAGCCACGCGCACGCCCCTGCGCCGTCGATGTCGGGTGCCCGGCGCAGGGGGTGGCGGTTAGGCTTTGCTCCATGCGAGCCCTGGTCTGCGTGGCGGTGGTGCTGTGCGCCTGTCAGGGGCCTCGCGCGGCCGAGCCCGCGAGCGACAGCGCCCCCGCGCGCCCCACGGCGCCGCCCGCCATCGCCGAGGTCATCTACGAGCGCGGCCTGCGCGGCGGTTGGCAGGACTACGGCTGGGCCACCCACGGCCCGGAGGACGGCAGCGCCGCCCGGCTCGACCTCTCGAACCGCGCCGGGTGGATCCTCGCGAAGCCGGGCCTCCAGAAGCCGCGCTTCGGGGGCCTGGTGCTGCGCTACGTCGCGCCGGCGGGCTTCGGCGACTTCCTCGCGGTGCGCCTCGACGGCGACCAGGCCGGCGAGCTGCCCATCGTCACCTTCGGCCCCGCGCACCGGCGCGCGCTCCCGGGCGGCGTCACGGAGCTCTACGTCACCATGGACGAGCTCAACCCCGACCGCGTGCCGTGGGACAAGGTGCGGCTGCGCGCGCACAGGGCGCTGCCGAAGGACTACGTCGAGTTCCGCTTCGTCGGCCTCACCGCCCCCGACCTCGCCGCCGAGGCGCGCCTCGCCGAGGCCCGCGCGCGCGCGCCGGGCACGGCCGTCACCTTCACCGTGGACTGCGCGAAGCCCACCCGGCCCATCGACCCGCTCATCTACGGCGTGGCCGCCAACCGCGAGCGCCAGGGCGACGGCCTGTGGGAGCTGGGCGCCACCGCGCGCCGCTGGGGCGGCAACCCCACCAGCCGCTACAACTGGTTTTTGGGCAACGCCTTCAACACCGCCTCCGACTGGTACTTCCGCAACGTGGAGGTGGAGGACGTCGACGGCGCCTTCCGCTGGCAGCGCTTCCTCGAGAAGAACCAGCAGAAGAAGGTCGCCACGGCGCTGACGGTGCCCACCCTGGGCTGGGTGGCGAAGGACACCACCTCGGCCGGCTTCCCCGTGGCGGTCGACGGGCCGCAGGCCGGCGCCGAGGGCGACCGCGGCAACGGCGTGCGGCGCGACGGCAGCCTCGTGCCCTCGGGGCCGCCCTCGCGCACCTCGGTGGCCGCGCCGGCGGAGTTCATCGGCAACTGGGTGAAGGCCATCCGCGCGAAGGACGGCAAGGGGCCGCGCAGCGTGGCCATGTACATCCTCGATAACGAGCCCATGCTCTGGCACGACACGCACCGCGACGTGCACCCGGAGCCGGTGACGTACGACGAGCTGCTCGAGCGCACCCTCGCCTACGGGAGCGCCGTGCGCGCGGCCGACCCCGACGCCGTCATCGCCGCGCCCGCCTCGTGGGGCTGGCCCGCGTACTTCTTCTCGGCCGCCGACGCGAAGGCCGGCTTCCGCCTCAAGCCCGACCGCCGCGCGCACGGCGACGTGCCGCTGCTCGAGTGGTGGCTGCGCAAGCTGGCCGAGCACGAGAAGAAGACGGGCGTGCGGGTGCTCGACGTGCTCGACGTGCACTACTACCCGCAGGCGAAGGGCCTGGGGGTGGGCACGGAGGGCCGCACCGACGTCGAGACGAACGCCCTGCGCATTCGCGCGACCCGCTCGCTGTGGGACCCCACCTACCGCGACGAGTCGTGGATCGACGAGCCGGTGCGCCTCATCCCCCGCATGCGCGAGTGGGTCGAGCAGAACTACCCGGGCCGCAAGCTGGCCATCGGCGAGTACAACTTCGGCGCCGAGCAGCACCCCTCGGGCGGGCTGGCGCTGGCCGAGGCCCTCGGGCGCTTCGGCGAGCAGGGCCTCGACGCGGCCTTCTACTGGACCACCCCCCCGAAGGGCTCGCCGGCCTGGTGGGCCTTCCGCGCGTACCGCGACTACGACGGCGCCGGCGCCAGCTTCCGCGCGCTGTCCATGCCCGCCAGCGCGCCGCAGGACGCCTCGGTCTTCGCCGCGCGCGACGCCGACGGCCGCACGGTGACGCTGGTGCTGCTCAACTTCTCACCGACCAGGCCGCTCGACGGGGCGCTCGCGCTCACCGGCTGCGCGGCCGAGCAGTCGCGCCGCACCTTCACCTGGAGCAGCGGGCAGGAGCGCCTCGCGCCCGTGGCGAGCGAAGCCGGCGCCGCGGTGCGCCTGCCGCCGTGGTCCATCTCGGTGGTGGAGCTGTCGCTTTCGCCGAAGGCGAAGTGAGCGGCGCGCCCAGGCCCCTCAGGACAAGGTAGCCGGCAGCGCCGTGAGCCCCGCCTCGAAGGGGACGACCTCGATGGCGCCGAAGCGATAGCGCTTGCTGCCGCCGTAGAAGAGGTGGCCCCGAGCCTGCGGGTAGTCTTCGCAGAACAGCCTCAACCCCTCGAGGTCGCGCTCCCGAAAGACGGAAGAACGCGTCACCTCGAAGGCGTGCAGGCCTCGCTCGCCGTACAGCACGAGGTCCACCTCCACGCCCGCGGGCGTTCTCCAGTACGAGAACTCGTAGCCGAAGCCCGCGTTGGCGCTCTCGGCCCGCAGGGACTGCAGCAGGAGGGTCTCGATGGCCGCCCCGTCGATCTCCGCCGCCGAGTCGAGCGGCCCCTTCGGCCGCAGCGCGCGATAGACGCCGGCATCGAAGAAGAAGAACTTCGGGTGGCTCACGACCTTGCGCTTCGCCTTGCGCGTGAACACCGGGAGACGCACGGCCAGCAGCAGGTCCTCGAGCAGGTCGAAGTGGTTCTCGACCGTCTTGCGGTTGATGCCGCAGTCCGCCGCGACCGCGGCCATGTTGAGCACCTGACCCTGCGAGAGCGACGCGGCCTCGAGAAATCGACTGAAGCCGGCGAGGCTTCGAACGAGCGCCTCCTGCTGCACCTCCTCTCGAAGGTAGGTGCCCACGTAGCCGCGCAGGTACTCGCCGGGGTCCTGCTCCATCCACACCGTGGGGAGCAGGCCGAAGCGGAGCGCGTGCTGGAGGTCGAAGCGACCGCCCAGCTCGGTCGCCGTGAAGGGGTGCATCGACAAGGTCCGTGCGCGACCCGCGAGCAGGTTCGCGCCGGTGCGCTTGAGCTTGCGCGCGCTCGACCCCGTCAACACGAAGCGGAACTTGCGGCTCTCGATGAGCCGATGGACCTCGTCGAGCAACCCCGGCAGCTTCTGCACCTCGTCGATGATGAGGCTCGTCGCGCCCTGGCCGTCGGCGAGCGCCTCGAGGCGCTCGGCGTGCCCAGCCAACTCGACGAAGGTCGACTCCTTGAGCAGGTCGAGCCGAAACGCCTTCGGCAGCGCGGTGCTGACCCAGGTGGACTTTCCGGTGCCCCGCGGACCGAACAGGAAGCTGCTGCCGGCAGGAAGCTTGAGCGTTCTAGAAATCACGTTGCCTTTTTATATGAATAAAAGGCAACTCTGGTTCCATTTCAAGATCCCGGCCCCCTGGCGCTCAGCCCGCGCTCTCGCGGCCCCGCGCTGACGCGCCCGTCGCGCCGCGGAGCCTGAAGCGCCACGCGCGCCCGTCGGCCTCGACGACGGCCCCGTCCTCGAGCTCCGTGCGGTGCCCGTGCAGCCAGCCTACCGAGCGGGAGACCTGCCGCAGCGCGCCCGGGTACCAGTCGGCGGCGAGGAGGCCCTCGGCTCGCACGGGAATGGTCGCGCGCGTGTCGACCTGCTCCCACCAGGCCGGCGCCTCGGGGTCGAGCCACTCGAGGGCCGGGTGCTGGAGGTCGTCGGGCGAGAGGCCCGTGCCCGAGACGACGAGCCGACACCCGGTTGGCAGCGCGGCGAGGCGCGCACCCAGGTGGGCCGCGTGCACGCCCGGGATACGGGTGCCCTCCAGCGAGATCTCGCCCCACCCGGCGGCGGCGAGGGCCGGGAGCCCCTCCAGCACCTCCTTCGCGGCGTCGCGCCCGAGGCAGAGCCGGAGTCGCTGCCCAAGGGCCGGCCGCGCGCGGCAGGCGTCGAGGAGGTCCGTCACCGTCTTCCGCCCGAAGCGATGCGTCTCCGCCTCGATGGACAGCGAGCGCAGCCTGGGGCTCACGCGGGCCAACACCAGGCGCACGTCGGGCACCCACGCCGACTGCACCGCGTACTCGCCCAACTTGAGCCGGAGCGCGTGCAGCGAGGCGAGCTCCGGGGCCGCGGCCACCTCGCGGAAGTGGTCCGGGCGCACGACGGCGCGCACCACGAGGCCGCAGCGCCACGTCAGCCCGAAGCCCAGCTCCCGCACGCGCGGGCTCAGGGCCGCTCGCTCCGTCGCGTAGGCGCCCAGGTACTCGGGGCTCGACACGCCGCGGAAGAGCTCGAGCTCGCAGCGCACGTACATCGCCAGCGGGTGGTCGACCTCCAGCATCCAGTCCGAGAGCACCTGCCAGGCCCCCGGCTCGTCCGGCGCGGCAGCGATGCCGTCCAGCATGGCCTCGGGGATTTCAGGCGCCGCCATCACGCCCGAGCCTACCGCAGGGCCAGGTGACGCCGCGCGGCGAGGCCTCCGTGACCCGCCTCGAGGCGGGGTCGCGACGTGAGTCCCCCCGCTAACGCAGCGGTCGGGGGTTCCGCCCCGGGGACGCTCGGCGCCCGGTGTGCGTGCAGCCTCTTTCACCCGTGCCACGCCGAGGCCGACGACCCCTGCCCCGCCGAGCCTCCTGAAGGGGTCTTGCCCACACTGGAGCATGCGCGCGCACTCCACCCGTGCTGGCGCACGCCTTCGCCTCGCACCAAGCGGCTGGAAACAGGTCGCAGCCGCCGCGGTCTCGTTGTTGCTGAGGCGCTCCCCGCGCACCCCTCGCCCCGGAGTTGCCCGATGTCCGCTCGCCCAGGCTTCACCCGCTTCCGCCCCTTCATCAGCCTCGCCCAGAAGCTGGCAGGCGTCGGCGGCCCGCGGCGGGAGGTGGTGTTCAGCGACCGGCGCCTGCTGGCGACGGAGGTGTCCGCGAGCGCGCGGCTGGAGCTCCGGCTGGGCGTCGACGCGGAGCGGCTCGCGCGCGCGGGGGTGGCCTTCGACGCCAGGACGGCCCGGGCCTTCGCGCTGGTGCCTCGCGAAGACGGCACCTGGCGCCGGGTGGAGCTCGACGCGCAGCCGACGACTGACGAGGGCGAGACGCCCGCGGTGGTGTTCTCGGGCCAGGGCCCCCAGGGAGACGAGGCCGCGGCGGTGTGGCGCGACGGCGTGGCCTTCGGCCTCGAGGTGCCGGGCTACGAGGCCACCACCACCGTCTGGGCCCAGCGCCCCGGAGAGAACGCGCGACCCCTGGCCCGCTGAGCGACGGACGCACAGCGCACGCCGCGACGGGCTGCTAGAGCGCCGCGCGTGGAGACGCTCACCTGTGCCCCGACGAAGCACCCGCGCCAGGTGCGCGCGCCCGACGGCCGCGTGCTGGACATTCCCCCCGGCTGGAGCTGCCTGCCGCCCGGTGACGCCGGCCTCACGCGCCGGGTGAAGGCCGCGGGCCCCAGCTGGACGGTGGTGGAGAAGGTCGGGCGCAAGACGTTCTCGCGGGGGGTGTGGGCGCCCACCGAGCACCTCGTCGCCGCGCGGACCGCGCTGGGGGCCGAGCGCGCCACCCCCGCGTACGCGAAGAAGCGGGAGGCCGACCTCCGGCGCCGCGAGGCCGCGCAGGCCGACTACGTGCAGTCCTTCGAGCTCGAGGTGCTGACGTACCTGCGCTTCGCGGAGCCCTACCAGGCCCTCGAGGCGGCGCTCGCCCGGGCCGTCACCACCCACGCGACGCCCGTGGGCAGCGGCACGGTGGCGCGCACGAAGCGCCTCGAGGTCGATCGCCGCGCCGAGGCCGCCGTCATCGCCTGGCTGCGGCACCAGACGACGGCCTACGACTCGATGTCGGTGCGGCGCGTGAAGGGCGCGCGCCGCGACCTGCGGCGGGAGCTGGCGCAGCGCTCCCGCGCGCTCCTCGACCTGCACCGGCAGGAGGCGCTGCACCCGGCCGCGAGCTGCCCGCTGTGCCGCGCGCTCCCGGCGGCGTGACGGCGGCGGCCTGTGCCCCGCGCGAGACGGCCCCGCCCTCCCCTGCCGGGCGTGCCAGAGTGGCGCCATGGGCATCACGCTCTTGACCGGTGGAGGTCGCGGGCTCGGCCGCCTGACGGCGCTGCGGCTCGCGGCGCTGGGGCACGAGGTGTGGCTGACGGCGCGCGACCCGGCCGCCGGGCAGCGCACGGTGGAGGCGGCCCGGGCGGCGACCCCCGGCGCGAAGGTGCGCTGCCTGCCGCTCGACCTCGCCTCCTTCGCCTCCCTCAACGCCTGCTGCGACGCAGTCCTGCGCGAGGCCCCCGAGGTCGACGTGCTCTTCCACGTCGCGGGCGTCATGCAGCAGAGCCGCACGCGCCGCGTGACGGGGGACGGCTTCGAAGAGACGCTGCAGGTCAACGCCCTGGGGCCGCTGCTCCTCACCGAGCGCCTCGAGCCGCTCCTCGCGAAGGCGCCGCAGGCGCGCGCCGTCTTCGTCTCTTCGCGCCTCCACCTCCCCGGCAGCCGCGGCGCGCCGGTGGACTTCGACTTCGGCGACCCGAGCCTCGCGCGCGGCTACCAGCACGAGCGCGCGTACAAGAACTCGAAGCTCGCGGTGCTGTGGGTGGCCTTCGGCTTCCACGCGCGCTGGGCGGGCGCCGGGCCGACGGCCCACGCGGTCTGCCCCGGCTTCGTGCCGATGACGGCGGCCGAGTCGACGCACGGCGCGCAGCGCTGGCTGCTGCGCCACGTGCTGCCCCACCTGTCCTTCGCCACCTCCCCCGAGGCCGCGGCGGACAACCTCGTCTTCATGGCCACGGACCCCGCGGTCGCCGCGCAGCCCGGCCAGTTCTGGGGCGAGCGCCGCGTGCTGGAGTCGAGCCCCGAGTCGCGTGACGAGACGAAGCGCGCCCGCTTCTGGGCCTGGGCCCGCGAGGCCGTGGGGCTGGCGGCGCCCGGCGCGGCGTGAGCGCCACGCTACGGCGCTGAGGCGACGCCGACCGACGCGCCGGTACACGCAGGCGGGCACTGCGGCCCGTTCGGGCGGGACGTGGTGATGGCGACGCTGGGCCAGGTGCGCGCGAAGCGCTCCACGCCCTCCCTCCGCACCGTGAGCGACACGTCCCGCGTGCCCGCGGCGAGAGCGGGGGTGCTCATTCGCAGCCGGCGCGTCGACACGTTGAGCACGAAGAGCCCGGCCGGGTCGGCGGCGAAGGCGCCATCGTCCTGCGGGGTGACCGTCGCCTCGACGCAGTCGCTGCCGACGCAGCCGCGGACCTCCGCCGGGCTCTCCGACAGGAGCGCCACCTCGGCCGCGCCGAGCTCGAAGGTCACCCCGTTGGCGCAGCCGATCTCCGTACACGGGAAGCCACAGCCCCCGAGGGCCAGGGTCACCACCGTCAGCACCGCGCGTCGCGCCATGACGACCTCCTGGGCTCCCGTCCGGAGCGATGATCGCTCCCCCCCGCTCCGGCACCCAACACCGGCATGACGGCCCAACGAAGGACTCTGCTCCTCTTGCCGCTCCTCGTCTCCCAGGCGGCGCTCGCCGGGCCCCGGCTCGAGCTGGAGCTCGGCGGCGGCGCCACCGCCTGGCCCGCCGTCTCCCCCACCGTGCAGGCGCGCGTCGGCCTCGACCTCTTCGACCTCCTCACGCCCTCGGTGAAGGTCGTCTCCCGCACCCCCTGGTCGACGGACCGCGCGACGCTCGGGGTGTACTTCGAGCTCCGCGCGCACACCCGGGGCGTGGTGCAGCTCACCGGCGGCGTGGCCGCGGGGCTCCTCTCGTCGACCGTCACCGCGGGGACCCCCACCATCGGCGCCGACGGGGTGGTCACCGCCACGACGCCGACGCGCCTGCGCGACGACTACCTCGCCGACGTCGGGCTGCGCGTGAAGCTGGGGCCCGTCTTCGTCGGCGCGGCCATCGGCGTGGCCCCGGTGCAGCAGCAGGTCTTCGGCACCCTCACCGTCGGCCTCGCGCTCTTCGGCGACTGAGGCGGGGTCAGCCCACCAGCAACTCAGCGGGGTGACACTACTCGAGTCGACCGACCCTCGCCCCTGCGGACGAGAGCGAGCGAGTCAGCCTCAAGGCTGGCTCAGGGCCGCCAGGGCTGCGCGCGCGGCGGCCTCTGAGCCGTACACGGCCCACGCCTTCGCCTTCGAGTCCGTGCTGACGGGCTCGGTGCCGGCGAGCGAGGTGACACACCAGTTGGTGGGCGTCATGAACACCGCCGCGGTCTGCGAGAGCCGCGTCACGCCCCAGAACACCTGGCCCTGGCTCTCGCGCAGCGCCGCGTCGAGGAAGAAGCAGGCGTGCGCGCCGAGAAAGGCGTCGCGCGTCGCGTTCACCTGGGAGCCCACGAGGTAGTCGCCGCCGGCGCCGCTGCACTCCTCGACGGCCTTGGTCTTCATGAGCACGAGGCGCTCACCGCTCCCGAGCAGTGAGAGCTCGCGCTCCACGCCCACCCGCGCGCACGCCCCGCTCTCCACGGCGACGAAGAGCGGCGCCTCCCGCTGCGGCGCACCAGCGTCCATCACGCCGCCGTCGACCTCGTCGAGGAGGCCTGTGCGGCCACAGCCCGCGAGCAGCACCAGCAGCACGAGTCTCCGAGACATTGGCCCGCACTCTAACCGTCGTTCAGGCGCGGCGGAGCGCCTCGCGGGTGAGCGCCTCGCGCTCGAGGCGTGGGCGGTCCTTCTTGGAGGCAGCCGTCACCGCCGCGCGGAGCAACCGCCACGCCTCGACACCAACGAGGACCGGCATCGTCTTCGGTCAGGGCAGCCTCCGGCGTCGAAAGGGGAATTCGCGACTGGCCTTCGGGTCACGGCGCGAAGGACCTCCGGGACAGCGCGAGCGAGGTGAGCGACACCACCACGGTGGCCACGAGCCACGCGCCCAGGTGAAAGACGGCGATGTGCGCCGCGGCGCGCCCGCACATGAGCTCGCCCAGCAAGGCGCCCGTGGTCCCGACCGCGACGCCCGCCAGCACCGAGCGCCAGGGGCTCCGGGCAAAGCCGCGCAGCACCAGCGACGCCACCACCATCGCCGGCAGCGCGACGGCGAGGTGGCTCGCGGTGCACACCCACTCCGGCGACGCCGAGCCGCTCGCCACCGCCGAGGGCCGCGTCGCCACCAACGCCACGGCCCCGGCGAGCGAGACGAGCGCGGCGCCCAGGCGCAGCGGGCCTCGGCCGGGCTGCAGGGCCGCCACCACCGCGAGCGGGCCGCTCAGGCCCACGAGGAGCAGCGACACCCAGCGGCTCGAGGCGACGGCCACCGTCGTCTCTCCGGCCATCAGCGCGCCGAGGGCCGCCAGCGCCGCGAGCCCCGTCGACGCCGCCGCCAGCACCAGCGCCCCCC
>CAYUZK010000205.1:0-11157 GCA_964449625.1 uncultured Archangium sp.
AGATGAGGCCCGAGTAGAAGTCGACGTTCGGGTAGAGCTTGCGCTTGACGAAGTAGTCGTCTTGCAGGGCGATGCGCTCGAGCTCGATGGCGATCTGGAGCAGCGGGTTCTTGCCGGTGACCTCGAAGACCTCGTCGCAGGCCTTCTTGATGACCTTCGCGCGCGGATCGTAGTTCTTGTACACGCGGTGGCCGAAGCCCATGAGCTTGGTGCCGTCGCCGCCCTTCACGCGGGCGATGAACTCCGGCACGTTCTTCACGTCGCCGATCTCCCGGAGCATGCGCAGCACGGCCTCGTTGGCGCCGCCGTGGAGCGGGCCGTAGAGCGCGGTGATGCCGGCCGCGACGGCCGAGTACGGGTCGACCTCGGAGCTGCCCACCACGCGCGTGGCCGTGGTCGAGCAGTTCTGCTCGTGGTCCGCGTGGAGGATGAAGAGCAGGTCGAGGGCCTTCACCAGCGCCTTATGCGGGCGCCAGCTCGAGCTGCCGATGCTCTTGACCATCGTGAGGAAGTTCTCGGTGTAGCCCAGATCGTTGTTCGGGTAGACGTACGGCAGGCCCTGGCTGTGGCGGTACGAGAAGGCCGCCAGCGTGGGCATCTTGGCGATGAGGCGCATCATCTGCAGGCGCCGCACCTCCTTGTTCTTCACGTTCTTCGCCTCGGGGTAGAAGCTCGAGAGCGCCGCGACCGTGGAGGCCAGCATCGACATCGGGTGCGCGTCGTACCGGAACCCGTCCATGAAGGACTTGATGTTCTCGTGCACGTACGTGTGGTTGGTGATCTTCGTGGTGAACTCCTCGAGCTGCGCCTTGCTCGGCAGCTCGCCGTTCATCAGCAGGTAGCTCACCTCGAGGTGGCTCGACTTCTCGGCGAGCTGATCGATGGGGTAGCCCCGGTACTCGAGGATGCCCTTGTCGCCGTCGATGAAGGTGATCGACGACTTGGTGTTGGCGGTGTTGAGGAAGGCCGGATCGTAGGCCATCAGCCCGAAGTCCTCGGGGCCAGTCTTCATCTGCCGCAGGTCGATGGCCTTGATGCAGCCATTCTCGATCGGCAGCTCGAAGGTCTTCCCGGTGCGGTTGTCTGTGACGCTGAGCGTATCCTTGGGCATGGTGGGGTGAAATTCCACGCAGCCCCAAGCAATTCAACGAAAAAGAGTAGAAGCTCTCCTTGTGTCGGGTCGCTGGCGGACAGTTGCGCTGATTGGAGCGTTCGCGCTGGCGATTGTCGGCGCCCGGCTCCTGCTGGGGCCGCGCTTCGAGCCGGGGGCCGTGGTGGCCTGGTTGCGGGCCCTGGGCACCTCGACCGTGGCGGTGCCGGCCTACGTGCTGGTCTTCGCGGTGTCGACCACGCTGCTGACGCCCGCCTTCGCGATGATCCTCGTCGGGGGCCTGATGTGGGGCTTCTGGCCCGGCTGGCTGATCATCTGGGTCGCGGTCAACCTGAGCGCCCACGGGCAGTTCGCCTTCGGGAGGGCGCTCGGCCGAGAGAGCGTGCGGTCGTTCCTGGAGCGCCGGCGCGCGGGGTGGATTGTGCGCGAACTCGAGCGCGGCGGGGTGCTGGCCACGGTGATGATCCGCCAGCTGCCGCTGCCCTTCGTGGGGGTCAACGTCGCCGCCGGGGCCTCGCCCATTCCCTGGGGGAAGTGGATCGCCGGCAACGCGCTGGGGCTGCTCGCCCCGGCCATCGTCTATTCCCAGCTCGCCGCCGCCATCGCCGACGGCGTGGAGGGGGCGCAGGGTGAAGCGCTCACCCGGGTGCTGATCACCGCGGCGTCGATCATCGCCCTGGCGCTCGCCTCGCGGTGGATCCAGCGCCGCTTCGGCCGGCAGGTGCCTGTCGGGGCGCCGAAGTAGAAGGGGTGCCGTGAGGAAGGTGACCGAGCAGTCCCTGGCCAACGCCGCGCTCTTCTACCTGCGCCGCTACTCGGCGAGCCGCCGGCAGCTGGGCCTGGTGCTGACGCGGAAGGTGAAGCGCGTGCTCCGCGAGAAGGGCGGGGAGCTCGCCCCGGCGCAGGCGCTGATCGAGCGGGTCGTCGAGCGCATGGTGACGGCCGGCTACGTGGACGACGCCCGGCTGGCCGAGGCGAAGCGGGCGTCGCTCTTGCGCCGCGGGAAGGGGGCCCGGGCCATTCGCGTGACGCTCCAGCGCAAGGGGCTGCCCGCGGAGCTGGTGGCGCAGGCCAGCCGCGTCTCGGCCGACGAGGAGTTTGCCGCGGCGCAGGCGCTCGTGCGCCGCCGCAAGCTGGGCCGCGACGCCGAGCGCCGCCAGAAGGACCTGGGCGTGCTGGTGCGCGCGGGCTTCAGCTACGACGTCGCGCGGCGCGCCCTTCAGGCCACCACGCCGACGTAGACGGAGGCGAGGCCGTTGAGGAGCGGGTGCGCCTGCACCGTCGCGTAGCGCCCCGTGGCCTGCATGAGCTGCACGAAGCGCTCGCCCGAGGGGAACGCCGCGGCGGTGCGCGGGAGGTACTCGTAGGCCGCGCGGCTGCCGGTGAGGAGCTGCCCGATGAGCGGCATCACGAAGCGCGAGTACTGGCGGAAGACGAGGCCGAAGAGGCCGCCGGGCTGCCCGAACTCGAGCACCACCACCCGGCCGCCGGGCTTCACCACCCGCGCCAGCTCGCCCAGGCACACCGTCGGATCATCGACGTTGCGGATGCCGAAGGCGATGGAGGCCACGTCGAAGCGGTCGGCCTCGTAGGGCAGCTTCATCGCGTCGGCCACCTCGAAGCGCACCTCGAGGCCCGCGGACTGGGCCTTGCGGGGCGCGAACGAGAGCATGTCGGCGTTGAAGTCGGTGCCCAGCACGCTGCCCGTCCGGCCCACCGCGCGCTTGAAGGCCAGCGCGAGATCGCCGGTGCCCGTGGCGCAGTCCAGCACCGCGTCGCCGGGCTTCGCGCCCGACAGCCGCACCGCGACCTTGCGCCACAGCCGGTGCACGCCCATCGACAGCACGTCGTTGGTCGCGTCGTAGCGCGGCGCGATCTGGCTGAACATCTGGTGCACCTGCTCGCTCACCGGGTGCCTCCCACGGCCGCCAGCGGCCCGGTGCCGGCGAGCCGCCGCCCCGTGGCGCCCAGGAGCGCCGGCAGCGTGTGCATGAGCTGGCCGAAGAGCTCGGGCGTCAGCGCCTGCGGCCCGTCGCACAGCGCCGTCTCGGGCGTCGGGTGCACCTCCACGAGGAGCCCGTCAGCCCCGGCCGCGGCCGCCGCCAGCGCCATGGGAATGACCAGCGACTGCACGCCGGTGGAGTGCGAGGGGTCGACGATCACCGGGAGCCGCGACCGCTCCTTCACCCAGGCCATGCCCGCGAGGTCGAGCGTGTTGCGCAGGGTGTTGTCGAAGCTGCGAATGCCGCGCTCGCACAGCACCACCTGATCGTTGCCGCCGTCGAGGAGGTACTCGGCCGCCAGCAGCCACTCCTCGAGGGTCGCCCCGAAGCCGCGTTTGAGCACCACCGGCCGGCCCGCCTTCGCCACCGCGCGCAGCAGCGAGAAGTTGTGCATGTTCCGCGCGCCGATCTGCAGCACGTCGACGTAGTCGAGCATCACCGGGAGCTGCGCGACGTCCATCACCTCGCTCACGACCGGCAGCCGGTGCTTGCGGCCCTGCTCGGCCAGCAGCTTGAGGCCCACCTCGCCCAGGCCCTGGAAGGAATAGGGGGAGGTGCGCGGCTTGAAGGCCCCGCCCCGGAGCGCGTGGGCGCCGGCCGCCTTCACCGACGCCGCGGCCCGCTCGACCTGCTCCACGTTCTCGAGGGCGCAGGGGCCGGCGATGACCGCGAAGTCTCCACCGCCGAGGGCCAGGCCGCCCCCGAGCGACACCCGCGTCGTCGCTTCTCCGGGGCCTCGCAGCACCTTCCTGGCTTCCTGCCCTGACATCGCCGCTCCTTGGTTCAACCAGTTCAAGCCGTTTTGAACTTGGTGATGCATGTATAGCGACAATGCCTTAGAAGACAACCGCGCCGTGAGGAACACCCCTGCCACTCCTTCCTTCGTCGGGCTGGCCAGACCTGCCGAGGCCGGCGCGCTGCTGCGGCTCGGGCCGGGCGAGCTGACGGTGGTGTGGTCGAACCCCTCCCGGGAGCAGCACGCGAGTGGGCTGGGCGTGGCGGGCGAAGGCGGGGGCGACATCACCTGGCTGGGCCCGCTGCCGCCCAGACCTCCGCCGGGCCCGTGGTTCGGCGGCTGGGCCTTCGACGCGGAGCGCCCGTGGGCCGGCTTCGACGCCGAGCGGTGGGTGCTCCCCGAGGTGCTGGCCTGGTGGGACGGGCGGCAGCCCTGGCTGGCGGCCTTCGCGCCCGCGGGCACGAGCGTAGGCGAGCTGCGGGCGCGGCTCGACGCGGTCGGCGAGGTGGAGCCGCAGGTGGCGCGCTTCGCGGCGAGGGCGACGGCCCGCCCCCGCGCTGACTGGGACCGCCTGGTGGCCGGGGCCCTGGGCGAGCTCGAGGCGGGGCGCCTCGCGAAGGTGGTGGTGGCGCGGGTGATCGACGTCGAGGCCGCGGAGCCCTTCCCCCTGCGCGCGGTGATGAAGTCCCTCGAGGCGCGGCACAAGCAGTGCTGGTCCTTCCTGGTGCGGGGCCGCGACGGCCGCGCCTTCATCGGCGCGTCGCCCGAGACGCTGTGTGAGTCGTGCGGCGACGTGCTCGTCACCGACGCGCTCGCGGGCACGGCAGCGCGCGGGCAGGGCGGGGCGCTCTTGCGCAGCGAGAAGGATCGACGCGAGCACGCGGCGGTGGTGGAGGGCATCCGCGCGTCGCTTCGGCCCTTCGCGCTCGAGGTGGCGCACGCCCCCTCACCCGCGGTGAAGGTGCTGGCGAACGTCGATCACCTCCACACGCCGATGCGCGCGCGGCTGAAGCCCGGCGTGCGGCACCTCGAGGTCGCGCGCGCGCTGCACCCGACGCCCGCGGTGGCCGGCACGCCGCGCGACGCCTCCCTCGCCTGGCTGCGGGCGCACGAGGGCTTCGCGCGCGGCTGGTACGCGGGCGCGGTGGGCGCCATGGGCCCTGCGGGTCTCACCCTCGCCGTGGCGCTGCGCTCGGCGCTCGTGCACGAGAACCGGGCGGAGGTCTTCGTCGGCGCGGGCGTGGTGACCGGGAGCACCGCCGAGGCGGAGTGGGTCGAGACGGAGCGCAAGGCCCGCGCGGTCCTCCCCGCCCTGGGGGTGGACGATGCCTGAGGCGACGCTCAACCAGCGAGGGGCCGCGACCCTCGTCGGGGCGCCCGTGGCGCGCGGGGTGCGCCGCGCGGTCCTCTCGGCCCTGGGGCGGACGATGCCTGAGGCGACGCTCAACCAGCGCTGGGCCGCGACCCTCGTCGGGGAGCCCGTGGCGCGCGGGGTGCGCCGCGCGGTCCTCTCGGCCCTGGGAGTGGACGATGTCTGAGCCGACGCTCAACCAGCGCTGGGCCGCGACCCTCGTCGGGGCGCTCGTGGCCCGCGGCGTGCGCCACGCGGTCGTCGCGCCGGGCAGCCGCTCGACGCCCCTGGCCCTGGCCTTTGCGGAGCACCCCGAGGTCCGCACCTGGTCGATCCTCGATGAGCGGAGCGCCGCCTTCTTCGCGCTCGGGCTCGGGCGCGCGACGGGGAGCCCGGCGGCGGCGCTGTGCACCTCGGGCACGGCGGGCGCGCACTTCCTGCCGGCGGTGATGGAGGCGAGCGAGGCGGGCGTGGCGCTCGTGGCCCTGACTGCCGATCGCCCGTGGGAGCTGCACAGCTACGGGGCGCCGCAGACGGTGGACCAGGCAGGGCTCTTCGGCCGGCACGTGCGGGCCGCCGAGGCGCTCCCGAGCCCTGACGACTCGCCCGAGGCCCTCGCGCACCTCGCGGCGGTCGTCGCCCGGCTGGCCGAGCAGGCCCAGGGACCGCTCCGCGGGCCGGTGCACCTCAACGTACCCTTCCGCGAGCCGCTGGCGCCGCCTGGCGCCGAGCCCGGGCCCGTGGTGAGCCCGCGCCCTGCGCCGGTGCGCGCGCGTAGCGGGCTCCCGGCGCTCGACGAGGTGATCGCCGCGGTGGCCGCCGCGCAGCATGGGGTGATCGTCTGCGGGCCGCGAGATCGCGACGACGGCTTCGGGGCCGCTGTGCACCGGCTCGGCGCGCGGCTGGGCTTCCCCGTGCTCGCCGAGGCGGCGTCGAACGCACGCTACGGCCACGAGGCGGCCATCACCTTCAGCGACGCCCTGCTGCGGAGCCCCCGCTTCGCCGCCGCGCACCGGCCCGACGTGGTGCTGCGCTTCGGCGGGGGGCTGACCCCACGCGCGCCGCAGGCGTGGCTCGACGGCGCCGGGGCGCGCGTCTTCGTGTTCAGCGACGAGGGGCACCTCTTCGACCCGCGGCACGCGGCCGAGGCCTTCGTCGTCGGCGACGCGGTGGAGCTCTGCGAGCGCCTGTCGAGCGCGCGGGAGGTGCCGTGCACCGCGAGCGCCAGGTGGCTCGAGGCGCAGCGGCGGCTGGAGCGAGTGCTCGAGGAGACGCCCGCCGCGCTCAGCGAGCCCCTCCTGGCCCGGGCCTTCGTGCGCGCGCTGCCGCCGGGGGCCTCGGTGGTGCTGTCGAGCTCCATGCCCATTCGCGACGTCGACGCCTTCGCGTCGCGGGGCGCCGCAGGGCTGCGGGTGTTCTCGAACCGGGGCGTCAACGGCATCGACGGCGTGGTGAGCACGGCCCTGGGCGTGGCGGCGGGGCGCCCGGCGCCGACGGGCGTCTTGATCGGCGACGTGGCGCTCCTGCACGACCTCGGCGGCTGGCTCGTCGCCAGGCGCCATCGGCTCGACCTGACGGTGGTGGTGGTGAACAACGACGGCGGGGGCATCTTCCACTTCCTGCCCGTCGCGGAGCGCACCGCGCACTTCGAGGCCCTCTTCGGCACGCCCCACGGGGTGGACCTCGCGCACGTGGCGGCGCTCGCCGGCGCGACGCTGCACCGACCGGAGACGCTGGCCGACTTCACGAGCGCCGTGCGCCGGTGCGTCGACGGTGGCCTGCACCTGGTGGAGGTGCGGACCGAGCGAAGCGCCAACGTGGCGGCCCACCGCGAGCTCTTCACCCGCCTCTCGGAGGCCGCGTCATGACGTTGCCGCTGGTGCGCTGGGGGCGGGGCGCCGTGCGCGCGCTCTTCCTGCACGGCTTCACGGGGTCGAAGGCGTCCTTCGCGCACCTCGAGCCGCTGCTGGGCGACCTGCTCACCGCGACCTGCGTCGACCTGCCGGGGCACGGCGCGGCGCCGCTCGCCACGAGCTGGGACGACGCCGTCGCGGAGCTGGTGTCGCTCCTCGACGAGCCCACCGTGCTGGTGGGCTACTCGCAGGGCGCGCGGCTGGCCTTGGCGGTCGCGGCGCGGGCGCCGGAGCGCGTCGAGCGGCTGGTGCTCGAGTCGGGCTCCCCGGGCTTGCGGCAGCGCCACGCGCGGACGGCGCGGCGCCGGGCCGACGCGTCGCTGGCCGAGCTGCTCGTCGCGCGGGGCGTGCCGGAGTTCGTCGACCGCTGGGAGCGCCTGCCGCTCTTCGCCGGGCTTCGGGCGCTGCCGGCCGTGGAGCAGCAGGCCCTGCGCGATCGCCGCGCCGCGCACACGGCCGAGGGCCTGGCGAGCGCGCTCACGGCCCTGGGGCAGGGCGCGCAGCCGGACCTCTGGTCTGCCTTGCCCGGCCTGCGCGTGCCGACGCTGGTGCTGACTGGCGCCGACGACGCTCGGTACACGCGGCTCGCGCGGCGCATGGTCGCGGAGCTGCCGCTCGCCTGGCGCGCGTCGATCGCCGGCTGCGGGCACGCGCCGCACCTCGAGCGCCCGGAGGCCTGGGCCCACGAGCTGCGCTCCTTCCTCGCGCCGCGCTGGCGGGTCGAGCCGGTGGAGCACGCGCCGTGAGCACCGCGGCCGCCGCTCCGCCGTCGCGCCTCGCGGCCTGGGGCCTGGCCACGCGGCCGCGGACCCTCGTCGCGGGCCTGGTGCCGGTGGCAGTGGGCTCATCGCTCGCGTGGCGCGCCGGCGTCTTCCAGGCGCTCCCCGCGCTCGCCGCCCTGGTGGGGGCGCTCTTCATTCAGGTCGGCACCAACCTCGCCAACGACTACTTCGACTTCAAGCGCGGCGCCGACACGGCCGCGCGCCTGGGCCCCGCGCGCGCGACGCAGCAGGGCTGGCTGAGCCCCCGGGAGGTCTTCGGTGGCGCGATGATCTGCTTCGGCCTCGCCTTCGTCGTCGGCCTCTACCTGGCGTGGGTCGCCGGCTGGCCGCTCGTCATCATCGGGCTCACCTCGCTCGCCGCGGGTTACGCCTACACCGGTGGGCCGTTCCCCCTCGCGTACCACGGGCTGGGCGACGTCTTCGTGCTCGTCTTCTTCGGCTTCGTGGCCGTGGGCGGCACCTACTTCGTGCAGGCGGGCACGGTGACCCCGACGGTGCTGCTGGCGGCCGTGCCCGTGGGCTTGCTGGGCGTGGCGCTCCTCGCGGTCAACAACACGCGCGACGAGCCGACGGATCGCGCCGCGGGCAAGCGCACGCTCGTGGTGCGCCTGGGCCCCGGCTTCGGGCGCTTCGAGTGGGCGGCCTGTGTGGGGGTGAGCGCGCTCGTGCCTCCGGCGATGTGGCTGGCGGGCCTCGCCTCGCCGTGGGTGCTCTCGAGCTGGCTGGCGCTGCCGCTGGCCGTGGCGCCGGCGCGGCTGGTCTTCACGCAGACGGGCGCGGTGCTCAACGAGGCGCTCGCCGCGACGGCGAAGCTGCAGCTCGTCTTCGGGATCCTCTTCGCCGTGGGGCTGAGTCGATGAAGCTCGAGGTGTCGCCCTTCTCGCTCCGGCTGCGCACGCCGATCCAGACCGCGCGCGGGCCCATGGAGCATCGCGTGGGCTGGCGGGTCACCTTCGACGCCGACGGCGTGCAGGGGCGCGGCGACGCCATGCCCATGGCCTCCTTCGGCACGGAGACGCCCGAGGCCGCGCAGGCCGCGCTGAGGTCGCTCGAGCTGCCCCGGGCCCCGGAGTCGGTGGAGGAGATCGCCGAGTGGGTGTCGACGCTCGAGGCGACGCCGGCCGCGCGCCACGCCGCGGAGTGCGCGCTGCTCGAGCACCTCGCGGTGCGTCGCGGGGTGCTGGTGGCGACGCTCCTGGGGCCGGTGATGCGCTCGGAGTTCGCGGTGAACGCGCTCCTCGAGGGCGACGACGCTGCGGGGCTGGCGGCGTCGGCGACGCAGGCCGCGCGGCAGGGCTTCGGCGTGGTGAAGCTCAAGGTGGCGGCGCGGCCGCTCGCAGTGGAGGCGCAGCGGCTCCTCGCGGTGCGCCGCGCCGTGGGGCCGAAGGTGAAGATCCGCATCGACGCCAACGGGGGCTGGTCCGAGGCGACGGCCCGCAGCGCCCTGCGCGGGCTCGAGGCGCTCGAGCTGGAGGTGTGCGAGCAGCCGGTGGGCCCCGCCGACGTCGAGGGCCTGCGGCGGCTGCGGCGGCTGACCCCGTGCCGCATCGCGGCCGACGAGACGATGCTGCTGGCCGGCGCGCTGCCGCGGCTCCTCGAGAAGGACCCCGTGGCTGCGGCTGACGTGGTGGTGCTCAAGCCGGCGGCGCTCGGCGGGCTGGTGCGCTCGCTGGAGATCGCCCGGCAGGCCGACGAGGCGGGCGTCGGCGCCTACGTGACGACGCTGATGGACGGGCCCATCGCCCGGGCCGCGGCGGCGCACCTCGCGGCGGTGCTGCCTCACGCCGACTGGGCGCATGGGCTCTCGACGCTCGAGCTCTTCGAGGGCGCGCGCGTGGACCCCTTCACGCCGGTAGAGGGGGCGATTCGCCTCCCGCAGGCGACTGGGTGGGGCGTGCCGTGACGCGCGCGTGCCCGGTGCGCGCGGCGGCGCTGCGCGACGCGGAGGCCCCGGCGCTCTGGTGGGCGGGCCGGCGCTTCTCGTACCGCGAGCTCGATCGCCTCGTGTCCACCTTCGCCGCGCACCTCGAGGCCCAGGGGGTCGGGCCGGGCGACCGGGTCGCGGTGCGCTCGTGGAACCGCCCGGAGGTGGCCACGCTCTTCTTCGCGCTGGGGCGCCTCGGGTCGTGCCTGGTGCCCATCAACGCCCGGCTCCTCGAGGCCGAGGCCGAGGTGCTCGTGCGGCGGGCCGCGCCGAGGTTGATCTTCGGGGAGCTGCCGGGCGCGCTGCCGTGGCCGGGCGCCGGCCCGACGCGCGAGGCGGCGGAGGTGGACGAGGCGAGCGTCGCGGCGGCGCTCTTCACCTCGGGGACGACGGGGAGCCCCAAGCTGGTCGAGCTGACGCACGCGAACTTCTTCGCCCTCGCGCAGGCGAGCGCGAAGCGCCTCGGCGCCCACGCCGCGCAGCGCTGGCTGGGCTCGCTGCCCATGTTCCACATCGGGGGGCTGGCCATGGTGCACCGCTGCGCGGTCATCGGCGCCTCGGTGGTGGTGGAGTCACACTTCGACGCGGTGCAGGTGTGCGCCGCCCTCGACTCGGGCGTGAGCCACGCGAGCTTCGTCTCGACGATGCTGGGGCGGGTGCTCGACGCGCGCGGTCAGCACCCCTTCGAGGGCGTGCAGGCGGTGCTGGTCGGCGGCGGGCCGGTGGGGCCGGGGCTGCTCGAGCGGGCGCGCCTCAAGGGGCTGCCGGTGCTGCAGACCTACGGGCTGACGGAGGCGTGCAGCCAGGTGACGACCGAGGCGCCGAGGGAAGCCGACGGGCAGACGGCGGGCCGGCCGCTCGACGGCGTCCGCGTGCGCATCGTCGACGACGCTCGGCGCGAGGTGGCCGTGGGCGAGGTGGGGGAGATCGAGGTCTCCGGCCCGACCGTCGCCCGCGAGCTGGGGCCCTGGCTGCAGACGAAGGACCTGGGGCGCCTCGACGCCGCCGGGCGCCTCACGGTGCTGACGCGGCGCACGGACCTCATCATCAGCGGCGGCGAGAACAACAACCCCGCGGAGATCGAGACGGTGCTGCGCGAGCACCCCGCCATCGAGGACGTGGCGGTGGTGCCGCGGGCCGACGCAGGCTGGGGCCAGGTGCCGGTCGCCTTCATCGTCGCGCGCGAGGTGAGCGACGAGGCGCTCGATGCCTGGGCGAAGGAGCGGCTCGCCGGCTTCAAGCGGCCGCGGGCCTGGGTGCGGCGCGACGAGCTGCCGCGCAACGCAGGCGGCAAGCTGGAGCGGCACCGCCTCGTGAGCGACTGACGGCGGCAGCGG
>CAYUZK010000206.1:0-11141 GCA_964449625.1 uncultured Archangium sp.
GCCTTCGGTGCCGCGGCAACCTTCGGCTTCAGCGAGCGGGTGGCGGTCAAGACCGGTACCTCGACCCGCGGCCGCGACGTGTGGCTCTTCGCGATGACGGAGCACTTCGTCGTCGGCCTGTGGGCTGGGAACTTCGATGGCACGCCCGGCGCCACCACGGCGCTCGCGATGGAGGTCCTCGGCCCGATGTCCAGGCAGCTCCTCCTCGAACTCGGCGTCCGGTGAAGAGAAGCAGACGCCGAGCGAGCCGTCCCCCGCCGCACCACCCGCGCCCCAGCGCGCCATCTCTCCCTTGCCCGGGGCCCGCCTCGTCATGAGAGAGAACCTATGGCCTGGCTCAACTACCACCACCTGCTCTACTTCTGGACGGTCGCGCGCCTGGGCACCATCGCCGCCGCCAGCAAGGAGCTGCACCTCTCACAGCCCACCATCTCGACGCAGCTCAAGACGCTCGAGGAGTCGCTGGGGCAGAAGCTCTTCCAGCGCGCGGGGCGGCGGCTGGCGCTGACCGACGTGGGCCGCAGCACCTTCCGCTACGCCGACGACATCTTCCGCCTCGGCCGCGAGCTGCAGGAGTCGCTCGCGCGCGGCACCGTCGGCCACCAGGTGCGCTTCAGCGTGGGCGTGGCCGACATCATCCCCAAGCTGGTGGCCGAGCGGCTGCTCGAGCCCGCCTTCGAGGCGGTGCCGGAGCTCCAGCTCGAGTGTCTGGAGTGGCCCCTGCCGCAGCTCCTCGCGCAGCTCGCGCTCCACGAGCTCGACGTGGTGCTCGCCGACCAGCCCGCGCCGGCCGACGTGAAGGTGCGCGCCTTCAGCCACAAGCTGGGCGAGAGCGGCATGACCCTCTTCGGCACGAAGGCCTACGCCGGCCTCGCGAAGAAGTTCCCCCAGTCGCTCGACGGCGCGCCGATGCTGCTGCCCTCGGTGGGCACGGCCATCCGCCGCGACCTCGACGCGTGGTTCGAGAAGCTGGGCGTGCGCCCGCGCATCGTCGGCGAGTTCGACGACACCGCCCTGGCCAAGGTGTTCGGCCGCCGCGGCCGCGGCGTCTTCGTCGCCCCCACCGCCATCGAAGACGACATCCTCCGGCAAGAGAACGTGCTCATGCTCGGCCGCACCAGCGAGGTGCGCCAGAGCTACTACGCCATCTCGGTGGAGCGCCGCCTGCGGCACCCGGCGGTGGTGGCCGTGGCCGAGCGCGCGAAGAAGGAGCTCTTCGGCTGAGCGTCCTTGCGGCGCAGCGGGCGCCGAGCTTTCCGTTTGGCCCCAGAGTATTGGGCAGCTAGGTTCGACCCCCGAGGCGGCCGTACGCCGCGGGAGGGGACGCTGATGGCATCGACGCTGACGTGTGGCTTGTGGGTGTTGTCGCTCGCGGCGGCCACGGGTGACGGGGGAATCACCGCGGAGGCGCCGCTCGAGCCCGACGCTGGGCCCGTCGCCGCGCGAGGCCCGCTGGACCCCTCGGTGGGCCCCGACGAGGCCCTGGAGTTCGCCATCGAAGACGGCGACCTTGAGGCCGCGCGGCGCGCGCTCGCGGCCGGCGCCGTCGTGACGCCCATCACCCGGGAGGACGGCGGCGTGGCCGGCTCGCCGGCACTCGAGCAAGCGCTGACGTCGCGGCGGCCCGGTCCCCTCGACCTCGTGCGGCTCATCGTCGAGGCCGGCGCCGACGTCACCGCGTGCGCCGACGACGGCGTGTGCCCGCTGGAGATCGCCGCGCAGGCGGGCAACGAGGCCGTCGTCAGCTGGCTCCTCGAACGCGGCGCGCTGACGCCGCGCGCCGGGCCCCGGGCGCTCGAGGCCGTGCTGCGCGCCGGGGGGAGCGTCGAGCTCCTCACGCTGCTGGTCGCGAAGGGGGCCACGCCCCGGCCGGAGACGCTCGCCACGGCCCTCACCGCCGGCGGCCTCGACCGCGTGCGCGTGCTCGCCCCCGGAGCCCTGGAGCCCGACGCCGCCACGGCCCTGCTCCTCACGGCCATGGCGCGGCCTGACGCCCTCGAGGCGGTGGCCTTCGCGCTCGACAAGGGCGCGGACCCGAACGGCACCAGCGAGGCCGACGCGCCGCTCGCCACGGCGCTCGAGCGCAAGCAGCCGAACCTCGCGCAGCTGCTCCTCGAGCGCGGCGCCAGCCCCAACGCGGCCGGCACCCGCGTGGGCAGCACCGTGCTCGTGGGGGCCCTGCTGGCGAAGGACCTGGAGACCGTGAAGCTGCTGCTCGAGCGCGGCGCGCGCCCCGAGGGGGTCGACGAACGCGGCAACACGCCGCTGCACCTGGCGCTCAGCGCTGGCACCCTCGACCTCGCCCGCCAGTTCATCGCGCGGGGCGCGCCGCTCAACGCGGTCAACGCGGCCGGGGCCACGCCGCTGGTGCTCGCCGCGAGCGGAAAGCACCGGGAGCTCGTGGACGAGCTGCTCAAGCGCAAGGTGAACCCCAACGCCGCCGCCGGCACGCTGCCCAGCCCGCTGCACTCTGCCGCCGCCAACGGGTGGAGCGACACCGTGAGCGCGCTCCTCGCGGCGGGCGCCGACGTGAACCAGATCGCCGCGCGCGGCCAGACGCCGCTCTTCGCCGCGGTGGAGCTCAACAACGGCGAGGTGGCCCGCCTGCTCCTCGCGGCCGGCGCCGACCCCTGGGCGAAGAACGCCGACGGCAAGACGGCGATGGACGTCGCCGCCGAGAAGAAGTTCGTCGGCCTCGAGCGCCTGCTCAGCGACGCGGCGGCGAAGGAGCGGCCACGCAACGACCGCACCACGCTGCCGGTATCGGGGCTCTCCTTCGTTCCCCCGGCGGGCAAGGTGACATGGGCGGCGCAGGAGGAGCGCTCCAGCGCGAACGAGCGCTTCGACGCGCTCCTGCGCGAGGGGCCGGCGAAGCCGCTGGTGCAGGTGCAGGTGCGGGTCCGCGCCTCGAGCGCCACGTGCGCGCAGTACGTCGACGCGGTCGCGGCCCTCGCCGGCGGCGAGAGGGCCGTGCGCGCCTCCTGGCTGTCGAAGGGCTGGCAGGGCGCGGTGCTGGAGCGCAAGTCGAAGGACGGCTCGGGCACGGCCCGCGCGTGCGCCGAGCTGCCCGGGCTCCTGCTCGAGGCCACCGTCTCGACCGACGGGGCGCTCAAGGGCGCCGATGCGACGGCGGTGCAGGCGCTGCTCACCGCGCTGCTCAAGGGCGCTCTGACGCGGCCGCCAGCGCCGCGTCAGTCGCCGCTGGTGCTCCCGCTGTCCGGGCTGGCCCTCGGCGCCGCCGGCGGCACGACGGAGTGGACCGGCGCCCGCTACGCCGCCGGCGGGGTCGACGCCGACGCGCTGGTGCGCGTGCTGCCCGCGAAGGAGCGGCTGGCGCTGCTGGTGGAGCGCGACACCACCGAGGCCTGCAAGGCCGTCGCCGGCGGGGCCCGCGGCCGCCCGTGGCTGCCGGCGAGCTGGTCGCCCACCGCCGCAGACCCGAAGGCCATCGCTGGCTGCACGCAGGTCGCCGAGGGCTCCGTGGCCTTCCGCGCTCTGGCCGCGCCGGTGCTCGAGAAGGGCGAGGCGCTGGTGCTCCGGCAACTCCTCGAGGGGCTCGGCCGTGCAGCGGGTGCCGGTCGGCAGCCGCTGCGGCGCACGGCCGAGGGCGGCGTGGCGCTGCAGACGTCGGGGGTGACGCTGCCGGAGCGTCCGGCCGACGACCCGTTCCTCTACACCCACGGTTCCAGCTTCGGGCTGTTCGGCTGGAACTGGAGCCGCTGGGACTTCATCACCCGGCCCCGCCAGGCGGGCTGGTACGAGCTGGCGCTGGCGAAGACGACCGACCTCGACTGCGAGCGCGCGCTCAACGCGGTGCACGTGCCCCTCGCGCGGGAGCGGACCAAGCCCCCCTCGTGGGTGCCCTCGCGCTGGCACCACGGCGCGGTGACCGGGCGCACCGAGACGGGCGAGGCGGTGCAGGTCTTCTGCCTGGCGCACGCGGGCGGCGTGCTGCTGGCAGTGCCCCGGGCGCTGGGGCCCCTGGAGAACTCCCCCGCGCCGACGGCCTTCGAGGAGCTCGCGCGCCTGCTCCCACCGCCGCTCCCCAAGCCGGTAGCGGCGGCCGCGCCTCCTGCCGTGGGCAAGGCGAGCTCCCGGTACGTGGTGGGCCTCGACACCGTGCGCGACACCGTGACCCTGCGCACCTGGCAGCGGGGCTACGTCTCGCCCCGGGCCTGGGAGGCGGCGAGCCGATACTGCCGGGACCTGGTGCTGGCCGGCTTCACAGACTGGCGGCTGCCCTCGGTGTACGAGCTCGAGGGGCTCTCCGTGCGGCGGCTGTTCCCGGCCCACGACGCGGCCGCCTTCCCCGGAATGGCGTCGGGCTACTACTGGTCATCGACGCCCGGGGCGAAGCGGGGCAGCTACCGCACGGTCACCTTCTTCGACCCGTCGAAGGCCCGCAACCGCGACACCGGCGTGCTGAACGTGCGCTGCGTGCGCTGAGGAGGCGCTCCCACCGTGTCACTTCGAGCGATCGTCTTCTTGTCGGGGGTGGTGCTGCTGTCGGCGGGCTGCCGCAAGCGACCGCCATCGCCGGAGGCCCGGAAGGAGGCGCAGCAGCAGACGCGCGTGGCGCTCGAGCGTTGGCTCGATGGCGCGCCGAAGGAGGAGGTCCTCCAGGCGCTCCGCGAGGCGGCGAAGTCGAAGGTCGAGGTCGCGATGACGGCCCTGGCGTGCTTCGGGGAGGCGCCGCGGGGTCGCAAGGAGGCCCCGCTCTCGGACGCCGCGCGGCAGCGCGCCTGCGTCAACCTCGCGATCACCACCCAGGGGTGGCTGACGCACCCGAAGTCGCTCGGCGTGCTGTGGCGGGGGGCCAGCCCCGGTCTGGTGGAGCTCGCCGTCTTGCCGTACCGGGAGGGCGGTGGTCGCTGGTGGTGCGCCCAATACGAGACGCGCTACGAGGACCAGGGGCGGCAGACCCGGGTCAGCAAGTCACCCAGCCGCTGCGCCCTCGACCGCGAGGGCTGCGAAGACGTGATGCGGTCGCTGGGGCCGCTGGGCCAGGCGTACGGCCCCTGCCGGCCGATGCACCCCGACTTCAGGAACACCGCCGAGTGCCTGAGCTGGCGCGGCAACGACGGCCACCTGCTGCCGGCGTGCACGGTGACCGACTGCTCGCTCCTTCAGCGCCAGCTGCGCGCCGCGGGCGTGCGGGACATCTCGGCGTGCGTGCTGTGGATGGGCCGCGAGCTGCCGCCGCCGTCGCGGCCCATCGACTGAGGTGCCCAGACCTCAGGTGGACGCCGCACGCGCCGCGACCCGAGGGAGCGCCTCCCCCTCCGTCGACACCGGCGGCAGGGACGTCAGGGCCCGCGCGCCCCGCCCGCGACGGATTTTCACGGAGCCGCGGCGCGCAACCCGCTGAAAGCCCACGGAGCGCCCGCTGGCACTGGTGATGCTCTGCCCAGCGCCGCCATGACCTCGCGCGCCCTCGCCCCTGCCCTCGTTGCGCTGTCCCTCTTCGCGGCCTGCGCCCCCGAGACGACCCCCACCCCGCCGGGGGAGGTGGCGGGCTCCGACAAGCAGCGCCTCACCAGCGCGGCGCCCAGCGCCGACCTCGCGGCCGCCGTCGCCGGCAACACCGACTTCGCCCTCGACCTCTACCGGAAGCTGGGCGCGAGCGACTCGGGCAACCTCTTCGTCTCGCCGCAGAGCATCACGCTCGCGCTGTCCATGGCCTACGCGGGCTCCGCCGGCGCCACCACCACGGCCTTCGAGCAGGTGATGCACGTCGGGCTCCCGGAGGACCGCTACCACCGCGCGATGAACGACCTCGACCGGCAGCTCACCTCGCGGGGCCAGGGCGCGAAGGCCGCCGACGGGCAGCCCTTCCGCCTCGCCATCGCCAACCAGATGTTCGCCGAGCGCACCTTCGGCTTCGAGGCGCCGTACCTCGACACCCTCGCCCTCGAGTACGGGGCCAACGTGCGGCTGATGGACTTCGTCGCAAAGCCCGACCCCTCGCGCGTGGCCATCAACCAGTGGGTCGAGCAGAAGACCGAGGACCGCATCAAGGACCTGCTCCCCGAGGGCACCATCACCACCGACACCCGCGCGGTGCTGGTGAACGCCATCTACTTCAACGCCGCCTGGGCCGAGCAGTTCAAGCCCGAGGCCACCAGGACGGGCACCTTCCACAACCTGGGCGGCGCCACGCCGACGGTGCCGATGATGTACGGCCCCAGCATGGCCGCGAAGGCCGCCACCGTGAGCGGCGTCGAGGTGGTGTCGCTGCCCTATGACGGCAACGAGCTGTCGATGGTGGTGCTCATGCCGCCCGCCGGCGCCTTCGCCGCCTTCGAGCAGGCCCTCGACGCGGCGACGCTCCAGACGCACCTGGCCGCGCTGCAGCCCCAGGCGCTCGAGCTGACGATGCCGAAGTTCGAGCTGCGCAGCTCCAAGACGCTCTCCGAGCCGCTGCGCGCCCTGGGCCTCGGGCCCGCCTTCGGCGAGGCCGGTGACTTCTCGCGCATGTCCACCCAGGCGCAGCTGGGCATCAGCGAGGTGGTGCACCAGACCTTCGTCAAGGTGAGCGAGACGGGCACCGAGGCGGCAGCGGCCACGGCCGTCATCATCGGCACCACCTCCATTCCCCAGACGCGGCCCGTCACGCTCGACCGGCCCTTCCTCTTCGCCATCCGCGACGACGCCACCGGCGCCATCGTCTTCCTCGGGCGCGTCGTCAGCCTCTGAGCCTGCGCGGGGCCGCGGGGTAGGCGCGCAGGAAGGCGTCGACGTGCACCTCGAGGAAGCGCGGCAGGTCGAGCGGCCGGCACCGCGCGCCCGAGAGGCTGTCCTGGTGCAGGAGCGCCAGCACCACCGGAGACAACAGCAGCAGCGCGGCGTGCCGCACGTCGGCGATGGCGAGGTCGCCGTGCTCGACGTGGGCGCGCAGCAGCGTCTCGCCCGTCTGCAGGAGCGGCTCGAGCACGTGGGTGACGGTGCTGGGCCCCACCGCCGCCTCGCCCAGGCCCACGGCCAGCGTCGCCGCGTAGGCGCGCCCCACCCCGTACTTGAACCAGGCCGTGGTGAGCCCTTGGAGGAAGCGGCGCAGCGACGCCCGCGGCTGGCCGGCCTTCGGCTGCGCTGACAGGGCGAGGTAGGGCGCGGCCTCCGCCCGGAAGCTCTCCATCACGCCCGCGAGCAGCCCTGCGCGGTCACCGAAGTAGTGCTTGAGCGTCGCGACCGAGGTGCCCGCGGCCGAGGCCAGGGCCCGCAGCGACGCGTGGATGCCCGGCTCGCCCGCCAGGGCCTCGCGCACCCGCCGGGCGAGCTCGAGGCGCTGGGCCTCGTAGTTCACGTTCCGGCTGCCGGTCGGTCGCGCCACGCTCGATGATTAGTTAGCTCGCTCGCGCTACGCAACTCGACCCTCTCTGGAGTCTGGGTTGCGGCCCTCAAGGCTGCTGCGTATTCATTTTCGCAATCGTGCGACTCCAATTCCTCACGCTCCTCGTGGCCGCCCCCGCGCTCGCCCAGGGCCTGCCCGACTTCCTCGCGGGCGCGCAGGCCGCCAACCTCGACGTGCAGCAGGGCGCCGAGGCGCGGGAGCTCGCCGAGGCCGAGTTCGCCCAGGCCTGGGGCGGGCTCTTGCCCAGCCTCACGGCGAGCGGCGGGTGGACGCACAACCAGTACGACGCGGTGCTCACCCTGCCCACGGCGACCGGCGCGGGCGACACCGTCACCATCATCCCCAAGAACCAGTTCGAGGCCACGCTGCGGGCCGAGGTGCCGCTGCTCGACCCGGCGCGGTGGCTCCGCACGGCGAGCGCCTCAGCGAGCGCGCAGGCGGCCGCGCTGCGGGAGCAGGCGACGCGGGTGCTGGTGCAGCGCCAGGTGGTGAGCGCCTTCTACGGGCTGGTGGGGGCGCAGGCGGTGCTGGAGTCGGCCCGGCGCTCCCACGAGGCGGCCGCGGCGCAGGTGGAGGTGACGCTCGCCCGCACCAGCGCCGGCGTCGCCAACGAGCTCGACCTCATGCGCGCCCGGGCCGAGGTCGAGCGCACCGAGCAGCTCGTCGCCGACGCGGAGGCGCTCGTGGCGGTGGGCGAGCGGACGCTCGAGACGCTCTCCGGCGTCGCGCCGCGGAAGGTGCCGCTGCTGCCCGATGACGACCTGCACCCGGAGCCGCCGCTGGAGTCGCTCGAGGCCGGTGCCGCGGCGCTGCCGGCCGTCGAGGCCGCGGACGGCGACGCGCGGGCGGCGGAGCGCCTGGCGACGGCGGCGAGGCTGGCCCTGGCGCCGACGGTCAACGCCCAGTTCACGCAGCGCTTCACCAACGCCACCGGCTTCCAGGGCGCGGCGGCGCTGTACAACGCGGGGCTCACCTTCAACTGGCGCCTCGACGTGGCGGCCGTGCAGGGGCTGCGCGCGCAGGCGGCGCAGTCGCGCAGCGTCGCCCTCGCCGCCGAGCGGGCGCGGCAGGTGGTGCGAGACCAGGCGCACGCCGACTGGCACCAGGTGAAGGCGGCGGTGAAGAAGCAGCGGGCCGCGGGGGCGCAGGTGACGGCCGCGCGGCGGGCCGCGGCGCTGGCGCGGGAACGGTCGCAGGCGGGGGTGGCGACGCAGCTCGAGGTCCTCCAGGCCGAGCGCGACCTCTTCTCGGCCGAGGTGAGCGCCATTCAGGCGGCGTCGGGGCTGGCCTCGGCGCGGGCGCTGCTCTCGCTGTCGACCGGCCGCGACGTGGGGGGCGCGCCGTGAGCGCCGCGGCCCCGCACGAGCTGGCGCAGCCCATCCGCACGCGGCCGGGGTACTTCCGCCGGTGGCTCACGCTGGGCGTCATCGGCGTGCGCATGATGTTCTTCGACCGCCTCAAGCTGGCGGGCACGCTCTTCGGGGTGGTCTTCGCGGTGGTGCTGGGGAACTTCCAGGTCGGCACCTTCCTCGCGCTGCTCTTCAAGAACCGCATGTTCGTGGAGAACGCGGTGGCCGACGTGTGGGTCACCCCGCCGGGCACGCGGCAGTTCCAGGGCGGCACGCCGCTCAACGACGCGCAGCTCAACCGGGCGCGCAGCACGCCGGGCGTGGCCTGGGCCGAGCCGCTGGTGGTGGTGACGACGCAGCTCAAGCTCCCCACTGGCGGCTCGGAGCCGGTGTCGCTGGTGGGCACGCGGGCGCCGCGCTTCGCTGGCGGGCCGTGGAACCTCGTGGCGGGCTCCCGCGAGGCGCTGCTGCAGCCGAACGCCGTCATCTTCGAGGACGCCGAGCGCGAGAAGTTCGGCGGGCTCAACCTGGGCTCCCTGCGCGAGCTGTCGGGCCACCGGGTGCAGGCGGTGGGCTTCACCTGGGGCCTGCTGCCCTTCGCGCCGGCCTACGCCTTCGCCGAGCAGACGCTGGCGCGCGAGATCACCGGGCAGCCGGAAGACCGGCACACGTTCCTCATGGTGGGCGCGGCGCCGGGGGTGAGCCCCGCGACGGTGCGCGAGCGGCTGCAGGCGGCGCTGCCCGACGCGAAGGTGATGACGCGCGACGAGTACATGGAGGAGATCCTCACCTACATCCTCACGGCGACGCAGATCGGCTTCAGCTTCGGCACCTCGACCATCATGGGCCTGCTGGTGGGCCTCATCACCGTGGCCTTGTCGATGTTCAGCTCGGTGGTCGACAACATGCGCCAGTTCGGCACGCTCAAGGCCATCGGCTCGACGACCGGCGACCTGGCGCGGCTGCTCTTCGTGCAGGCCTTCGTCTACGGCGTGGTGGGGAGCCTCATGGGGCTGGGGGTCATCGCCTTCATGGTGCAGGGCATCCGCAACGCGCAGCTGACGCCCATCCTCCCCACCGTGAGCGTCTTCATCACCCTGGGCCTCATGGTGGGCGTGTGCCTCTTCGCCTCGGTGCTGGCGCTGCTGCGGCTGCGCAGGCTCGAGCCGGCCATGGTGTTCCGATGAGCGCCGCCGTGCAGCTCAAGGGCCTGACCAAGACCTACGGCGAGGGCGCCCTCGCCTTCCAGGCCCTCAAGGGCATCGACCTGACGGTGCCGCGGGGCGAGTTCATGATGCTGGTGGGCCCCTCGGGCAGCGGCAAGACGACGCTGCTGTCCATCCTGGGGTGCGTGCTGACGCCCACGAGCGGCGAGGGGTGGCTCTTCGACGAGCCGCTGCACGGGCGCCGCGAGGCGGAGCTGCCGGACCTGCGCCTGTCGTACATCGGCTTCATCTTCCAGGGGCACAACCTCATGCCGGCGTTGAACCTCGAGGACAACGTCGCCTTCCCGCTCGAGCTGCGCGGCTACTCGCGGCGCGCTTCGGTGCAGGAGGCGCGCGAGGTGTTGGGCGCGGTGGGCCTGGGCGACAAGCTCACGCGTCACCCCGAGGACCTCTCGGGCGGGCAGCGGCAGCGCGTGGCCGTGGCCCGCGCCGTGGCCGGGCGGCCGCCGCTCATCCTCGCCGACGAGCCCACGGCGGCCCTCGACGCGCAGTCGGGCATGCAGGTGACGGAGCTGCTGCGCGCGCTCTCTGCCGAGCGCGGGCACACGGTCATCGTCGTCACCCACGACAACCGCATCTTCCACCTCGCCGACCGCACCGTGCACATCGAAGACGGGCTGCTGGTCGCCCCGCCGCACTGAAGGAGTCACCCCATGCTCCGCCGCATCCCCGCTTCGCTTCGCGTCGTCGCCTTCCTGCTCCTGCTGGGCACGTGCGGGGCGCAGATCGTCCGCAACGCCACGGCCGCGCCGGTGACGGCGCCCATCGCGAAGGACGTGCTCAAGGCCGACCGCGAGGCGATCAGCCGCGTGGGCGGCGCCGACGAGCGCGCGGCGGTGGTGCCGCCCGACGGGGCCCTGGTGGGCGGCAACGGCGTGGTGGAGCCGGCGGACCGCGAGACGAAGGTGGCGGCGCAGGTGACGGCCGTGGTGCGCGAGGTGCCGGTGGCCGAGGGGCAGCGGGTGACGAAGGGCGCGCTGCTGGTGCAGCTCGACGACGGCGTCGAGCGGGCCGCGCTGCAGTCGGCGGAGGCGGAGCTGGTGGCCGAGAAGGCCACGCTCTCGCGGGTGCTGCGCGGGGTGCGCGTGGAGGACAAGGACGCGGTCACCGGAGAGGCCCAGGCCGCGACGGCGCGCGCGGAGCTCTCGGCGAGCGTCGCGGCGCGCACCGAGCAGCTCGCGAAGTCGGGGGCGGCCACGGCCGACGAGCTGGACC
>CAYUZK010000207.1:0-7267 GCA_964449625.1 uncultured Archangium sp.
CGCCGGCGCCCCAGCCCGCGCCCACGCCGGCGGCTGCGCGAGGTGCCCCGCCGCGGCCGACCTTCGCCTCGTCGAACTACCCAGCCGTGCCGCCGACGCCCGCCCCGCCTGCGCCCGCGCCCTCGGGGCCTCGCTTCGGGCTCACGGTGCTGGCCGGCCCCGCCCGGGGGCAGCGCTTCAAGCTGGGCCCCAACGGCGCGCAGATCGGCAGCGCGAAGGGCCTCATCCTCTTCACCGACGACCCCTTCGTCTCGCCGCTGCACGCGTCGCTCACCGTGCGTGACGGCCGGCTCTTCGTCCGCGACGAGGCGAGCACCTCTGGGGTCTACGTCAGCATCAACGGCACGGAGACCATCCCCTCGGGGGGCACCTTCTGCACGGGCCTGCGGCTGTTCCGCTTCCAGGGGAGCATCGAGCCGCCGACGCCGTGGAACCACCGCGACCTGCTGGTGTACGGCGCCACGGTGCCCAACAACCAGGTGCACTACGCCGTCGAAGAGGTCCTCGTCGGCGATCGCGCGGGCCGCTGCCTGCTCAGCCCCGGGCCGGTGGTGACGGTGGGCCAGGGCCGCTGCGACTTCAGCTACCCCAACGACGAGGGGCTGGCGCCGCGGCACTGCGAGCTCGCCCCGCTGCCCAGCGGCGCGCTGATCCGCGATCTCTCGGGGGGCCTGGGCACCTTCGTGCGCCTCACCGAGGAGCGCGCGCTCAAGGCCGGCGACCGGGTGCGCGTGGGTCAGCAGACGCTGCAGGTCGAAGCGATCAGCTGACCTGGACCGAGCCTCGCCTCAGTCCTTCATCATCTGCTCGACGTAGGCGACCGCCTTCGAGCCCGGCGCCGCGTCGCGGCGGTAGCGGCTCCACCACGCGCGCGCGTCGGCCTTCATGCCCTTGTGGAAGTAGAGCTCGCCGATCTTGAGCGAGAGCTCCGGCTGGGGGTCCTTGTTCCACGCGTCGAGGTAGCGCGAGAGCGCGTAGTCGTAGGCGCCCTTGAGGCAGGCCTCGTCGCCCTCGGCCAGCACGCGCAGGGCCTCGCCCGGTTGGCGCTGGGCCTTCGGCGGGTCGAACTCATGGAGCTGGCCCTGGCCGGGCACCGGCGCGTTGGGCGGCGGCACGTAGACCTCGGGCCTGCGGCCCCGGTCGAGGCGGGTCCACGCGTAGAGGCCGCCCAGCCCGAGCGCGAGCAGCACCAGCACCACGGTGGCGATCTTGAAGATGAGCCCGCTCGCGCCGCCGCCGGCCGAGTCGAAGGTGCCGGCGGGCGCGGCCGAGGGGTCGGTCACCGCCGGGGCGCCCACGGGCGGGAGCGCGGCCGCCGACTTCACCGTGGCCTCGTTCGAGCCCCAGGGGGAGCCGGGCGTGGAGTTGACCCGCGTCTCCTGCTGGTCGATGGGCGTGACCTTGCGCGCGACCTGCGAGAGCGCCGGGGCCGAGGTGGCCCCCTGCCGCCGCACGCCCGACACCGCGCCCCGCCGCTCCTTCTCGATGGCGAGCAGCTCGGCGCGGAACTGCTCCGCCGTCTGCGGGCGATCGTCGGGGCTCTTGGCCAGGGCCCGCATGATCAGCCGCTCCATGGCCGGCGAGATCTTCGCCTCGAGGCGGCGCTTGGTGGGCGGCGGCGGCACCTCGGTGAGGTGCTTGGTGGCGAAGCCGACGGCCGAGTCGGAGTCGAAGGGCAGCAGGCCGCAGGTGAGCTGGTAGAGGATCACCCCCACCGCGTAGAGATCGCTGCGGTGGTCGAGCTGCGCGCCGCGCGCCTGCTCGGGCGACATGTACTCGGGCGTGCCGCAGACGAAGCCCGCGCGGGTCAGGGCCGGCCCGTCGTCGTTGGTGCCGTCGACGATCTTCGCGATGCCGAAGTCGAGCACCTTGACGAAGTCGGCCTCGCCGCGCCGCTGCTCCACCATGATGTTCTCGGGCTTGAGATCGCGGTGGATGACGCCCGCCGAGTGCGCGTCGGCCAGGGCCGAGAGCACCTGCGAGATGACGCGGATCACCCGCCCCTCGGGCAGCGGCCACTCCCGCGAGAGGATGTGGTGCAGGTCCTTGCCCTGCACGTACTCCATGGCGATGTACATCGCCCCGTCCTCGGCCTGGCCGAAGTCGAGCACGCTGATGGAGTTGGGGTGGTTGAGCCGGCTGGCCGCCTTCGCCTCGCGCTGGAAGCGGGCCACCGTGCGCTCGTCGGACAGCAGCGCCTGGCGCAGCACCTTGAGCACCACCGGCTTGTCGAGGGCGAGCTGCGTGGCCTTGTAGACCTTGCCCATGCCGCCTTCGCCGATCATCTGCTCGACGCGGTACTTGTTGGCGACGACTTTGCCGATGTGTTCGTCCGGGGCGGGCACGGTCTTGGCTTGCGACTGTTCCACGCCCAGCCGACGGGCGCCACAGCAGATTCCCAAAGCGGAAAGGGGGGCGCAGCCGTGGTAGACCTCCCGGCCGACATGCCAGCCTCTGCTCGCCCCAAGGTTGCCGTCCGCGTCGTGCGCGCCGACGGAGGTCCCGAGTCCGTCATCCCCATGCGCGGCGAGGTGATGCTGTGCGGCCGGTCGGGAGATCTCTCGATCGCCGACGACCCCTTCGTGGCCGACACCCAGATGCGCCTGTTCTTCTCGGGCGCGCGCCTCGCGGTGGAGGACGTGGGCGGCGGCAACGGCGTCTTCACCCGCCTGCGCGCCGAGCGCGAGGTGCCGGCGGGCGGCGAGATCCGCGTCGGGCGGCAGCGGCTGGTGGTCGAGCCCGTGCCGCCGCTGGCCCCGGCCGAAGACGGCGCCACGGCCTGGGGCTCCCCCGACGTGGGCTACCGCTTCCGCCTGGTGCAGCTGCTCGAGGGCGGCGTGCGCGGCGGCGCCTTCCCCCTCAAAGAGGGCGAGAACCAGATCGGCCGAGAGAGCGGCGACATCACCTTCCCCACCGATGGCTTCGTCTCGGGTCGCCACGCCGTGCTGCAGGTGGCGCCGGAGCGGCTGCTCCTGCGTGACCAGGGCTCGTCGAACGGCACCTTCCTGCGCCTGGGCGCGCCGTCGTTCGTGGACAACGGCGACCAGTTCCTCATCGGCCGGCAGCTCGTGCGCGTCGAGCTGGGCTGACCGCGCCCGACAGCACGAAGGCCGACGCCCGCGGTGCGCGGCGCGCCGGCCTGGCTGGCGACGTCGACGGGCGGCGCGGGGCCGTCAGCCGTACGACTTCTCCTTCTTCTCCTGCTCTTCCTTGCAGCGGATGCAGAGCGTCGTCACCGGGCGCGCCTCGAGGCGCTTGAGGCTGATGGGCTCCTCGCAGCGCTCGCACATGCCGAAGCTGCCTTCTTCGATGCGCTGGAGCGCCTTCTCGATCTTCTTGAGGAGGAACTTCTCGCGGTCGCGCAGGCGGAAGGCCATCGACTGGGCGTACTCGCTGGAGGCCTGGTCGATCTCGTCGGGGAGATCGTCGGTGTCGAAGTTCGACTCCTCCTCCATGGTCTTGCGCGCGTTCTCGATGAGAGCCTTGCGGCTGTCCTCGAGGGACTTCTTGAAGCGCTTCAGATCTTTCTGGCTCAGGTGACCGCGCTCGGACATGGCTCCCCGGGGGAAAATGAAAGGCGCGGAACTATGAGGACGCCCGCCCGCCAAGTCAAGCACTCTGCAAATAAGCCTTTGAATTCATTTGTCGGGACGTAACATCGGCCCCGCGCATGACCGAGACGAACCGACTCGACCGGGAGTTCCTCAAGAGCGCCCTGGCGCTGGCCAGCCAGGCGGAGGTCGACCACCTGCTGGTGATCAGCGACACCCTCATCACCCCGGCCGAGCTCCGGGGCCGCAAGTGCCGCAAGAAGCTGATGTACGCGGTGACGAGCGAGCGCCTGGGGCAGGAGCTGTTGGCGCGCAAGGAGAGGGCCATCGTCATCCCCTCCTACGACTACTCGCGCACCGAGCGCGTGAAGATGGCGGTGGTCTCGGCGCTGCAGCAGGGGGCCTTCAAGGAAGGCGACACGGTGCTGTGCCTGACCGGGCGCATCGGCCGGCACCTCGACACCATGATGACGATGCGCATCGGCGGGTCGCTCGACGATCGCGTGGCCATCGAGGGCGTCAAGCTGGGCGACGAGTTCAACAGCCAGGTCGTCGACGCGCTGATCCAGCTCGCGCTGCAGATCGGCCAGGAGGGCTTCGAGGGCCACCCCATCGGCACCATCCTCACCATCGGCGATCACAACGCGGTGATGGAGACGAGCCGCCAGCTCACCATCAACCCGTTCCAGGGCATCTCCGAGGCCGAGCGCAACGTGCTCGACCCGAAGATCCGCGAGGCCATCAAGAACTTCTCGGTGCTCGACGGGGCCTTCGTCATCCGCGAAGACGGCGTGGTGCTCGCCGCCGGGCGCTACCTCTCGGCGAGCGACGACAACGTGAAGATCCCCCTGGGCCTCGGCGCGCGCCACGCCGCCGCGGCCAGCATCACCGCCACCACGCGCTGCATCGCGCTGGTGGTGAGCCAGACCTCCGGGGCCGTGCGGCTCTTGAAGGAGGGCAACATCGTGCTCGAGCTCCACCAGACCGCGCGCCGCACCTGACCACGAGGAGACGCACCATGGCTTTCATCAAGTTCGAGGTCCCCAACAGCCTGCCCGTCGAGGAGGCCCGCAAGCGGGTCGAGGCGCTCCTGAGCTACTGGAAGCGCAAGTACGGCGTCAGCTCGGCCTGGGACGGGGCCGCCGCGACGATGAGCGGCAAGGCCATGGGCGTGAGCATCGACGGCAAGCTGGCCATCGAGGCCGCGCGCATCGCCGGCGAGGCCATCGACCCCGGCATGCTGCTGCGCGGGCAGGCGAAGAAGTACCTGCAGCGGAAGTTCGCCGAGTACCTCGACCCGACCCGCTCCCTCGAGGACGTGCTCAAGCGCGAAGACTGAGCTGTCAGCGCCCCCTCCCCCTTTCCCCCCTGAGGTGCCGCCCGTGAGCCAATCGAACGACAAGGACGCCGAGGCCGACGTCGCGACGATGATCAAGGCGGCGCTCGACGCGGCGACCCCCGACGCCACGGTGCCGCCCACCGCGCCGCTGCCGGCCGCGAAGCCGGCGGCCCCGCCCCCGCTGCGGCCCGTGCCCCTCACCCAGCGCGTGTCGGCCCCGACGCCGCTGGCGGTGCCCCCGGCCGCGCCGCCGCCCCCCAGCCGCACCAGCGGCTCGGTGTCGCAGCTGACGCCCGTGTCGTCGCCTTCCAACACGCCGGGCCGGGAGTTCACCTCGCCGGAGCACAAGCTCGAGGAGCCGGAGGTCGGCACCCGCATTCACCACTACGAGGTGATCCGCCTCCTCGGCCGGGGCGGCATGGGCTCGGTGTACCTCGCCCGCGACACGCGCCTGGGGCGCCGCGTGGCCATCAAGTTCCTGCGCACGCACTCGCCCGACCTGACCAAGCGCTTCATCCTCGAGGCGCGCACCACGGCGGCCTGCCAGCACGAGAACATCGTCATCATCTTCGAGGTCGATGCCTGGCAGGGCATGCCCTTCATGGTGTTCGAGTTCCTCACCGGGCAGACGCTGACCAAGGTGGCGCCGGAGGGGAAGCCGCTGCCCGCGCCCCGCGCCGTCGAGCTCATGGTGCCGGTGGTGAAGGCGCTCGCCTTCGCGCACAGCCAGGGCATCGTCCACCGCGACCTCAAGCCCGACAACATCATGATCACCGAGTCGGGCCACACCAAGGTGGTCGACTTCGGCATCGCCAAGGTGCTCCAGGGTGACGAGCAGGCCCCGGCCGCCCTGAGCCGGCCGCGCGCGCCCAAGACGAGCCTCGAGGACGAGGACGACGAGGAGCTCACGCAGCAGGGCGCGATGATGGGCACGCTCTCGTACATGGCCCCCGAGCAGTGGGGCATCGGCGTGCCCATCGACCACCGCGCCGACGTGTGGGCGGTGGGCATCATGCTGTTCAAGATGCTCGCGGGGAAGCACCCCCTCGACCCGCTCAAGGGCCACCAGCTCATGGTGACCGGCATGCTCGACACGCCGATGCCCACGCTGCGCGCCAAGGCCCCCACGGTGCCGGCGGAGCTCGCCGCGGTCGTCGATCGCTGCCTGCTCAAGCGCAAGGAGCAGCGCTGGCCCGACGCGGTGTCGCTCCTGCGCGCGCTCGAGCCCTTCCTGCCGGGGCGCTACACGCGCGAGCTCAAGCACGACGAGAGCCCCTACGCGGGCCTGGCGGCCTTCCAGGAGAACGACGCCAACCGCTTCTTCGGGCGCGGCGAGGAGATCGCCGCCACCGTCAACCGCGTGCGCGACCGGCCGCTCCTGGCCATCGTCGGGCCCTCGGGCGCCGGCAAGTCGTCCTTCGTGCGCGCCGGCCTCGTGCCTGCGCTCAAGCGCTCGGGCGAGAGCTGGGAGGCGCTGGTGCTGCGCCCGGGCCGCAACCCCATCGCCGGCCTCGCCGCCCTCATCACGCCGATGATCAACACCTCGGCCTCCATCTCGGACGAGCTGGCGGAGCAGGAGAAGCTCGGCCAGCGCCTGGTCAAGGAGCCGGGCTTCGTGGGCGCGGTGCTGCGCGGGCGGGCGCGGCGCGAGAAGAAGAACATCCTCCTCTTCGTGGACCAGTTCGAGGAGCTCTACACGCTGGTGTCTGACCCGGCGGAGCGCAAGGCCTTCACCGCCTCGCTGGCGGCCGTGGCGGACGACCCGACCTCGCCCATTCGCCTGGTGCTCTCGATCCGCAGCGACTTCCTCGACCGCGTGCCCGAAGACCCGCGCTTCATGGCCGAGCTGAGCCAGGGGCTGGTGTTCCTCAACGCGCCGGGCACCGAGGGCCTGCGCGAGGCCATCGTCGCGCCGGCGGAGCTCGCCGGGTACAAGTTCGAGTCAGCGGCCATCATCGACGACATGGTCAAGCACCTGGCCACCACGCAGGGTGCGCTGCCGCTGCTGCAGTTCGCCGCCGCCAAGCTGTGGGACGCCCGCGACGCCGCGCGCAAGCTGCTGACCCAGGGGGCCTACGAGGCCATCGGCGGCGTGACCGGCGCCCTCGCCTCGCACGCCAACGCGGTCATCGAGAAGCTCCCCCCGCAGTCGCAGCCGCTGGTGCGCGCCATCTTCCTGCGGCTCGTCACGCCCGAGCGCACCCGCGCCATCGTCTCGATGGACGAGCTGCGCGAGCTGCACGGCAACGCCGCCGAGGTGCAGGGCCTGGTCGACGAGCTGGTGCAGGCGCGCCTGCTCACGGTGCAGACGGGCGGCGGCGCGGCCACGGTGGAGATCGTCCACGAGTCGCTCGTGCAGAGCTGGCCGATGCTCAAG
>CAYUZK010000207.1:7367-10981 GCA_964449625.1 uncultured Archangium sp.
GCCGCGGCGGCGTCGGTGGCGCTGGTGTTCATCAACCAGGCGCGCGCCGAGGCGCAGGAGCAGGCCGTGGTGGCCCGCGCGGCCGAGGCCGAGGCGAAGCGCAACGAAGAGGTCGCCAGGAAGAAGGAGCTGGAGCGCGCGGCCGCCGCCGAGGCCGCCGAGAACCGCGCCCGCGAGCTCCTCGCTGCCCAGAAGGCCCTCGAGGCGGCCAAGCTCGCCGCGGAGCAGGCGGCCGAGGAGGCCCGGCTGGCCGAGGCGCGCGCGACCACGAACTTCCGTGACGCCGTGGCGCAGAAGCGGGTGGCAGAAGAAGCGAAGGCGCGCGCCCTGGCCGCCAAGGCCACCGCCGACCGCCTTAAGGCCGAGGCCGAGGATCGGGCCAGGCGCATCGAAGAGCAGCTCGGCAGCTCGGTGATCGACGATCTCAAGTGATGAGGACTCCCATGAAGACGACGAGGTGGGCCGCCCTGGCGGCGGCGGTGGTGATGGCGTCGGCCGCCTGGGCTGCCGACGAGCCCGAGCGCCCCTGGGCGAAGGGGGTCTCGAAGGAGCGGCAGGCCAAGGCGATCACGCTCTTCCGCGAGGGCAACGCGGCGCTCAAGGAGTCGCTCTTCCCCAAGGCGGCCGCGACCTACAAGGACGCCCTGCGCGTGTGGGATCACCCGGCCGTGCACTACAACCTGGCGCTGGCGCTGGTGAACCTCGACCAGCCGGTGGAGGTGCACGAGCACCTCACGGCGGCGCTCCAGTTCGGGCCGGCGCCGCTCGATGAAGACAAGTTTCAGCAGGCGCAGCGGTACCTGGCGCTCATCGAGCGTCAGCTGACGAAGGTAAAGGTCTCCTGCGCCTTCCCCGGGGCCGCCGTGCGCCTCGACGGGCGGCCGCTCTTCACCGCGCCGGGCTCGTGGGAGGGCCTGGTGCGCGCGGGCCCGCACACCATGACCGCCTCGCTCGAGGGCTACCTGCCCGACGAGCGCTCGCTGGTGCTGGCCGGCGGCGACGCCCAGCAGCTCGAGCTGCGCGTCTTCAAGACCGAGGAGATGACGGAGTATCGCCGGGCCTTCAGCCCCGCCATCCCCTGGGTGGCGCTCGGCGCCGGCGTCGCCATGGTGGGCACCGGCGTCGCCCTGCACCTCTCCTCGCAGAGCGGCTTCGCGTCGTACGACACCGGCGTGCGTGACTGCGCGACGCTGGGCGAGAGCGGCGGCTGCTTCCCCACGCCGACGCTGCAGGCCACGCGCGCGAACGCCCAGGGCATGCAGAGCGGCGCGGCGGCCCTCTACGCCGTCGGCGGCGCAGCCCTCGCGGCCAGCGCGGTGCTCTTCTACGTGGGCCGGCCCATCCCCGTTCGCCGCACGGTGAACGTGGAGGCGAAGCAGGCCACCCTCCTCCCGCTGCTCGCGCCCGGCCTCGCCGGCGCGGTGGCCTCCTTCGAGTTCTGAGGTTCGACATGACGATCACCCTCCGCCGCCTGCTCCCGGTGCTCCTCGCGAGCGCCCTGGCGTCGTGCTTCGACACCAGCACCACCACCTGCAGCACCGGCCTCGTCTGCCCCACGGGCACCGTGTGCAGCGCCGACGGCGCGCAGTGCATCGCCCCCACGGCGCTCTGCGGCAACGGCCGCCTCGACCCGCTGCCTGACGGCACCATGGAGGCGTGCGACGACGGCAACGCGCGCAACGGCGACGGCTGCCGCGCCGACTGCCGCGGCACCGGGCGCTGCGGTGACGGCTTCGTGGACAGCGATCTGCGCGACCCCGCCGACCCCGACCGCGCCCTCGAGGAGTGCGACGACGGCAACACCGCGGCGGGCGATGGGTGCAACCCCGCGTGCCGGGTGGAGCGCTGCGGCAACGGGCAGCTCGACGCGCTGGCCGACGGCGGCGTGGAGCCGTGCGACGACGGCAACACCGTGCAGGGCGACGGCTGCCGCAGCAACTGCACGCTGGAGGTCTGCGGCGACGGGCTGCGAGACACCTTCCTCGACGGCGGCATGGAGCAGTGTGACGACGGCAACCTCGTCAACGGCGACGACTGCAGCAGCACCTGCCGGCTCGAGTTCTGCCCCAACGGCGTCGTCGACACGCTCCGCGACGGCGGCAGCGAGGAGTGCGACGACGGCAACATGGCGCGCGGTGACGGCTGCGGCCCGACCTGCCTCTTCGAGCGCTGCGGCAACACGGAGCTCGACCCGGGCGAGACCTGCGACGACGGCAACCTGGTGTCGGGCGACGGCTGCCGCGCCGACTGCTTCGGCCGGGAGGTCTGCGGCGACGGGCGCCTCGACGACTTCCTGCTCCCCGACGGCGGCCCGAACGAGGCCTGCGACGACAACAACACGGTGAGCGGCGATGGCTGCCGCAGCGACTGCCTCTCGAAGGAGATCTGCGGCAACGGGCTCCTCGACCCGGCCGTGGGCGAGAAGTGCGACGACGGCAACCGCGTGGCGGGCGACGGCTGCCGCGCCGACTGCCTGGCCTTCGAGACCTGCGGCAACGGCTTCCTCGAGGTGGGCTTCCCCACCCTGCTGGCCGACGGCGGCCTCACGCGGCTCTTCGACGGTGGCATCGGGCCGGAGGGCTGTGACGACGGGAACCTCGTGGCGGGCGACGGCTGCGCGGCCGACTGCCGGCGCGAGTTCTGCGGCAACGGGGTGCGCGACCCGGGCGAGGCCTGCGACGACGGCAACACCGACCCCATCGGCCCCAACGACAACTGCTCGGCCGACTGCCGCACCACCGGCGCCTGCGGCAACGGCTTCGTGGAGCAGGCCCAGGGCGAGGAGTGCGACAACGGGGTGAGCAACGCCGACACGGCCGCCTGCACCTCGAGCTGCAAGAACGCCCGCTGCGGCGATCAGCTCGTGCGCGCGGGGGTCGAGCAGTGCGACACCGGCGGCGAGACGGCGACCTGCAACGCCAACTGCACGCTGCACCGCTGCGGTGACGGCCTCATCAACGCCACGGCCGGCGAGCAGTGCGACGTGCCGGGCACGCCGACGGCCACCGAGACCGCGACGTGCGACACCGACTGCACGGTGGCCTTCTGCGGCGACAGCAAGGTGAACCTCGTGCGCGGCGAGGTCTGCGACGAGGGCGGCAACACCGCCACCTGCAACTCGAACTGCACCCCCGCTCAGTGCGGCGACAGCTTCTTGAACACCGTGGCCGGCGAGCAGTGTGACACCGGGGGCAACAGCGCCTTCTGTGACGCCGACTGCAGCCCGGCGGCCTGCGGCGACGGCTTCTTCAACCCGGCGGCCGGCGAGCAGTGTGACGACGGCAACTCGAACAACGAAGACGACTGCATCGCCGGCTGCCGGAACAACACCTGCGGCGACGGCTTCCGCGACCTGCAGGGCCCGGTCACCGAGGCCTGCGACGACGGCAACCAGGTGAGCGAGACGGCCTGCGCCTACGGCACGCTGAACTGCACCGCGTGCAACGCCTCCTGCACCGGCGTGCTCACCCTGGCCGGCCCGTACTGCGGCGACAACCTGACCAACGGTCCTGAGGTCTGCGACGACGGCAACACGGTCACCGAGACCGCCTGCGCCTACGGCACCGCGACCTGCACCGGCTGCACCGCGAACTGCGCGGCCCAGTTCTCGCTCA
>CAYUZK010000208.1:0-10978 GCA_964449625.1 uncultured Archangium sp.
TGGTGGTGGTCTCGGCGCCGTCGCGCACCACGTTCTTGACCCGCGAGAGGTCCTGGTCGCGCGGCTCCGGCGCGAAGGACGCGTGGCCGCTGGCGACCTGGGCGTCACCGCGCCACACCCGCCAGTGCCAGGCGCCCTTCGCGGGCACCGGCATCGTGATGAAGGGCTCGTGCACCACGCCGTCGCGCGCCACGTGCTCGAAGGCCGGGTCGGTCGCCACCTGCACCCGGTAATCGCCGCCGCCCTCGGCCGGCTCCCAGGTGAGCGACACGCGCTTGAGCCCCGAGTGGTACCCGCGCGCCCCGGCGCGGGCCGGCAGCGCGACCTGCTCGCGGGGGAGCTCCTTCACCGACACGCCGCCCTTCGGCCCCGCCGCCGCCGTGCTCCCGGCGGGCACCAGCACCGCCGGCTGCCCCTCGCGCTCCACGGCCACGTCGCCGGCGAGGGCCTCGATCTCCAGCCCGCCCGGGCCGCGGCGCACGGCGTACTGCCCGCCGGCGGCGCTCGAGAGCGCCACCCCGCCGCCCACCTCGAGGCGCGTCGCCTGCCCGGTCGGCGCCGAGACCTCGAGCTCGCCCTTCGCCAGCGCCAGGCCCGTCACCTCCCGGCCCGCGCCCCGGCGCGCTTCCCCCACCGTGGCCTCGGCGCCGCTGCGCAGGCTCAAGCGGGTGCCGGAGCCGTCGGGCACCAGGCCCACGGCGCCGGCCTTGACGCGCACCGTGTCGCCGCTGGCGAGGGTGGGCAGCTTCTTCGGGTTCACCGCCGCGAAGCCCTTCGCGCCCTTCGCCTTGAGCTCGGCGCGCGCGCCCTGCAGCACCAGGCCCAGCGAGAAGAGCGGCAGCTCCCGCGGCGTGCCCAGGGCGCCGCGGCCGCCGGCGACCACCTTCGTCACCTCGCCCGAGCGGGAGACGAGCTCGAGCTCGCCGACCTGCACGTCGACGCTCGCGCTGTCCTCGCCGACGTCCATGGTGAAGGACGCGCTGCCGACGCGGGTGAGGCCGAAGGGCGTGGAGATGGTCAGGCGCACGTCGCCGTCGTCACCGGGCGCGGCCGCCACGCCGCCGGGCCGCGCCGCGACGCGGGTCAGCACCAGCCCGCGCACCACCGAGAGCGTCACGCCCGCGCCGTCGGCGTCGAGCTCGAAGCGGCCGTCGGCGCCGAGCTCGATCAGCCGGCCCGCGCCGACCCGCACCACGGCGGTGGCGTCGGGGCCGGTCTCGACGGCGTCCTTCGCGAAGAGGGCCTCCGCGCGCGCGGGCCGCCGCTCCTGTGCGCGCTCGAGCGTCACCGGCCCCGCGGGGCCCTCGAGCTGCGCCAGCGCGGGCGCCTCGACCTTCGGGGCCACCGCCGCAGGCACCGCCACCACCGGCGGAGGCGGCTTCGACGGCGTGTCGCCGCAACCGGCGCCGAGCCCGAGCGCCAGCGTACCTACGAGGAGGAGGACGGGGGCGCGCTTCACCGGGGCGACAGGTCGACGTTGAAGATGGCCTGGTCTCCGTCACGCACGATGACCGTCTTGGTCTGCGGCACGAAGCCCCTGGCGAAGATGCGCACCGTGTACTTGCCGCCGGGCAGCTGGGTGCTGAAGGCGCCGGCAGCGTCGGCGGTGAGGGTGCGCTTGAGCTCGCGCACCTCGAGGGTCGCGGCGACGGGCTTGCCGCCGCGGGCGCTGCGCACGTGGCCGCTGAGCGTCGCCGGCAGCGCCTTCTTCTCGGGGACGAGGGTGATGGTGAGCTCGGCCACCTTGCCCACCACCACCGACGCGGCCTCTTCGCCCGGCTTGAACCCCGGCGCCGTGGCCTTCACCATCACCGGCCCGGGAGGAAGCTGCTGCACGGTCGCCACGCCGGCCTCGTCGGTGGAGAGCGCGCGGCCGTTCACGTCGAGGCTGGCGGCGAGCGCGGCCTTGCCGTCGAGCGACACCACTGCGATGCGCAGGCCACCGACCTTCGGGGGCTCCTTCGGCAGCAGCAGCTCGAGCGAGCCCTCGCCGCCGGCGCGCAGCGACACGCGGCCCTCGCCGGGCAGGTGGCCGCCGGCGGCGGCGGTCGCGGCCCAGTCGCCAGCGGGCAGATCGGCCACCCGCGCCTCGCCCCGGGCGTCCGTCGACAGCGAACGCTGCCCCGCTTCGGACTGCAGCGTAACGGTGGCGCCGGCCAGCGGACCCTCGGCGGAGCGCACGAGGAGCAGCAAGCTCGCGGGCTTGGGCCGCTCGTCGGGGGTGGGCGCCTTCCACTGGAGGTCGAGAGCGAGGCCCGCGCGCACCACGCTCTGCGAGGCGGCCAGGGGCTCGGCGCCGGCGAGGCTCTCGAAAGAGTCCTGGTGCCACTGGGCGTCGGCCAGCAGGCCCCACTTCACGTTGCCGGTGCGGAAGAGCTGCACGCGCAGCGCCCCGCCGGCGCCCAGGCCCTGCGAGCGCACCTCGCGGCCGGTGTGCGCGAGGGCGAGCGGGTACTCGAAGCGGCCCTCCACCGTCACGGGCCCCAGGTCCACCAGGCCGCGGGCGGCGAGCAGCACGCCGTGCCGCTGCACCGCGCTGAAGGCGGGGAGCGCGACGGTGCCGAAGACAGGGAGCTGCTGGAACATGTACGAGGCGGCGGCCTCGAGGCGCACGGGCCCGAAACGCACCCGGCCGGTGGGGCCCACCTGCGCGCGCACCAGCCCGCCGGAGGTGACGGCGGTCGCCCCGTCCACCAGGCTGAAGGCCTCGCGCTGCACCCCGACGGTGAGGCCCAGGTGGTCGCCCAGCAGCAGCCACAGCCAGCCGCGGAGGTCGAGATCGTTGGGGCTGAAGCCGGCGTACGAGAGGCCCGGCCCCCGGTCCGTCTCGGCGCCCTGGCGCACGGCGACGCCGTAGCGCAGCCGCAGCTGCCACGAGTCGTCGGCCTTCACCGCCTCGGTGGGCCCTGCCGCGCCGGCGCGCACCGTGGGCTGGGCCGCGCTGAGCGAGGCCGCGAGCGACGCGCAGGCCAGCAACACTCGAAGCCCCGGGGCGATCGACGGCACGTGAGCAGTATAGGGGGCACGCCAGTGGAAACGAGATTGTGAAATGCCCCCTGATTTCAAAGTGTGCACAACCCGCACCCGTCTGCTAGGACGGCACGACCTGTTGGACAGGAGCGCCTCGACCTCATGGCCACCCAGTTGGTGATGTACGAAGAGGAGTTCCACCGGATCAATGCGGTGTGCGACCGACTCACGAAGGACGCAAACGCGAAGGTGGTCTTCCTCGTCGATAAGAACGGGCAGTTGATCTCTGCCGCCGGGCAGACGCACAACATCGACACGACGTCGCTGGCCTCGCTGACGGCTGGCAACGTCGCGGCCATGGGCGGGCTGGCGAAGCTCATCGGCGAGAACGAGTTCCCCAACCAGTTCCATGAGGGGGCGAGAGACTCGCTCTACATGACGCTGGTGGGCGGGCGGGTGGTGCTGGTGGTCATCTTCGACAACCGCACCTCGCTGGGCCTGGTGCGCCTGCGCATCAAGAAGGCCTCAGACGAGCTCGAGAAGATCTTCGTGGCGCTGGCGGCGCGCGCCGCGGTGCCTGGCGCCGGCTCGCCCTTCGCCGAGATCTCCGACGCGGACATCGATAACCTTTTCAGCGAGTAAGGCGGGCCAAGGCGACCATGTCGTTCATCAACTACTCAAGCCGCGAGATCAACTGCAAGATCGTCTACTACGGCCCGGGTCTGTGCGGGAAGACGACGAACCTGCAGTACATCTACAACAAGACCAACCCCGAGACGAAGGGCAAGCTGATCTCGCTCTCGACCGAGACCGATCGCACGCTCTTCTTCGACTTCTTGCCACTCTCGCTCGGTGAGATCCGCGGCTTCAAGACGCGCTTCCACCTCTACACGGTGCCCGGGCAGGTCTTCTACGACGCCAGCCGCAAGCTCATCTTGAAGGGCGTGGACGGCGTGGTCTTCGTGGCCGACAGCCAGATCGAGCGCATGGAGGCGAACATCGAGTCGCTCGACAACCTGCGCATCAACTTGAAGGAGCAGGGCTACGACCTCGACAAGGTCCCCTTCGTGATGCAGTACAACAAGCGCGACCTGCCCAACGCCGTGCCGGTGGAGGAGCTGCGCGGCGTGCTCAACCCGCGCAACGTCGTCGAGCGCCAGGCCGTCGCCCCCACGGGCGTGGGCGTCTTCGACACCCTCAAGGACGTCGCCAAGCTGGTGCTGACCGAGCTCAAGAAGGGCGGCCAGTGACATGAGCCTCGCCGCCTCCAGGGCGGTGGTGCTGGTGCTGGTGCTGGTCGCGGGCGCCGCGGCCTCCGCCCAGCCTGCCCCCACCCCCGAGCCCGCAGGTGCGGCCGCTCCGGCGGCGGCCCCGCCGCAGACGGCCGACGAGGCGTTCACCACGCGCGTCAAGACGCTCGAAGAGCAGGTCGTCGACCTCAAGGAGAAGATCTTCCGCACCAAGGCGCGCCTGCTCCTGCTGCAGGAGACCGTGCTCGGCGGTGACCTCTCGAGCGGCGCGCGCGCTGTGCTCTTCCACCGCAACGAGATGGGGGCCCAGTTCGTCCTCGAGTCGGTGGCCTACGCCCTCGACGGCGCGCCCATCTTCACCAAGGTGGACGACTCGGGCGAGCTCGACAAGCGCGAGGAGTTCGAGATCTTCAACGGGCGCATCGTGCCGGGCAACCACCAGATCGCCGTGCGCATGGTCTACCGCGGGCACGGCTACGGCATCTTCAGCTACCTCGAGGGCTACAAGTTCAAGCTGCAGTCGAACCAGACGTTCAACGCGGAGGCCGGCAAGGTGACGACGGTGAAGGTGGTGGGCTTCGAGAAGGGCGGCATCACGGCCGACATCAAGGACAAGCCCGCCATCCGCTACGACATCTCCTCCGCGAAGGACCAGGCCATCAAGCAGGGCGGCGACCAGGCCGGAGCCGCGCCCTCCACCGAAGCCAGGTGACGCCAGGAGGCGTCGTCGGTGCCATGCGCGCTCACGTTCAGGCCACGCTGCTCGTCGCGGTGCTGCTCGCTCCTGGCGCGTGGGCACAGCGGCGCGCGTCGCCCACCGAGCTCGGGGCCCAGGTGGAGCAGGTCGCCCGGCAGCTCGAGCAGGCGCGCAACAACATCGAGCTGGTCGAGAAGCAGTACACCCTGCGCGAAGAGGTGTCCGACGACGCGGTGCGGCTCCAGCGCTTCTCAGACGGCGAGATCCAGTACCTGCTCACCGACTACTCCACGGCGGCGGTGCTCTTCTACGATCTGGTCGCCAACACGGACTTCCAGCAGAGCCCGCGCTACCCCGACGCGCTCTTCTACCTGGCCGACTCGCTCTACCAGCAGAAGAACTACCTCGGGGCCCGCCTGTACCTGCGGCAGCTGCTGCAGCTGCGCCGCGGCCACTACAAAGAAGCGCTCGCCCGCTACCTCGAGATCGCCGGCCGCCTCAACGAGTTCACCGGCATCGACGACTACATCACCCAGGCGCGGGGCCTGAGCGGCGGCGCCCTCCCCCCGGAGCTCACCTACGTCTACGGCAAGTGGCTCTTCCGCCGCGGCGATCTGCCGCTGGAGGAGCGCGTGGCCCGCAGCCGCGCCGTCTTCCTGCCCCTGGCCAACGACCTGTCGGGGCCCTTCCACCTCCAGGCCAGCTACTTCATCGGCGTGGGCCACGTGCGCGTGAAGGAGTGGGACCAGGCCGTGGCGCGCTTCCAGGCCGTCGCCGCCGCGCAGGCCCGCGACGACAAGGAGCGCACCGTGCGCGAGCTGGCCGAGCTCTCGCTGGGGCGCGTGTACTTCGAGACCGGCAAGTACGACGACGCCATCGACCGCTACGCGCGGGTGCCGCAGGAGTCCGACAGCTTCCCCGACGCGCTCTACGAGGTGGCCTGGAGCTACGTGCGCAAGGGCGAGCTGGAGAAGGCCAAGAACGCCACCGAGGTGCTCCTGCTCGTCGCGGAAGACTCGGTGCTCGCGCCCGAGGCCCGCATCCTCCAGGGCACGCTCCTGCAGAAGCTGCAGAAGTACGACGAGGCCATCGAGACCTACGACCAGGTCATCAACGCCTACGCGCCGGTGCGCGACGAGATCAACGCGCTGCTCACGCTCCACGCCGACCCGGTGGAGTACTTCGACGAGCTCCTCGCGCGGAACGAGAAGAGCCTCGACGTGACGAAGCTGCTCCCCGCGGTGGCGCTCAAGTGGGCCAGCACCCGGCAGGAGGTGGCGGAGGCCGTGGAGATCACCGCCGCCCTCGACGCCAGCCGCCGCGGCATCGCCGACGCCCGGGCCATCGCCGACCGCATCTTGCGATCGCTCGAGGAGCGCGGGCTCGAGAGCTTCCCCGTGCTGCAGGAGGGCTACACCCGCGCCGACGCGGTGGACACCGCCCTGACCCGCGCCGAGGCGCAGCTGACGGTCATCGAGGAGCAGCTCGTGGGCGCCCAGATGAGCGGCGATCAGCTCGCGCAGCTCGCCGCGCTCCAGGGCCAGCAGGCCGCGCTCAAGCAGCGCCTCGACACGCTGCCCACCACCTCCGACGAGGTGCGGGTGCGCAAGGAGCGGCTCCAGGCGACCATCGACGCCCTCGACCGGCAGGCCTTCACCCTGGGCATCGACATCCAGTCGCAGGCGGCGCAGCTCACCGCCATCCGCAAGTTCGTGGACGACACGCGGGCCCAGCGCAAGGACAGCCCCGACGACGAGAAGGGCTTCCTCGAGAAGGTGACGCTCGAGCAGCGCGCCCTCGACGGCATGCAGGCGCAGCTCGAGGAGCTCCGCGCGCAGCTGCTCGCCGAGCGCAACAACGCCGACAAGGTCGTGGGCGGCGAGGGGCTCCTGCGCAAGCAGTACGGTGAGCTGCTCGAGCAGGAGCGCGCCCTGCTGGCCCGGTCGCGCGGCGGCCTGCCCGGCGACGCCCAGCAGGTGCTCCGCCGGGCCGACGTGGTCCGCGCCGACGCCGACGCGCTGCGGGAGCGCGTGGCGCGCAGCAAGGGCATCGTGCGCGAGCGCGTCGCCGCCCGAGCCCAGAAGCTCCGCGAGCAGGTGCTGCTCGAGCAGCGCCTCATCGAGGACTACTCGGCCGAGACCCAGGCCGTCACCGGCGAGACGCGCAACCTCGTGGGCCGCATCGCCTTCGACAGCTTCAAGCGCGTGCGCCAGAGCTTCTACGACCTGGTGCTCAAGGCCGACGTCGGCGTGGTCGACGTGTCCTTCCAGCGCAAGCAGGACAAGACGAGCCAGATCCAGAAGCTCGCCGGCCAGAAGGACCGCGAGCTCAAGCAGCTCGACGACGAGTTCCGCGAAGTCCTCAAGGACGTGGACTGATGCGCGCCGCCCTCCTCCTCAGCCTCGTCGCGTCGGTGGCCCTGGGCCAGGCCCGGGGCAAGGCCGCGGCCGACGCCGGCGTGCCCGACGCGGGCGTGGCGCCCGGCCTGCTCCCCGCCGACGGCGCGAAGGGCGACGTGGCACCGGCCGCCAGGCCGAAGACGCGGTACTTCGAGGGCATGGGGCGCACCGACGTCGAGCGCGCGCACCTCGAGGAGCTCTCGCAGGCCATCGCGCTCTACGAGGGGGAGTCGAAGGAGTTCAAGCGCGAGGTGCAGCTCCTCGTCGAGAAGAAGTACGAAGAGAAGCGCAACACCCTGGCCAACAGCTACGAGAAGGCCATTCGCGACCTCGAGGTGCTCGAGCGCCGCGAGCGCCTCGACGCCATCGCCGCCTTCGAGGAGTTCCTCACCCGCTACCCCAACGACCCCCGCTACACGCCCGACGTGATGTTCCGCCTGGCGGAGCTGTACTACGAGAAGAGCTCCGACGAGCACGCGCTGGCCATGCGCGAGTACGAGGAGCAGCTCAAGGCGCTCGACCCCGAGAAGAACCTCAGCCCGCCGCCAGAGCCGCGCATCGAGTTCGCCAAGTCCATCGCGCTCTACCAGCGGCTGCTCAACGACTTCCCCACCTACAAGCTCAACGACGCGAGCTGGTACCTCCTGGGCTACTGCCAGGAGAAGCAGGAGGACTTCGAGAAGGCCCGCGGCGCCTACGAGCAGCTCATCGCCCGCTACCCCGAATCGCGGTTCACCACCGAGGCGTGGGTGCGCATCGGCGAGTACTACTTCGACGCCTACGACGTGCCCGACGCGCTCACCCGCGCCGCCGACGCCTACGAGCACGCCGTGGCCGACACCAAGCACCCGCTCTACGACAAGGCGCTCTACAAGCTCGGGTGGACCTACTACCGCATGGACCGCTTCGACGACGCCGTCGGGCGCTTCCTCGCGCTGGTGGACTACTACGAGGACGACGCGAAGAAGAAGGGCGAGGAGGAGGTCGGCGGCGACCTGCGCACCGAGGCGCTGCAGTACACCGCCGTCAGCTTCGTGGACGAGAAGTGGGGCTCCCTGGCTCGGGCGCAGGAGACCTTCGCCCGCCTGGGCGGCCGCCGCTACGAGGGCGAGGTCTACCGCCGCATGGGCGACGTGTACTTCGACCAGACCAAGCACCCCGAGGCCATCGAGGCCTACCGTCTGGTGCTGCAGAAGGACCCGCTCACCAAGGACGCCCCGAAGATCCAGCAGCGCATCGTGCAGGCCTACGAGCGCGACCGCCGCCTCGAGGAGGCCTTCGCCGAGGCCTCGCGGCTCTCGAACATGTTCGTGCCTGGCACCCCGTGGCACGAGAAGTGGAAGCGCGACCCCGACGTGGTGCAGGCCGCCGCCGAGCTCGCCGAGAAGAGCCTGTACTCGACGGCCGTGTACCACCACCAGCAGGCGCTCGTGTACAAGCAGGAGGGCAAGTTCGACGTCGCCCGGAGCGCCTTCGAGACGGCAGCCAAGGCCTACGAGAACTACCTGGGCCGCTTCCCCCGCTCGAAGAACGCCTACGAGATGGAGTTCTACCTGGCCGAGTGCCTCTACAACTCGTTCCAGTTCGGCGAGGCCGCGCGCCGCTACGCCAACGTGCGCGACTCCAGCCAGGACGTGAAGTACCAGGGCGACGCGGCCTACGCCGCGGTGCTGGCCAACCAGAAGCAGGTCGACCTCGAGGTGAAGAACGGCACCTTGAAGCAGTACCCGGTGCTCAAGTCCACCGACCGGGCCGAGGGCGACAAGGTGGCGCCCGTGGAGCTCGTCGCGCTCGAGAAGGCGCTCGTCGACGCGTCGGACAAGTACGTGGCGAAGGCCAAGCCCGGCGATGACAAGGCCCCGGGCATCGCCTACCGCGTGGCCGAGCTCTTCTACACGCACAACCAGTTCGAGGAGGCCCGCCAGCGCTTCGAGGCCATCATCAAGACCTACCCGAGGGCCGAGGTGGCCAAGTACGCCACCAACCTCATCATCGAGAGCTACCTCATCGACAAGGACTGGGCGAAGGTCGAGGAGGTCTCGGCCCGGCTGGCGGCGAACACCGACGTCATCGACCCCAAGAGCGACCTCTACAAGGAGCTGACCAAGTTCAAGCTCGGCGGCCGCTTCAAGCTGGCCGAGGAGCTCATGGCCAAGGGCGAGTACGACGCGGCGGCCAAGAAGTACATCGACCTGGTCGCCGAGGAGCCCCGGCACGAGTTCGCCGACAAGGCGCTCAACAACGCCGCCGTCTGCTACGAGAACGTGCAGCGCTTCGACTCGGCGCTCAAGCTCTACGAGCGCATCGTCAAGGAGTACCCCGCCTCGAAGCTCGCTGACGCCGCCCTCTTCCGCGTCGCGGTGAACGCCGAGAAGTCCTACGACTTCGACAAGGCCATCGAGAAGTACCAGAAGCTGGTGAAGGACTACCCGCAGTCGAAGGACCGCGAGTCGGCGCTCTTCAACACCGCGCGCCTGCTCGAGGGCCTGCAGCGCTACGGCGAGGCCGCCTCGGCCTACCTGCGCTACGCCGACGCGTACCCCAACAGCGAAGACGCCCCGAAGAACCAGTTCCGCGCGGCGCTCATCTACGAGAAGCAGGGCGACACCACCAAGGAGATCGCCGCCCTCAACGAGTTCGTGCAGAAGTTCTCGAGCAAGGCCGCGCAGGTGGAGCTGGTGATCGACGCGCGCAAGCGCATCGGCGACGCCTTCAAGAAGCAGAAGAACGAGGCCGGCGCGAAGAAGGCCTACCAGGCCGCCGCCGACGAGTTCGACCGCCGGGGCCTGGCCGCCGAGAGCTCGCCGGTCGCCGCCGAGGCCGCCGCCTACAGCCGCTTCGAGCTGGCCGAGTACGTCTTCGCCGAGTTCGACCGCCTGAAGATCGGCGGCGCCGGCAAGGCCCTGGCCAACAGCTTCACCGCCAAGAAGGAGGCGGTGAAGAAGGTGAACACCGCCTACGACCAGGTGATGAAGTACAAGCGCGTGGAGTGGACGCTCGCGGCCTTCTACCGCAAGGGCCACGTGCTCGAGCGCTTCGCCCAGACCATCCTCGAGACGCCGGTGCCGGCGGAGATCAAGCGGCTGGGCGAAGAGGCCGTCGTCACCTACCAGGACGCCCTCTCGAGCCAGACGGTGGCGCTAGAGGACAAGGCCGTCGAGGTCTACGCGGCGGCCTGGGGCGAAGCGAAGAAGTTCCGCGTCTCGAACGAGTGGACCAAGCGCACCCTCGAGTCGCTCAACCGCTTCCGGCCGAAGGAGTACCCGATGCTCAAGGACGCGAAGTCGCAGCTCTCGCGGGAGCTGACCTTCCCCGACGGCGCGGTGTCCACGGTCACGGGCAACGAGCGCGCGCTGGCGGCGCCCCAGAAGCTCGGGGAGGACGACAAGTGACGCGCGCGCTCCTCGGCGCGGCCCTCGCCTTCGCGGCGGCCTGCGCCACCACCCCCGAGACGCCGGCCACCCCGGAGACCTCGACGGCCGAGACGCCGGAGGTGCCCTACACCCCGAAGGCCTCGCCCGCGGCCTCGCCTGGCCCCGCCGCCGCCGCGCAGCCCGAGGTGGTGCCCGCCGCCGGGGGCGCCGTGGCGCCCGTGGCCCCGCCCGCGCCGGTGGCCCCCCCCTTCGACGCCGGCACCCAGGCCCGCTTCCGCGAGGGCGTGG
>CAYUZK010000209.1:0-10945 GCA_964449625.1 uncultured Archangium sp.
GCCTCGGCGTCGCCGCCGAAGCTCGCCGTCGGGCGCGCGCCCCACCAGACGACCCCGCCCGCCCGCGACGCGGCGAGGGCGCGGCCGAGGCGCGGGGGGGTGAGCCACGCGCGGAGCCGCTCGGCCCACGTCGGCGCGGCCACCGCCTCGAGCACCGCGGCGCGCAGGGCGGGCGAGGCCTCGGGCGAGGGCAGGGCGCGCAGGGCCTGTGCGCTTTGGCGCAGCCGCTGCTCGAGGGCGCGCAGGGCGGGGTCGCGCGCGAGCGCCGCGGCCACCTCCTCCGCCCGGGCCTCGTCGAGCTCCCCGTCGACGAAGGCCGAGAGGTCGGCTTCGAGGTCTTCCTGGCTCATGACGCGCTCCTCGCCGGGGCTCCGGCCGTGAGGGCGTCGAGGTGCGCGAGCACCTGGAGCGACGCCCGATGAATGAGGCTCTTGATGGCCGGCTCGCTGGCCCCGAGGGCCACGGCGATGTCGCGGTAGGGCAGGCCCTCGAAGCGCGCCATGGCGAAGGCCGCGCGCTCGCGCTCGCTCATGCCGGCCAGCGCGCGCCGCACCGCGGCCTCCGCGTCCTTCGCCTCCAGCGCGGCCTCCGGCGTCGCGTCGTCGGGCGTGCGCTCGAAGACGGAGGGGCCGTCGGCCGCCTCGCCCGTCACCTCGCGCTCCCGGGCCGGGCTGCGCTGCGCGTTGAGGCAGACGTTGGTGGCGATGTGAAAGAGGAAGGTGAGGAAGCGGGCGCGGGCCTCGTAGCGGGGCGCGGCGCGGTAGAGGCGCACGAAGACGTCCTGGGCGAGCTCCTCGGCGCGCGAGGCGTCGCCGGTGAAGCGGTAGCAGAAGCGCACCACGCGCCGCTGGTGGCGGTCGAAGAGGCGCGCGAAGGCCGCGCGGTCGCCGGCGGCCACCCGCTGCATCCACGTCGCGTCGTCATCGAGGGGCGCCTGCACACTCATGGGGAACCCGCGGAAGCTGGCGCGGTTGCGGGCGGGAGCCAACAATTCGTGCGCCGCCCCGCAACTGCCGCGCAGGTCGCGGGTTTGGGGGCCTCGTCGTCCCACCCCGTTGATGGAGCTGACCCCATGAGAACCCTCCTCCTCTGTCTCACCTTCGTCTCCTTGCTGGGCTGTGGTCGAAGCGCGGAGCTCGACGACGCCGAAGACGGCGACGAGTCGGTGTCCGTCACGTCGACCGAGTCGGCGCTCACCTCGACGCTGACCGACGACCTCGGGCAGCCGATGAGCGCCACCGGCGAGGCTCTGGCCCAGGCGGCGGAGTCGCGCATCGGGAGCCGGCTCCAGCCGCAGGGCTGCGTGGTGGCCACGCGGGCCGGCAACACCGTCACCTACGTCTTCACCGACTGCACGGGGCCCTACGGGCTGGTGACGCTCAACGGCACGCTCGTCGCGGTCTACACGCCGCACGCCGGCGGGGGCGTGCAGGCGGTCGTCACCGGTACCGCCTTCCGCGCGAACGCCGCCGTCTTCGACCTCAACGCGACCGTCGTCGCCACGGAGACGAGCGGGGTGAAGCGCGCGCAGGTCACCGCGCAGAGCGAGGGCACGGGTCCGCGCGGCGGCGCCTTCACCCGCGATGGCGCGTACACCGCGACGTACGACCCGGCGGCCGGGTGCGTCACGCTCGACGGGGCCTGGCAGACGAAGGCGGGGCTGCGGCAGGCGAGCACCGTCGTCGCGGGCTACCAGCGCTGCAAGGGGAGCTGCCCGGCGGCCGGCGGCACCATCACCCACACCACCGCGCGGGGCCCCGCGGTGACGCTGACCTACGACGGCTCGGCGACCGCGAGCTGGGCCACGAGCGGCGGCCGCGCGGGCACTCTCACACTCCGCTGCGGCGGGTGAGCCCAGGCCAAACGAGCAGGGCGCCGGGTGGTTGCGGCGCCTTGCTGGCCGCCCGACGCCGCCGCGCTGGTGCGCCGCTGGGGTCGAAGCGCGCGGGTCGTCACGAGGGGTCGCCTGCGCGCGGTGCACCGCGTCGGGCCGACCCCTCGTTGATTTGCGTCCAGGCGCCCTGGCTCGTGCGATGGTTCCGGGTGGCCATGACGCGCGCCGCGCTCGCCCTCTTCGTCGTGTCCGGTGCCGCGCGCGCCCACGACCTCGGCGTCGACCTCACCGCCGCCTTCACGCAGGTCAGCGCCAACAACCCCCGCACCGGCGCGGCGGCGCTGGGCGTCACCGGCGCCTGGGACGTCTCCTCGTCCTTCGCGCTCTTCGGGTTGGCGAGCTACACGCGCGACCTCGCCACGCGCACCGAGACGACGGCCAGCAGCGGCAGCAACATCTTCCGCTTCTCGCTCGGCGCGCAGTGGCTCCCGCACCCGCAGTGGATGGTGATGCTCACGGCCACGGGGAGCCCGCCGTCGGCGCAGGTCAACGCGACGACCCGCACCGTGGAGGAGCCGCTCACGGGCGACGCGCGCCTGGTGGACGTCGTCATCGACAGCCGCTCCTTCAGCGCTGGTGGCCAGGCCCTCGTGGCGTGGATGAGCGACGGCCCCGGCCCGGTGCAGTCGACCCTCGACGTGGGGCTCGGCGCGCACCGCTACGACATCGAGCAGCGGCTGCGCCTGGGTGACGGCCCGGCGGCCGAGCTGCTCCGCGCGGGCTGCGCGCGGCGGGCGACGGAGTTCTGCCAGCTCGTGGGCGGCGCCAGCACCCCGCTGTGGCAGGCGCGCCTCTCGGCCGGCTACACGGCGACGGTGCGCGAGAGGACGGACCTCGGCGCCGAGCTGGGCGTCTTCGTCTACGACCGCGACCCTGCCGAGGTGGGCTACTTCTCGGTGGTGGCCGTCGGCCGCGACGAGGTGGGCGCCGGGGTGCCCGTGCTGCCGCTGCGCCTGTCGCTGCGCCCGTCCATCTCGCACCGCTTCTCGCGGGTGACGCTGCGCGCCGCCTACCAGTGGGGGCTCTACACGAGCGAGCTGGGCGCGATGCACTCGCTCATGGGCAAGCTGACGTGGAAGGCGAGCGACGCGTGGCGGCTCTCGCTCGCGGTGACGGGGCAGCTCGACGTCGACCGCTCGCGCGCGGTGGTGAACCGCGGCGGCGTGGCCCAGGTGGCGGTGCTGCACCTCTTCTGAGGGCGCGTCGCGCGGGCGCCGGTCGCCTCCTGCGGGTGGCGGTGCCGGGCCCTGGCTCTGGTGCTGACCGTCCCCCGCGCGTGACACTGCCGTCCTCCCGGTCGACGTGACTGATTCGAGGTCGCTCGCGCTCGTAAAGCGCCTTGCTGTCGCGGCGGGGTGTCACTCGCTGTCACGCGGGCGCGACAGGTGATTCGTGAGTTTCCGCGGGCGCTTGCGAGGGTGTGCGCGCCGCGCCGACACCGCGTGCCAGCGGGCCGCCGTGGCACTCAAGTTGATCAGTCTTCCGCGCATGAAGCACACGACGACGACGCTGGTGCTGGTGGCGCTCCTGGGCTGCGGCGGTGAGGCCACCCTCGAGGGGCCGGAGGCCACCCCCGTGACGCGCTCGCCGCTCGAGGCGACCTTCGCCGCGGCGGCCCGGGACTACCAGGTGCCCGAGGGCGTGCTGAAGGCCATCGGCTACGTCGAGACGCGCCTGTCCGCGCAGCCGGGCCTCGAGTCGGGCGCCGGCGGCGTGGGCCTCATGCAGCTCGCCCGGCGCGGCGACTTCGACTCGCTCGGCGAGGCCGCGCGCCTCACCGGCGTCGCGCAGGGCCGCCTCAGGGTCGACGCGCACGCGAACGTGCGCGGGGCGGCGGCGGTGCTGCGGCGCCTCTTCGAGCGCTCGGCGGTGTCCAACCCGGCGCTCGACGCGCGCGAGGTGGGCGACTGGTTCGAGGCCGTCTCGCACTACCCGGGCTTCGAGTCGGCCAGCGGCGCGGCCGACTACGCCACCGACGTCTTCCTGCAGCTCGAGGCCGGCTTCGCGGTCGACGGGCCCGACGGCCGGGTCGAGCAGGCGCCGCTGGCCTCGCGCTGGCGTCCGCACGCGCCGGTCGAGAGCTCGCGCCGCGACGCGGTGCTGGAGTACCCGGGCGGCGCCCGCTGGGTCGCCTCGCCGCACTACACCTCGGGCCGCTCGAGCTACGAGTTCATCCTCATCCACACCATGCAGGGCAGCTACGCCGGCACGCTCTCGTGGTTCCAGAACACCTCGTCGAAGGTGTCGTCGCACTACATCCTGCGCTCGAGCGACGGGCAGGTGACGCAGATGGTGGAGCACCGCAACACGGCGTGGCACGCGCAGTGTTACAACGGCCGCTCCATCGGCCTCGAGCACGAGGGCTACGTGCAGGACCCGGCGCGCTGGTACACCGACGCGATGTACCGGGAGTCGGCGAAGCTGACCCGGTGGATCGCCGATCGCCACGGCATCCCCAAGACGCGCACGCGCATCATCGGCCACGTCGAGGTGCCCCGCACCTGCAACACCGGCGGCCACACCGACCCGGGCAGCGGCTGGAACTGGACGAAGTACATGAGCTACGTCACCGGCAGCGCGCCCACGGCGAGCAGCGGCGTGCTCATCGGCGCCATCTACACCGGCGGGAGCACGAGCAACCGCGTCGCGGGCGCCACCGTCACCGTCGGCGGCCAGAGCGTCACCACCGGTACCGACGGCGTCTACCAGTTCACGCTCGCGCCCGGCAGCTACACCGCGAAGGTGACCAAGGCGGGCTTCACGGAGACGACCGTCACGCGCACGGTGACGTCGGGCGCGCAGACCTGGGGCTCGATGGAGGTCGCCGCGAGCGCCGCCACCGGCACGCTGCGCGGGAAGATCTTCGTCGCCAACGCGGCCGACCCGGCGGACATGAGCGTCGCGGTCACGGGCGCGACCGTCACCGCCGCGGGCCGCACCGTCTCCACCGCGGCCGACGGGGCCTACGTCTTCACGCTGCCGCCGGGCACGTACACCGTGGGCGTCACCAAGGCGGGCTACCAGGCCAACCAGGTCAGCCGCGCCGTCACCGCCAGCGCCACCACCTGGGGCTCGGTGGGCCTGGCCACCACCGCCACCGCCGACACGCAGCGGCCCACCGTGGCCATCACCTTCCCCACGAGCGAGGCGTCGCTCGACCTGGGGCGCGTCGACGTGCGGGGCACCGCCTCCGATGACCGCGGCGCCGTATCGTCGGTGAAGCTGTCGCTCAACGGCGGCGCGGCCACCAGCGTCAGCGTCACCAACGGCGCCTTCAGCGTCGAGGTGCAGCTCAAGCCCGGCCGCAACACGCTCGAGGTGACGGCGCGCGACGCCGCGGGTAACGAGGGCAAGGCGACGGCGGCCGCCACCTTCAACGCCGGCGTGGCGGGCGTGGTGCACGCGCAGGGCGACGAGGCCAGCAGAGTCGAGGGCGCGACCGTCGAGCTCCGCGAGGCCTCGAGCGGCACCGTGGTGTCCTCGGTGACGACCGACGCCAGCGGCGCCTACTTCGCGCCGGTGCTGGTGGTGCCCGCGGACTACCTGGTGGTGGTGAAGAAGCCCGGCTTCGTCACCTCGAGCCAGACGGTCTCGGTGCCCGAGGAGGCGCGCCTCTCGCTCGACGTCGCCCTCGTGGAGGGCGAAGACGACGGCGCGGAGTCGGCCCTCACCTTCGTCGAGCCCCACGACGGCGACACCATCACCACCGACACCGTCACCCTCTACGGCGTGGCGCGCGGCTTCGACCTCGCCGGCGTCACGGTGAACGACGTCGCGGGAGAGCTCCTCGGCGCGGGCGGCTTCTCGGTCACCGTGCCGCTGACGCTGGGCGAGAACGTGCTCGAGGCCGTCGCCACGGGCACCACCGGGCAGACGGTCGTCGCGCGCTTGCGCCTCGTGCGCACCTCGTCGGTGTCGGGCACCGGGCCGGACGCGGCCCCGGGCGTCCAGGGCGGGTGCGGCTGCGGCGCGGTGGGCCTCGACGCCCTCGCGCTGCTGGGTCTCGTGGCGGTGCTGCGCCGCCGCCGTCGCTGACGGTCAGCCGACGGTGACCCGCGTCGGCGCGGGCCTGGTGCCCACCTTGAGGAGCCACCCCCGTGCGGGCTTCTCGAGGTACCTCCAGGCGATCAGGCTCCCGGCGATCACCGCCACCAGACCGACCGGGTGGAAGACGGCGGCGAGGGTCTGCGGGTCCGAGATGAGGCGCTTGAGGACTCCGTGCACGGCGCCCAGCATCGGCGCCTGGAGGATGTAGAGCGCGTAGCTCGCCTCGCCGAGGGCCACGAGCCAGCGGTGCTCGAGGAGCGCGCGGGTCCGCGTGGGCCCCGACGTCGCCGCAGAGAGGATGACGAGCGCGAAGAGGGGGGTGAAGAGCCCGTTGTGCAGCACGGGGTAGGGCGCGAGGTCCGAGACGAACAGCGCCGCCACGAGGGCGAGGGCGGCGCCGACACCCCAGCCCGCGGGCAGGCGCGCGCCGTCGAGGGCCGCGCGGCCCAGCGCCAGCCCGACGAAGAACTCGGGCAGCCGCACCAGCGGGTGGAACTTGAGCGCGTCGAGCCAGAAGGCCTGGCTGTCGGAGTCGACGTGCGCGAGGCCGTCGGGCGCGCGCACCACGTAGACCACGGCGACGAGCAGCATCGCCGCCCAGCCCGCGCTCGCGAGTGCCCACAGCACGCGCTTCGAGGCCCGCAGCGTCCACGGGAGCAGCAGCGGGAACATCACGTAGAAGAAGGCCTCGGCCGAGAGCGACCAGGCGGGCGGGTTCCACGCGTTCGCCCACGGCGGCCACCAGGCCTGCACCAGCGCAGAGGTGGCCAGCGAGGGGGCCAGCTCGCCGCCGTGCAGGAACCAGCTCGGCGCCATGAGCAGCAGACCCAGCGCGTAGAGCGGGTAGAGGCGCGCGAAGCGGGAGCGCGCGTAGGTCCAGGGCGCGCGGTGCGGCGGCCGCTTCGCGTAGGCCTGGGTGAGGATGAAGCCCGAGAGCACGAAGAAGAAGGACACCGACACCGGGCCGGCGCGGATGGCCGCCTCGAGCCGCGCGGGCAGGCCCCAGGTGCCCAGGCCCAGCAGGTGAAAGAGCGTGACGTGGAGCGCGGCGAAGAACCGCAGGGTGGTGAGCGCCTCGAGGCGCCTGGGCGCAGGTTGGCTGGGTTCCCCCGACATCGCGGGGGGAGCGTAGCGCCTCTCTTCCCGCGCCGCCGCCCTACTTGATGATGACGAAGGTCTGCTGGTTGAGCGCGAGGAGGCGGCCGTCGTGACCCCACAGCTCCCGGAGCTCGACGCAGTAGCCGTCACCGCTCGCGGCGAGCTGCGCGCGGTAGGCGAGCGGCGCGGCCGGGTCGAGGCCGTCGAAGCGCGCGAAGGGCTGGAAGGTGAAGGCGATGGTCGCCATCGGCCGGGGCGCGTCGGTGACGGCGAAGAGGGTGGGCCACCAGGCGTCCACGCAGAAGGCCAGCCACCCGGCGTCGCGCGTCGTGCCCGCGTCGACCGGGCGGATCCAGCCCGCGGCGCGCGGCTCGGTGTTGCCCGAGAAGGGCAAGAAGCCGGTGGGGCGGTACTCGAAGTTCGGCGAGAAGACGGGCGCGAAGGGCGGCTGCACCGGCACCACCTCGACGCCGTGCCAGTCAGGCAGCTGTGGCGGCGCGAGGAACACCTGGTCGACCGCCGCGGGGCGCGCGAGCCCCAGCACCCCCACGCCGTGGGCCTGCACCGCGCCGCCCTGCTCGAGCCGCACCGCGCACGTGGTGACGGCGCTGCCCTCGCGCAGGGTCTCGACCGCCAGCGTGACGGGCCCTGGCGCCACGGGCCCGCACAGCTCCGCGGTCAGGCTGCGGAGCGCTCGGCCCGGAGCAGAGGCCTCCAGCGCGCGCGAGAGCAGCCCCGTCACCAGCCCGCCGTAGGCCCCGCGGCCCTGCTGCCAGCCGTCGGGCACCTCGGCGGTGAAATGGCCGGGGGAACGCGGGGTGGGCGTGACGAGCGCGTCGGGGCTCATGGTCAGCGCTGCGCCGGCGCCTGCGCGTCGGTGTTGCAGTACGTGATGGCGCGCGCGCAGCCCTCTCGCGCTACGGCGCCCACCCACAGGTCGGCGCGGCCGCCGCCCGTCGAGCTGAACCAGCCCAGGGCTGAGACGTCCCACGTGCAGCCGTCGGCGGTGACGCCGCGCTGCTCGGCGCCGCACAGGCGCAGCTCATCGAAGGTGCGGGTGACGACGCAGGGGAGCGCCTGCGCGCCTGAGACCTGCAGGCTCGCCCCGGCGTTCCACGTCACCTCGGCGCCCTGGCCGTCGCCGAGGAAGGGCCGGAGCACCTCGGCCGGGCAGCCCGGGCTGCCTCGAACGGCGTCGATGGTGAAGCGCTTGACGGCGGTGCGGTCGTCGACGCTGGGGCCCGCGCCGCAGAACATGAAGGGCGCCCCGCGCTGGTCGCAGTTGCTGCGGAAGGAGAACTCCAGCTCGGCGCGCAGGCCGGCCTCGGGGGGCGGCTCGACGCCGCGGAAGGGCCGGCTCTTGCCAGCCACCTCGACGGGCCGCGCGCCATCACCCGTGAAGTGCCACCGGGTGACGTACACCCCGAGGATGGTCTCGTCGCTCAGGTTGACGAAGCCCGCGGCCCTGACCAACCCCAGCCCCCCCGCGGTGTTCGTGTCGCCGACCCAGGTCTCCGGGTCGATGATGCGCGCCCGGAGCTGGAGCTGCAGCCGTGGCTTGTCACCGAAGTGCGTGCCGGTGCGCGTGGTGCCGAAGTCGGCGACGAGCGCGCCGCTGCTGTAGGAGGGGCGAAACTCCCCCTCGTCTTCTCCGTCGGTGCCGCTGCCGAAGAAGCGAATCGTCTCGTCGAGGCTCTTGCCCTCGGAGGTGTCCACCACCGTGAGCTCGGCCCAGTTGCCGGCGCAGGCCGAGAGCCACAGCCCGATGCCGACGAACGCCGCAGGGAAAAGAAGGCCACGCATGGGGAGCAAGGATACGGACTTGGACGCCGCTCGCCCACCTTCGCGGCTGGGCCAGGCGCAGAAGCCTTGCGGCGCGCGTTGCGGATCGGCAGAGGAGGCTGCTGCGTGTCCGCTCCCTCCGATCCCCCTCGTCGCACCGCGCGCCTGCGCGACGGCGGCCCCTTCTCGTACACCGACGAAGGGGCCGGCCCGGCGGTCGTCGCCGTGCACGGCCTGCCGGGGAGCGCGCGGGACTTCCGCTGGCTCGCCGCGGCGCTGACCGGCGTCCGCGTGGTGCGCCTCGAGCTGCCGGGCTTCGGCGAGACGCCGCTGGCCACCGCGCCCGGCCCCTCGCTCGCGGCCCGGGGGGCCTTCGTCGTGAGCGCGCTCGAGGCGCTGGGCGTCGAGCGCTGCGTGCTGCTCGGCCACTCCATGGGTGGCGGCGTGGCGCTCGCGGCCGCGGTGCAGGCCCCCGCGCGCGTCGCGGCGCTCGGCCTCATCGCCTCCATCGGCCTGCGCCCGCACCGCATGTTCCGCCGGCTCCGCGCGCCGCGCCTCTTCGCCGCCGGGGTCGACCTGCCGCTCCTGGGGCCGCCGGTGCGGGCCCTCCTGTGGCGTGCCTTCCGTGCGCTGGGCTTCCCCGCGCAGACGACGACGGCCGAGGTGGCCCACACGCTGCGCTGCGTGGCGGCGACCCGCTTCGAAGACCAGGCCGCGCACGTCGCCGCGCTCCGGCAGCCGACGCTCCTGGCCTGGGCCGATGACGACGCCTTCATCGAGCCGGCCGTCTTCGAGCAGCTCGCCGCTGCGCTGCCCGCGGGGCCTCGGCTGCGCTGGCCCACGGGCGGGCACAACCTCCAGAAGAGCCACGCAGAGGAGCTCGCGCGAGCCCTCGAGGCGCTGGTGCCGCGGTGAGTGGAGGGGCTGTGCGATGGCCGTCGACCGGCACAAGCGCCCGGCGCTGTCACGCGGTGGAGCTCGCTCACGCCCTCGAGGCGCTGGCGCCGCGGTGAGTGGAGCGGCTGTGCGATGGCCGTCGACCGGCACAAGCGCCCGGCGCTGTCACGCGGTGGAGCTCGGTCGCGCCCTCGAGGCGCTGGCGCCGCGGTGAGCCGAGCGGCCGGGCGTCGACCACCGGCGGGCACCTGCTCCGCGGCTGTGCCCCGGCGAGGTGGACCGCCTACCGGCAACCACCGTCTGCGGACGACTGCGTCGGCACCACGAGGGCCCCGCCGCCGAAGCTGCACGCGCCCTGCACGTTGAAGCGCACGCGGCCCAGCCCCGCGCCGCCGGCGCCGCCGCCGCCGGGCGTGGTGTTGACGATGCCCGCCAGGCCGGGTCCAGCGGCGACCGTGTTCGACGCGCCCGCGCCGCCTTCACCGCCGCGCGCCGAGCTGCCGCTCCCGCCGGCGGCCTGCACGTTGGCCGTGAGGCTGCCGGGGTCGCCGGGGTCTCCGCTGTTGCCCGCGCCGTCGCCAGCGCCCTCGCCGCCGCCGCCGCCGAGCGCCATCACGCGCGCCGAGGTCGTCAGCGAGAGGCTCGCCGCCTCGAGGAGGATGGCGCCCCCGCTCCCACCGCCGCCGGCGCCCGCCACCGTCTGCGGGCCGGCGCCGCCGCCGTTGCCTGGCGCGCCGAGCGTGCCGCTGATGACGAGGGCACCCGTGGCGGAGAGCTGCACGGCGCCGCCCGCCTGCCCCTGCGCCCCGAAGGCGCCGCCGCTGGTGCTGAAGCCGCCCCGGCCCCCGGAGCAGCCGCCTCGCAAGGGCACGAGCGACGCGGTGCCCACCGGGAGCCCGCCATCGCCAGGCGTGCCCGAGGTGCCCCCGCCGACAGCGCCCCGAGCGCCTGCGCTCCCGAAGGCGCCGCCGCCCGCGCCGGCGCCCGAGAGGTTGGTGCCGCTGGCGTTGGGCAGACCGTTCTCTCCGGTTGCGCCAACGCAGCCACCGACGGGGTCCGCGCCGGCGCCCGCACGGCCGCCGAAGGGCGCGGCCAGCACCTGCCCGGCGATGGTGGCGTCGCCGCGCACGGCGAAGATGACGGGGCGCGTGCCGACCAGGCGCAGCGTCGTACCGGCGTCGATGAAGAGGCCCGACGCAGTGACGAGCACGGCCTCGCCGCCGCCTG
>CAYUZK010000210.1:0-5946 GCA_964449625.1 uncultured Archangium sp.
GCTGGCGGGGGCCGGTGCTGCGGGTGGGGCGGAGGGCGCGGCGGGCGGCCATGGCCTGGGGCATGTACCCCGGGTCAGCGGCCGCGCACACCGCTTTCACGAGGCGGCCGCCCGCGCACCGACGCGGGCATCGAGCAGCGCCTCGCCGACCGGGAGAAGGTGCCGGAGGCGAAGTGAGCCGTCGCCCGCGGCACCTCCCGGCGGGGCTACTGGAAGGTGCCGCTGAGGGCGGCCCCGGCCGTGACGCCGCGCACGGTGCTGTTGACGGTGATGACGTCGATCTGCGAGGGCGTCGTGTCCGTCGTGCTCGCGCCGACGAGCCGGAGCTGCCCGACGTAGCCGGTGTCCCAGGTCGTGAAGCGCGTGAAGAAGGTGCACCGGCTCGTGGTGTTGGTGCAGGGGCCCGTGCCCGTGGCGTCGAGCAGCTCGCGGCTGGTCAAGCCGAAGCCGTAACCGTCGAGGCTCACGTTCGAGTTGATGATGCTCACCGCGCCCTTGGTGGCCGTGCGCGTGAACGCGAGGGAGGCGCCGGACTCGATGCGGTTGAGGTTCAGGTCGGGCATGTACACGTAGATGAGGGCCGTCGCCCCCTTGGCGACGTCGAAGGTCGGCGGCGAGAAGACGGCGCGGCTCGGGCGGCTGACGTCCGTGTAGAGCAGGTGCACGACGGTCCACACCGCGGCGTCGCGGTCCCAGACGCCGTTGGGCGGGTCCCAGGCGTTGTTGCCGTTCTTGTCCTCGTAGTACTCGCCCGGGTCCCACACGTTGTTGTCGTTGCGATCGAGCAGCGGCTCGCCCTGGTCGATGAAGCGCTCGCCGGTGTCCCAGGTGCCGTTCTGGTTGTCGTCGTAGAAGTGCTCCTCGCCGGTCACCAGCGCGAGGATGGTGACGAGCCCGTCGCGGGGGTTGCGGGTGATGGCGCCGTCGGCCCACGAGGGCTCCTGCACGAGCGCGATGGGGTACTGCGTCGCGCTCGCCGCCAGCGGCGCCACGTCGTCAGGCGGGAAGATGCCCGAGGTGCTGAAGGTGAAGGCGCCGCGGCCCTCGGTGCTGGGGCCGGAGGCGAAGCCCGCGGTCGTCACGTTGGCGGGCACCGAGCCGGCCTCGGTGAAGAGGCTGAGCGTCTGCGGCACGCCCACGTAGTTGCCGAGGCGGTCGAGCAGCGTCACCGTGCAGGCGTTGGTGAGCACCAGCGGCGGGGCCGGGCTCAGGTAGGCCGCCAGGTTGATGCGGTTGCAGGAGATCGAGATGCCGTTGTTCGACGGCTTGGCGCCGCGCACGCCGATGGAGGGGCTGGTGGCGCTCACGCTGCTCACCGTGGCGGTGACGGTGAAGGTGCCCACGGCGAAGCCGGACTGCACGACGGCCGCGGCGATGCCCATGGCGTCGGTCACGCCGCTGGGCGACACGGTGGTGCCGTTGGGCGGGTTGTTGGCGACGAAGGTCACCGGCACGCCCGCCACCGGGCGGCCCATGGAGTCGGCCACGCGGAAGCGCACGAGCGCGTTCTCGTTGAAGCCCGAGCCGCGGATGCCCATCACGCCGCAGCTCGTGGTGCCCGTGTCGCAGGTCGTCAGCGTGTGGGTGATGCTGTTGACCGCGAGGATCTCGACCGGGAGGTTGGCGACCAGGCCCGAGGCCACGTTGACGGCGGTGAGGCTGGCCGTGCCCGGGGTGCTGCCGGCGGTGAGGGTGAGCACCGCGCGGCCCTGGGCGTCGGTGACGGCGCTGGTGGCCGCGCCGCCGTCGGGCAACGAGAGGGTGCCCAGCGTGGTGGCGAAGTCCACCGTCGCGCCGACCTGCGGCTGGGCGCCCAGGCGCAGCGTCGCGGTGACGGGCGTCGAGTCGCCGACCCCGGCGAAGATGGTGGTGCGGCCGGCGGTGAGCGTCAGGCCCGCGTCGGCGGTCGTGGTACCTGCGTCGGTGCCGGCGTCGACCATGGTGCCCGCGTCAGCGGCGCCGCCGTCGGTGCCGCCGTCGGCGCCGGCCGAGGACAACGTGAGGCTGGTGCCGGTGGTGATCTCCACGCCGCCGGTCGTCCAGATGGCCGTGACGCGCACCGAGGCGCCGCTGCAGGTGACGTCGGTGCGCACGTCGCACGAGAAGTCGGCCGTGGCCGTGCCGTCGGCGCCGAGGGTGACGGTGAGCCCGTCGCCGAAGGTCCCCGCCACGCTGGTCAGGCGCACGGTGCCGGTGCCCGGCTTGCCCTCCTTGTCGCTGGCCGTCACGGTGATGGTGGACACCTGGCCCAGGTTGTCGATGGTGCGCGGGCGCGGCGTGAGGCTCAGCACCGGGTCGACGGCGGTCGGACCACAGCCAGCGAGGACGGCGAGCGCGCACGCGGCGGCGCCGAGGTAACGGGACGACTGGGTCATATGAGTGTTCCTTCGAGGGTGTGGGGGCCCCAACGAGTCGGAGGCGGAGTATTCGGCCGCGCGGGGGTGCGGTCAATGTCCCTGTGCTATGGGGCGGCCCATGAACTTCGCCCTGTCCGACGACGAGAAGGCCCTGCAGGAGACCGCCCGCAAGTTTGCCCGCGAGGTGATGCGCCCCAAGTCCGCCCACTACGACGAGGTGGGCGAGTTCCCGAAGGACATCATCCGCCAGGCCTCGGAGCTGGGGCTGATGAACCTCGTCATTCCCGCCGAGCACGGCGGCATGGAGCTGCCGCACCTGGCGCAGGTGGTGGTGGCCGAGGAGCTCTCGTGGGGCTGCGCGGGCATGGCGACCTCGATGATCGCCAACGACCTGGCGCTGCTGCCCATCGTCATCGGCGGCTCGAAGGAGCAGAAGGAGCGCTTCCTGCGGCCGTTCACCACGGGCTTCAAGCTGGCGAGCTTCGCGCTCACCGAGCCCGGCGCGGGCAGCGACGTGGCGGGCCTGCGCTGCACCGCGCGCCTCGACGGCGACCACTACGTCGTCAACGGCCAGAAGCAGTGGATCACCAACGGCGAGTATGCCGACCAGTTCTCGCTCTTCTGCACCACCGACCCCGCCCAGAAGCACAAGGGCCTGATGTGCCTGGTGGTCGAGGGGCGCCCGAAGGGCCTCACCATCGGCAAGCACGAGAACAAGATGGGCCAGCGGGCCTCGAACACGGTGACGCTCACCTTCGAGGACGTGCGCGTGCCCGTGGCCAACCGCATCGGCAAGGAAGGCGAGGGCTTCCTCATCGCCATGGCCACGCTCGACAACAGCCGGCCGCTCACGGCGATGTTCGCCATCGGCATCGCGCGGGCGGCGATGGAGCACGCCATCGACTACAGCAAGCAGCGCCAGCAGTTCGGCAAGCCCATCGCCGACTTCCAGGCCATTCAGTTCATGATCGCCGACATGGCGGCCGACATCGAGGCGTCGCGGCTGCTCACCTACAAGAGCGCGTGGCTGCTCGACGAGGGCCAGCGCAACACGCTCATCTCGAGCTACGCCAAGCGCTTCGCCGCCGACATGGGCATGAAGGCCACCACCGACGCCGTGCAGATCTTCGGCGGCTACGGCTACTCGAGGGAGTACCCCGTCGAGAAGCTCATGCGCGACGCCAAGCTCATTCAGATCTACGAGGGCACCAGCCAGGTGCAGCGGCTGGTCATCGCCCGTGAGCTCCTCAAGGGGGCGTGATTCTTTCGTTGCGCGGCACCCCGTTGATTCATAAATCGGCCCGAACCGATGCAGCGCGTCAAGTAGCGCTGCTGATCACCGAAGGAGCCGCACGATGCCGCTGAAGATCCTCGTCACTGCGAAGCGAGTCGAAGACTACGAGTCGAAGATCAAGGTGAACCCCGCGGGCACGGGCATCGTGCTGGAGGGGCTCAAGTACAAGATCAACCCCTTCGACGAGATCGGCGTCGAAGAGGCGCTGCGCCTGGTCGCCAAGCACGGCGGCGGCGAGGTGGTGGTGGTGTCGGTCGGCGCGAAGGAGGTGCACGAGCAGCTGCGCCACGCGCTGGCCATGGGCGCCACCAAGGCCATCTGGGTCAACCACGCCGGCCCCATCGACCAGCTCGGCATCGCCGGCTGCCTGGCGAAGATCGCCGAGAAAGAGAAGCCCGACCTGTGCATTCTCGGCAAGCAGGCCATCGACGACGACCAGGGCCAGGTCGCGCAGTACATGGCCCAGTGGCTGGGGTGGGCCCAGGCGAGCTTCGCCTCCAAGGAGGAGTCGCTGGAGTCGGAGGCCGAGAAGTCGAAGACCCCGGCGGTCAAGCTGGCGGCCGACGGCAAGAGCATCACCGTGACGCGCGAGGTGGACGGCGGCCTGCACACCGTCGAGAGCCCGCTGCCCTGCGTGGTGACGACGGAGCTGCGCCTCAACCAGCCTCGCTACGCCTCGCTGCCCGGCATCATGAAGGCCAAGAGCAAGCCCATCGAGGAGCACACCCCGGCGTCGCTGGGCGTGGACGTCACGCCGAAGCTGACGGTGACGAAGATGGCGCACCCGCCGGCGCGCAAGGCGGGCATCAAGGTGCCCGACGTGGCGACGCTGGTCGACAAGCTCAAGACCGAAGCCAAGGCCCTCTGAGCGCCCCCGCTCTTCGAAAGAAAAGGACACAACACCATGGGTAACGTTCTCATCGTCGTCGAAGGCAACCCCGACGGGTCGCTCCGCAAGGCCACGCTCAACACCATCACCGCCGGGCAGCAGCTCGCGAAGGCGGCGGGGGGCGAGGTGCACGCGCTGGTGCTGGCGAAGGACGCCGGCGCGCTGGCCGAGGCCGTCAAGCCGTACGTGAAGACCGTGCACGCGGCCTCCGCGGCGCACTTCGAGCACGCCATCGCCGAGAACTGGGCGCCGGCCATCGCCGCGGCGGCCACGGCCGCGGGCGCGGAGTGGGTGGGCGCGGCGGCCACGGCCATCGGCCGCGACGTGATGCCCCGCGCGGCGGCGAAGCTCAAGGCCCCGATGGCCTCCGAGATCATGGGCGTCGAGGGCGCGGGCGCCGACACCGCCGTGCTGCGGCCGATGTGGGCCGGCGCGGTCATCGCCACCGTGAAGCTCACCGGCAGCGTCAAGTGCTTCACCGTGCGCACCACCGAGTTCGCCCTCGCCGAGGCTGGCGCGGCGGGTGAGGTGAAGGCCTTCGCGGCCCCGGCGCCCGACAAGCAGCTCACGAAGCACGTCTCGTTCAAGGAAGTGAAGAGCGCGCGCCCGGCGCTGACCGAGGCCCGCGTGGTGGTGGCCGGCGGCCGCGGCACCAAGGGCGACTTCGGGCCCATCGACGGGCTCGCCGACGAGCTCGGCGCGGCCGTGGGCGCCTCGCGCGCGGTGTGCGACGCCGGCTGGCAGCCCAACGATCTGCAGATCGGTCAGACGGGCAAGGTGGTGGCGCCGGCGCTCTACATCGCCGCGGGCATCTCGGGCGCCATCCAGCACGTGGCGGGCATGAAGGGCAGCAAGACCATCGTCGCCATCAACAAGGACGGCGACGCGCCCATCTTCCAGATCGCCGACTACGGGCTGGTGGCCGACCTCTTCAAGGCCATGCCGGAGCTGCAGGCCGCCGTGAAGGCCGCGAAGTAACCGTTGCACGGCGACACCCAGCCCGTCGCTGACGCGGCGCTCGGCACCTTCGGCGTTCGACGCCTGGAGGTGCCGGTGCCGTTTCTGGAGGCCGGCGGCCCGGCCAACGCCTGGGCCATCGAAGACGCCGACGGCCGGTGGACGCTCTTCGACACCGGCATCGGCACCGAGGAGGGCCGCGCGGCGCTCCGGGCTCAGGCCTCGCTCCACGGGGTGGACCTGGGTCGGCTCTCGCGCATCGTGGTGAGCCACGGGCACCTCGACCACTTCGGCAACGCGCAGGAGCTCTCGGAGGCGAGCGGCGCCCGCGTCTTCATCCACCCGGCCGACGTGGAGAAGGTGGTGGGCGACGCGCGCTTCGCGGCGCTCCTGCGGCGGCACCGCGGCTACTTCCTCAAGCTGGGCGTGCCGGAAGCCACGCTCGACGC
>CAYUZK010000210.1:6046-10901 GCA_964449625.1 uncultured Archangium sp.
TGGGTGCGCGACCTCGACCTCGACGTGGTGCTGCCGGGGCACGGGCCGGCCTTCCGCGGGCACCGGGCGCTGCTCGACGGGCTCTTCGACTTCTACGTGGCGCGGCAGGAGAAGCTGCTCGGGCGGCTGCGGGAGTCACCGGCCACGGTGTTCGACCTGCTGCCCACGCTGTTCCCCCGGCGCGAGGCCGGCCGCCTGGTGCTCATGCTCTCGGAGGTGCTGGCGAACGTCGAGGTGCTGGAGGACGGGGGCCGCGTGCGCCGCGACGACACCGGCGCGGTCTTCGTCTTCCACCCGGCCTGACGGCCGCGCAGGTCAGTGCGCCGTCTCGAGCGCGCGCTGCAGCGCCGAGGCCTCTTCGACGCGGCCCAGGTGGTTGAGGCAGCGCAGCTGCTGGAGCTGCACGCCGCGGCGCAGCTGCGGCTCCTGCGCGAGCGACGAGGGCGTGGCCCGGAGCCAGCGCTCGGCCAGGGTGAGGGCGTGCTCGCAGTCGCCGGCGTCGGCCGCGCGGGTCACGGCCTTCGCCCGCGCCTCGCGCTCGCCCTGGGGCGGCGTGGTGAGGGCCTCGCTGAGCTCGCGCAGCTTCCGCTCGAGGCCGCGCAGCGAGAAGCCGCGCCGGGTGCGCTTCGTGGGGGCCGTCGGCGCGAGGGTCGGGCGCTCGGCGGGCGGCAGCTGCGCCCACTGCTCGTCGGCCACCACGGGCGTGCGGTCGGGCGCCTCGGGAGCCGCCACGCCCGCGGGCACCTCCTCGGCGGGCGGCGGCAGGTCGCCCTCCTCGTCGTCGTCTTCTTCGGCCAGGCGCGCCACGGAGTTGGGGTGCGCCGGCGCCTCGGGCGGCACGGCGCGCGCGGTGGGCTGCGGAGGCGGCGCGGCGGCCTCCCAGGCGAACTCCTGGAGCTGGCCGTTGCGCCAGGTCATCGCGCGGCCGGCGCCCAGCTCGCGGGTGCCGGTGGGCGCCTTCACCTCCACCACGCCCTCCTCGACGGCGACGAGGGTGCGGTCGGCCTGGCGAGACACGAGGAAGCGGGTGCCCAGGTCCTTCACCTCGAGCTCGCCGGCGCGCACCACGAAGACGCGGTCTTCCCGGTGCGGCACCTCGAGGGCGAGGTTGCCGCGGCCCAGGTCGAGCGTGAGCTGCCCGGCCTCGAGGGTGGCGAGGGTCACCTCCGAGGTGCCGGTGAGGCCCGCGCGGGAGCCGTCGGGCAGCTTGAGCCACGCGCTGCCGCCGGCGGCGGTGGACACCTTCGCGCCCTCAGCGAGCACCTGCTGCTTCGTCGCGGTGGCCTTCTTCGCGCTGGCGACGACGGCGGTGAGCTTCGCCGCGGGGGCCTTCGGCGGCGCGGGCGTGGGCGGCACCTCCGGGGGCAGCAGCGGCAGCGCCACGGGCGTCGGCGGCAGGCCGGCCGGAGCGCCGGGGGCGAGGAGCCAGGCGCCGGCGAGCACCAGCGCGAGGGCCGTGGCGGTGGCCAGCGCGAAGCGGAAGGTGAAGAGCCCGTGCCACCAGGGCGCGAAGGCGCGGGCGGCCTCGGCGTCGGCGAGCTCCGCGAGGCGGTGGCCCACGCGCCGGGCGACGGCGTCGGGCAGGGGCGGCGGCGGGGGCAGGGCGACGAGGGCCTGCTGCGCGCCGCGGATGTCCTCGAGGGCGACGCGGCAGTCGGCGCAGCCGGCGAGGTGGCGCTCGGCCTGCTGGGCCTGCTCGGCCGGCAGCTCGCCGCGCGCGTGATCCCAGAGCTGCTCGGAGGCGAGGTGGCTCATGGCGCCTTCCCCTTGAGGGCGATGACGGCCTCGGTGAAGTCCTGGCGCGCGCGGTTGAGGCGGCTGCGGACGGTGTTGACGGGGCACTCCACCAGCTCGGAGATCTCCTCCGGCTTGAGGCCCAACAGCTCGTGGTACACGAAGACGGCCGCCTTCTCTTCCGACAGCGTGGCCAGCGCGCGCTGCACGAGGGCCGCGGCCTGCTTCACCTGCGCGGCCCGCTCGGGGTCGTGCGCCTCGCCCGTCTCGGCGTCTGGCAGCTCCGGCGTCACCTCTTCCTTCCGGCGGCGCCGGGCCCGAAGGTGCATCAGCCCCACGTTGACGCAGATGCGGTGGAGGAAGGTCGTCACCCGCGCGTCGCCCCGGTACGTCTTGAGGGCCCGCATGAGCTGCACGTAGGCCTCCTGCAGGAGGTCCTCGAGCTCCGCGCTCTGCCCCACCACCCGGTACAGCACCCGCCAGGCCTGCTCCCGGGTGTGCTCGTAAAGCCTCGTAAAGGCGATGCTTTCACCGTCTCGCGCCGCGAGGGCGAGGCTCCGTAAGGGGTCGGCCACCGCGGCGAGGTCGTTGGACATGGGCCGAGTCGTGAAAGCGAGCGCCGTCATGGCACCCGTTGGTTGCCGCAGGCAAGCCGGCTGATCCACACCCTGTCATGGGAAATCGCACATGGGCACACAACCTTGCGCTCGGAGTACCGACAATGGGTCACCTGTGGGACACTTCGGCCCCGCGTTTTGAACTCCAGCCCCAAGAGGACTGCCCCATGACCATGCGCATCAGCGATCAGCGAATCCGCAGCTTCGTCGACACCCAGAAGACCTCGGCGGCGCCGAAGATCACCGACGCGAACGTGGTGGAGCTGCTGGCGGCCGTGGGCGACGGCTCGCGCATGACCTTCGAGAAGGCGAAGTCGGAGCTGACGAAGCCGGGCATCACGCGCGGCCAGCAGTTCGAGCTGGCGAAGGCGGGGCTGTCGAGGAGCGAGAAGAGCGACATCGGGCAGCTGCTCGACAAGTCGGGCTTCCAGATGGACGCGGGCGCGAAGAACTTCCTCGAGGCGCTCATCGGCCGCGCGCCGCTGCAGGAGACCTTCGGGCCGCTCACCATCACGGGCGATCAGAAGAACGGCATCGAGGGCATCGCCAAGCCGGGTGAGATCATCGAGGCCATCAACCTCTCGACGGCGCCTGCGGGCCGTCTGCACCTGACCGACACCATGGTCATCGGCACGGCCGACGCCTCGGGCAAGTTCCTCGGCACCATGCCCGACGTGCGCGAGGGCGACATGATCCGCCTGCGCACCCGCGCGGCCGACGGCTCCACCAGCGACTGGCTCACCATCCAGGCCAAGGGCGTCGAGGGCGCCGACACGCGCAACGCCGTCGTCAACCTCGAGCGCATGGACCTCGCGGCCACGGCTGACGGCATCTCGGTCACGCACAACACCGGCCGCCCGCTCTCGGAGCCGGGCGCGCAGCTGCGCTTCGTCAACGTGCGCACCGGCGAGAAGGTGGACGTCACGGCCACCGACAAGGGCTCCGTGCCCGCGGACCTCAAGCTGCCCGGCCGGGCCGGCGACGAGTTCAAGGTCTCGGTGAGCGACGGCAAGAACAACGTCAACCACGCGAGCGTGACGGGCATCCTCAAGGTGCCGGGCGGCACGAGCGGCCCGACGGGCATCGACCTGCCCGACCCGAAGATGCACAAGGACGAGATGAACGCCGACGGCACGCCCAAGTTCAAGCTCGAGCGCTTCACGGGCCCGCTCTTCATCGACGAGCCCACGGCGGCCGACGTGCGCCAGGGCGCCATCGGCAACTGCTACTTCCCCGCGGCGCTCGCCTCGGTGGCCGCGCAGAACCCGCAGGCCATCAAGGACGCCATCAAGGAGAACGGCGACGGCACGTACACCGTCAAGTTCTACGAGAACGGCAACAAGAACCGCCCGGTGGAGATCCAGATCGACGGCGACCTCTACGTGCGCAGCTTCGGCGGGCCCATCTACGGCAGCTCGCTCGGCGGCTCCACGTCGAAGGACAAGATGGAGCTGTGGTACCCGCTCATCGAGAAGGCCTACGCGCAGTGGAAGGGCAGCTACGACACCATCGGCAACGGCGGCAGCGCCGGCAAGGTGATGAGCGAGATGGTGGGCCGCTCGCAGGGCTACGAGTGGGTGAGCGCCGGCAGCGCCGACCGCCTCTACAAGCGCATCGAGTCGGACATCGCCAAGGGCATCCCCGTGGCGGCGGGCACGCACGGCTCCGATCAGTCGGCGCGCTACACCAACACCGGCGTCTACGCGAACCACGCCTACTCGGTGCTGGGCGTCGAAGAGAAGGGCGGCGAGAAGTTCGTCAAGCTGCGCAACCCCTGGGGCCAGTCGGAGTACGGCAACGACGGCAAGAACGACGGCTTCTTCTCGATGCCGCTCTCGAAGTTCACCGAGCTCTACTCGAGCCTCTACGTCCTCAACTGAAAGTCGGGAGTCACCATGGCCAAGCCCCCTGAACCCATCGAAGAGGTGCTCCCCGCAGCCGAGGCCGCCGTGATGGCCGAGGTGACGCGCGTCGTGCAGCAGGCGCCGCAGCAGAGCTTTCCGCAGTCGCAGGACACCAGCCTGCCCACCACGGCGGCGCGGCAGGTGGTCGAGCTCAAGGTGACCTCGGTGCTCTTCGGCAAGCTCGCCGCGACGGGGCAGCTCGTGCAGGCCGTCAAGCCGGAGGGCGCCTACGCGCTGCGCGCCGGCAACACCGGGCCCTTCGTGCTGACGACCTCGCCGGAGGGCATGGAGATCCTCGGGCGCTACGGCCCCGACACCTGGCCCGAGGCCATGGTGCGGCAGGCGGCGGCGTCGCTCGGCAAGGCCTGAGCCGCGCGCGCTGCGCTGAGTCCCCGCGGGGGCGTGCCGAGGCGGCGCGCCCCCGTCGTCATTGCGGGGCCGGCGAGAGGCGCGCCAGCACTTCGACTACCATCGCCCGCATGTCGTCCTCCTGCGCGCCCTGTGCCTCGAGCCGTCGCCCGTGAGCGACGCCACCCGCGCGGTGTCGCTGCGCCGCCTGACGCCCGACACCGAGCACGCCCGCGACGACGACGTCGCGCA
>CAYUZK010000211.1:0-2383 GCA_964449625.1 uncultured Archangium sp.
AGCGCGCTGGAGCAGCTCGGTGGGCGGAAAGGGCGGCGAAGGCGGCCAGGGCGGCCCGGGCGGCGGCGGCGGCGGCGGGGCCGGTGGGCCGGCCTACGGGCTGCTGGGCTTCAACGTCTCCTTCGCGGCGCTCCCCCCGTCGAACACCTTCCTGACGCCGGCGTCGCTCGACACCGGCGGGCCTGGCGGGGCGGGCGGCAGCTCGCCGGGCAGCCTGATGAGCTCGGGCACCGCGGGCGCGCGCGGGGCCTCGGTCAACGCGCAGGCCTTCGTCAACTGCCTGGGCACGTGCGGCGGCGGCACCTGCGACGCGAACGGCGTCTGCGTGCCGAACTGACGGCGCGGGGCGTCAGGCCCCCAGCCGCCGCAGGAGCGCCTCGGCGAAGCGCCCAGCTGCCTCGGGCTCGAGCCTGAAGAAGAGCTCGGGCTCCACGAGCTCGAGCTCCATGAGGTGGAGCTCGCCGCCCTGCGGCACGCAGTCCACGCGCGCGTAGAGCGTGTCGGGGGCGGCGAGCGCGAGCAGGCGCGTGGCCTGGGCGACCCACCCGGCCGCGGGCTCCAGCCGCGTCGCCACGCCGCCGTAGTCGTGCTGCACGCGCCATTCGCCGGGCGGGGGCGTCTTGCGCACCGCGTGGGAAAACACCCCGTCGAAGAAGACGAAGGACAGCTCCCCGTCGCGGATGCCCTCGAGGAAGGGCTGGAGGAGCCAGGGCTCGTCGCTGACGGGCAGGCGCGCGACGACGTCGGCCGCCTCACGCGCGTCGAACACGCAGGCCCCCACGGCGTTGGCGGTGAAGGCGGGCTTGAGCACGGCGCGGCCCCAGCCTCGGCGCGTCAGCCGCGCGGGTACCTCGCCCAGCTCGCCCGGCGCGAGCAGCTCCGTGGGCACCACGCGCGCGCCGGCCTGCTCGAGGCGCGGGAGGTAGCGCTTGTCGGCGTAGGCGGCCATGACGGCGGGCGCGTTGAAGACCGGCACCGGCAGCTCGGCGAGGGCGCCCAGGAAGCGGCGGAACGGCGCGCGGTGCTCGAACCAGTCCCACGGGCTGCGCATCACCACGGCGTCGAAGCCGTCGAGCGCCCCGTCGTTCCACACCACCGGCGCCACCTCGACGCCGCGCGCGCGCAGGGCCTCGGTGGCGGGCCGATCGTCGTCGTAGAGCGCCGCGAACTTCGCGGCCGTCACGAAGGCGACGCGCACCGTCAGTTGATCTCGACCGGCGCGCAGGTCGACACGCCCGCGCCGACGATGCGGCGGCCGGTCGACGGCACGGCCCGCGTCACCGCGCCCGTCTGCCCGTTCATCTTCCACACGTTGGTCGACGCGTCGCTCGTGCGCTCGAGGAAGATCCAGAAGTCGCCGCCCCAGAAGGCGAAGGCCCAGGCCAGCGGGTCGCCCGAGAGGGTCGCGGCGCTGAAGGTCTGCAGCTTCGCGCCGCTGGCCTTGTCGAGGCGGGCGACCTGCGGCGTGCTGAGGTTGGGGAAGAAGGCCCACAGCTTCGCGTCGCCGGTGCCCGTCAGCTCCGGCGCGCCGCTCAGCGTGCCCAGCACCGTGACGGCGTAGGGCGGCGTCGTGCCGAGGGTGCCGAACTTCGTGGTGGTCAGCGACGAGCTGGTGTCGCTGCCCGAGATGAAGAGCGTCTCGTCGCGCGAGCCGGGGGCGTTCGAGACGAAGCCCATGCCGAACTTCGCCACGTTGTTCTGCCGCGCGAAGGTCGTCTTGGTGCACGCCAGCGGGAGCTGCGTGAGCGGCACCGTGAAGAGCTCGCCGCTGTCGTAGATGACCCACGCCACCGCGTCGCGATCGACGGACATCGAGAAGGGCTCCGCGCCCGTCTGCGCCGCGCAGGTGACGCGGCCCAATTCGCTGAAGGGGCTGCTGCCGGTGCCCACCTTCGCCGGGTCGAAGGACGAGAGGGTGCGGTTGCTGTCGATGACGTAGACCAGCTTCGCCGCGGCCGAGCAGTCCTCGAGGCCGCCGTCGACGCCGGTGCCGGTGAAGCCGCCGCCTCCGCCCGCGCCGCCCCCCGTCGCGCCGCCGCCGCCGCCCGTCCCCGAGGTGGCAGCGACGCAGCCCCCGGCCTCGCACGCCTGATCGCTGCCGCAGGCCAGGCACATGGCGCCCGCCGCGCCGCAGGCGGTGACGGCGGTGCCCACGACGCAGGTGCCCTCGGCCGTGCGGCACCCGGGGCACCCGCTGCCCTTGATGGTGCTGTTGCTCTCGGCGCCGCACGCCACGACGAGGGCGCACGCGAGGAGCAGCGGGAGTCGGGACGGCATGGCGAGGGCTCCAGTCGGCCTACGGCGGAGGCTGACCCCACACCTACTGCGTCACCCGCGGGGACGGAAGCCCTCCACCCGCTCCCAGCGCTCCACGATGAAGAGG
>CAYUZK010000211.1:2483-10792 GCA_964449625.1 uncultured Archangium sp.
GTTCAGCGCTGCACGCGCCCGTCCTCCGGGGCGTCGCGCACCTCGAAGCGCATCTCGTCGGCCGTGGCCTGGATCTCGGGGGCGTACATGGCCTCGACGCGGGCCGGGAGCGCGGCGAAGCGGCCCGGCACCTCGGCGCGCAGCTCGTAGCTCAGCTTCGTCGTGCCCACGGGGATCTGCGGGAGGAACATGGCCACGCGATCCGTGCGCAGCTCCGCGTGCGCGCAGGCGTAGTTGCACACCTGCGGGCCCGACTGGAGCAGCACGGTCTCGAAGCCCGCGGGCTTCAGGTCCTCCAGCATCACGAACTCCACGGCCTTGTTGGCGGTGAGCTCGAGGTCCACGCGCACGCGCACGCCCGACTCCACGGGCATGCCGTACTCGGCGCCAGCGCCGGGGCCGCGCTCGGTGCTGGGCTTGCCCAGCAGCGTGTACGTGCGCTTGACCTTCACGTCGCCGCCCACGCCGCGAATGAAGTCGTTCATGTTGAACACGTCGGCCGTGGCCCCGAAGTACCCGGTGCCCGAGCCGTCGTGCTTCACCTGCACCACGTTCTTGCCGGCCTTGAAGGCCGCGTCGCCCAGCATCACCGGCGCCGTCAGGTCGAGGCCGCCCTTGGTGTACGGCACGCGCTTGACCTCCTTCCCGTTGACGCTGATGACGAAGAGGCCCGACTTGCTGCCGGCGCCCTCGCGCGTCGCGAGCTCCGAGAGCGCGTAGAGGGCGAAGGCCGTGTCGCGGGTGTTGCGCCAGCGGCCGCCGTTGCGGCGGAGCACGAGGAAGTCCGTCAGCGGTCCGATGAGCGGGCTCTTCAGGTCGTAGCGGGCGTAGGCCATGAGCGTGAAGGCGGTGGCCTCGATGGCCGCCGAGGTGCTCCAGGCGTCGGTCGCGTCGCCTACCGCAGCGTCGGGGCGCGCTGAGGCGGCCTTCACCACGTCGTCGAGGTTCTCGACGGCGATGCGGGCGCGGGGGTCCTTCTGGTGGAGCAGGGCCAGGGCGAGCTGCGCCCGGGCGCGGGGCGTCAGCGTGGTGCGGCGCGAGAAGACGGTGTCGAGCGCGGCCTTGGGCGCGCCGCCGGTGCTGGCGAGCGCGTAGACCATGTAGGCGTGCGTCTCCGGCGCGTTGAGCCCCGCGCCGAGGTTGTTCTTCAAGTACTCGCGGCCGCGCGAGATGACGTCGGCGCGCACGTCGAGGCCGGCGGCCTTCGCCAGCGAGAGCGAGCTGACCACGTAGGCCGTCATCCACAGGTTGGTGGGGTCTGACTGCCACCAGCCCCAGCCGCCGTCGCCGTGTTGGAAGCCGTAGAGCCGCTCGAGGCCCTTCTGCGTCATGTCGTCGAGCTGCGCCGGCACCCGGCTCGCGGGGAGGTTCAGGTCCTTCACCGCGCGGCGGGCGATGGTGGCGGGCACGAAGCGCGAGAGCGTCTGCTCCACGCAGCCGTAGGGGTACTGCGCCAGGTAGGGCAGGGCGTCGAACATCACCGCGAGCAGCGTGGGCGAGAGCGTCAGCTCGACCTGGGTGAGCGCGGGCTTGCGCTTCTCGGGCAGCTCGAACTCGAAGCGCTGCACGTCCTTCACGCGGCCGGCGAAGAACTGCCGCTGGGCGCTGCCGTGCACGAAGGCCGGCAACGTCCACTCCATGCCGTCGGAGGTGCCGCCGCCCTTCACCGTCGCGCGAATGGCGCGCTCCCCGAGCGCGACCACCTTGAACTTCGCGTCGACGCGCAGCACCTGCTCGGGCTCGATGCGCACCACCTTCTTGGCCGGCGTGAGCGCGGTGAAGCCGGGCGCGGCGATCACCACCTCGACGTCGGTGCCCTTCGCGAGGTGGCTCTCGATCACTGCGGAGAGCACCACCTCGTCACCCTCGACGAAGAAGCGCGGCCCCTGGAGGCGCACCATGAGCGGCTTCGCGGTGCGGATGGTGGCGCTGCCCACGCCGAGCTGCGGGCCCTCGGTGACGAGCGTGGCCGTCGCCTTCCACGAGGTGAGCGAGTCCTTCAGCGTGAGCCGCTGGCTGAGGGTGCCGCTCTTCGAGCCGAGCGCCGCGAACCAGCCAGCCGAGGTGCTGAAGTCGCTGCGCACCTTGATGGGCGCCTCGCCCGCGCCATCTCCGCCGCCGCGATCGTCCGCCGGCCCCGCGGCCTCCTTCGACTTCTTCTCGGCCCGGGGCGAGAGGGCCTTCGACGCCGCGCCGGAGGTCGCGAAGCTCTCCGAGGCGCCCTCTTCGTCGGCCATCGCCCGGCCGGCGGGGGCCGGGGGCGGGCGCGGCGCCGACTGCCGGGCGATCTCAGCGGGGGAGTCGTCGAGCTCGTTCTCATCACGCTTGCCGGTGGCGGGCGTCTTGGGCGTGGCCTGCGCGGCTACGACGGGCCGCTTCCGGGTGCGGCGCGTGTTGTAGCTCGTCTGCGTCTGCACGCCCTGGTTGCGGTTGGAGCGCCCGAAGAAGGCGAGGAAGTCGGTGCGCTCGGGGGCGATGGCGAAGAGCGACTCGTCGACCACGGTGAGCGCGGTCTCGCTCGAGACGCCGGCGGGCAACGTGGCCTTGATGGCCGCGGTGACGGCGGCGCCCGGCTCGGCGGAGGCCGCGCCGAAGCTGACCGCGACGGGCAGCTCGACCTCGCTGCCCTTCACGCGAATGGGCAGCTGCTGCAGGCGCAGCTCGGTCTGCTCGTAGCGCGCGGCGTGCAGCCAGCCGTTGGGCGCGAGCTCGGCGGTGAGGGTGAACTCCACGAAGCGGGCGCGGCCCTTGAGCTCGACCATCTTCGTCGCCACGAGCACGTCGCTCTCGAGCGTGAGGAGCGCGTGGCCCCCGGGCGCGCTGCCCGCCACCAGCACGCGCAGCGAGTCGCCGACGGCCAGCGGCGCGCGGTCCACGAAGAGCTGGAAGCCCGGGCCGGGCACGATGGGCTTGGTGTCGCTGGTGAGCCACAGGTCGGTGGTGGCGAGCACCGCCTCGGCGGCGCCGCTGCCGTCGACCACCTCGAGGCGCACGCGCCCCACGGCGTCGGCGTCGAGCACCGCGCGGCCCGCGCCCTTGACGATGCGGGTGCGCGCCTCGGTGATGCGGCTGGTGGTGCCATCGTCGGCCAACCGCAGCAGTCGCAGCACCACGTCGGCGTCGGCCGGGCGCCCGTTCGCGTCTTCGGCGCGCAGCTTCACGTCGACCCGCTCACCCGGGCGGTAGAGGAAGTGGCCGGTGCGCACGTCGACGAAGGTGGCCTGCTTCGAGAGCTTGATGGAGCCGCCTCCCTGGATCTCCCGGCGGCTGGAGTCGGTGACGAAGACCTGCACCGCGTACTCGAGAGACTGCTCGCCGCCGGCGTGCTCCGGCACCTCGACCTCAGCCGTGCCGTCGGCGCCGGTCTTGAAGGGCAGGGTGTGCTGGGCGAGCTGGTACCAGGGGTTGTAGCCCCCGCGGTACCCGCGCCGCGGCCGGTAGTCGTCGTCGTCGTACCCGCCGTACTGCGGCGCTTCCTTCTCTTCGCCCGGCCAGGGGCCGAACTGGTGCTGCCAGGGGCGCACGGTGACGAGCGCGCGGCCGGCGGCGTTGGCGACGGCGCCCCCCGAGTAGTACTTCGCCGAGACCTTGAAGCGCACCTTCTCGCCGGGCTTCGGGTTGCCCAGCGGCTCGACGGAGACGAGGTACTCGGGCGGCTTGTACTCCTCGACGCGGAACTGCTGCTGCGGCTGCTGGAAGTAGCGGTTGCCGCCCTGCACGTTGATGTACCAGGCCCCGAGCGTGGCGTTCTTCGCCAGGGGCATGGTCAGCGTCGCGGTGCCGAAGGCGTTGGTGGTGACGTCTTGCTTGAGCGCCTCCTTGCCGGTCGGGTCCGACACGCGCACGGTGACCGTCACCCCGGAGAGCGGGGTGGAGGGGCCGCCCTCGCGCGAGCGCAGGTAGAGCTTGAGGCCGACCGACTCGCCGGGCTTGTAGAGGGGGCGATCGGTGGCGACGTAGGCGAGCTCCTGCCGGGCGTAGCTGCTCCAGTACGTGCCGCCGGCGGTGGCGTAGGCGAGGTGGGGGCCGCTCCTGGTCCACGCGAACATCGAGTCGGTGGTCTTCTCGAGCTTGAAGGTGGCGAGGCCGTCGGCGCCGGTGCGCGCGTCGTGGCGCTGGTGCGGGTTGCCGGAGCGCAAGGTGAAGAGGGCCACGTCGGCGTTGGGCTGCGCGGCGCCGGTCTCCACGTCGAAGACGGCCACGACGACCTGGTTGCGGTCGCTCTTGGTGATGGCGACGTGCTGCGAGACGAGCGCCCAGGTCGAGGCCCGCTGCCCATCGGCGACCACGTCGAGCACGTAGAGCCCCGGTTCGCTGACGCCGAGGTCGAACTGCGTGCTGCCGGGGGCGTAGCGCGCCTTCGCCTCGAGGGTGGTGCCCCAGGCCTTCACCTGCGGGCCGGCGAGCCGGGCGAGGTCGGTGTCGAGGCGCGGCTGCGCGCCCGGGGCTGCGGCGAGCGGGTCGACCTTGCGCAGCGACCACTGCGCGTTCTTCACGTTGCGGAATGACACCGAGACCTGCGGCTTCACCCCGGGGAGCTCGTTGGTGGGCACGCTCACGGTGACGTACGGCCGGCGGATGCCGGCGGCCTGGCTCTCGGCCGAGGAGCGCATGTTGCTCGTCTGCGGCGAGAAGCGCTTCACGATGGCGTCGTAGTGCTCGAGGGCCGCCTCGAACTTGCCCTCGTTCTCGCGGCGCTCGCCCAGGTGGTACAGCGCGTCGTCGGCGACCTCGGTGTTGCCGCGGCCCAGGTCGGTGAGCTCGGCCTCCGCCTCCTTGACCTTCTGCCCCTGGCGCAGGCGGGCCACGGCGCGCTTGAAGCGGTAGGCGGCGACGAGCTCGGGCTTGCTGTCGAGCGAGAGCGCGAGGTCGGCGAGCTGATCGACCCGCACCGCGTTCCAGGCGTTGTTGTCCATCTCGCGCAGGAGCGCGGCCTCGAGCAGCCCGCGGGCCTCGGTGGCCTGGCGGCCGGAGCCGCCCAGGGCCTGCTTGAGCAGCGGGGCCATGAGGTCGAAGCGGCGCTCGCCGCGCTCCCACAGGGTGTGGAGCGCCACGGCCCGGGCGAAGTCCTTCTCGCCTTCGTCGGCCAGCTTGCGGAGCTCCTCGTAGCTGCCCTTGCCGGCGCGGACGCACGCGGCCGCCTTCTTGGCCTGGGCCTCGCGGGCCTGGGCGCCCTGCGGGTTGGCCTTGAGGTAGGCGGTGAAGGCGTCGCAGGCCCGGGAGTACGACTTCTCCTGCAGGCTGCGGTTGGCGCTGTCGAAGTCCTGCGCGAGGGCGGGCAGGGCGACGACGAGCGCGAGGCAGGTGAGACGAAACATGAGACCCCCTGAGTGGTTCGGCGCGGGCATGACACCACGGAACGGCTGGGGGGCCTCGGACGATCTCCAGCCTCGTGGGCCCCCCTCGGCCTCGGCTCGCATGGGGCCGGTGGGCGGTGCGTACGCCCGTTGGCGGTCATGATATCCATCAAGGAATGCGTGCCCTGGTCGCGGTCGTCGGTGGCGTCCTGCTGCTTGGTTGTCCCCCCGCGGGTGGCTCGCTCCCAGAGGGCACGCCTGCCCGCCTGGAGCTCTCGCCGCCGACCCTGCTCCTCGCGAGCGAAGGCGCGGCGCGGTCGCTCAAGGTGCGCGCCTACGCGGCGGACGGCACGGAACTCGCCCCGGGCACCGTCACCTGGCGCTCCTCGCGCCCGGAGCACGTCGCCGTCGACGCGAGCGGCACCGTCACCGCGGCCGCCGTGGGCTCGTCGATGCTCACCGCGACGGTCGGCACCCTCGAGGTGAAGACCGCGGTCGTCTCCGCGCGGGCGGTCGAGGGCGCCGTGCTCGTCACCGACGCGCAGGTTGGCCGTGACTTCCAGCGGGTCGATGACACCACGCGCTTCGGCGCGGGCTTCCGCTACCGCTTCTCGCTGGTGGACGTCACGCCGCCCGGGGTGGGCACCGTGCTGCTCGCCAGCGAGTCGGCCCCCGTCGCCGGCAAGGTCATCGAGGTGAGCGGCGCGCAGGTGACGCTCGAGGTGGTCCCCCTCGCGGAGCTCTTCACCGACTTCGCCTTCAAGGAGACCTTCACCGACCTGCCAGTGACGACGCCGCAGCGCACCCTCGACGGCGTCACGCAGACAACGGGGCCCGATGGCACCACGCGCTACGCCGTCAAGCAGCAGGCCCTGGACAAGGAGTTCGAGGTGGGCCCCTTCGACTGCGCGGCCGAGACGGAGATCCCCTTCTCGATCGCCCAGTCGGACTTCAAGGTGACGAGCAACCCGACCTGGGACGTGGAGCTGAACCAGCAGGTGCAGCGCTTCGTGATGTCCGACAGCCCGTCGGTCAGCGTCACCCTCGAGCCGAAGCTCGCCGGCACCCTCAACGGCAAGCTCGAGTGCAAGCTCAAGCTCTTCGAGCGGGAGCTGCCGGTGCCGGGGCCCGTGGGCATCCTCCTGGGCATCGCCATCGAGATCGGCGTCGGCTTCTCGCTGGAGGCGAAGAGCCCCGTCGTCGGCGGCCTCTCGGTGCTCCTCACCGCGAAGGTCGGCGGTCGCGTACGCGCGGGCATGGACTGCGCCGCCTTCCAGTGCACCTCCATCAACGAGGTCGAGGTGCTCCAGGCGCCCAGCGGCGAGGCGACCTCCAAGGTCGACCTCGTGCCGCCGCCGGGATTGCCGGAGCTCGAGGTCGCCGTGGGGGCCTTCGCCTTCCTCGATCTCAAGGCCGGGGCGACGGCCTTCCGCCGCTTCCCCTTCAACCTCCCCAACGCGCTCGAGATGGACGTGGTGGGCGGCAAGCTGGGGCTGCAGGCGACGGCCACCATCGCCACCGAGGAGCGGCAGGTGCTCAAGCCCTTCTTCGCCAGCCAGTACGCCCTCGCCTTTCAGGGCGAGGTGGCCGCCGGCAAGGGCCTCGACCAGGTCGCCCAGCTCCTGTCGCTCACCACCGGGCCGCTCAAGAAAGAGCTCTCCGTGCCCATCGCGACCTCGCCCAGGGCGACGGTGGCCTTCAGCCAGCCGACGTACGCGGTGGACGACACGGTCTCGGTCACCGTCACCTTCGACCCCGCCAGCGTCACGTTCCCGCTCGTGGGCGAGAACCTCGAGAAGGTGCGGCTCATGCGCCGGGTGACGCGCGCCGACGGCTCGCTCGGGCTCGTGCTGATGGCCGAGGCGCTCGCCGCGCCGGGTCAGCGCTCCTTTACGCTCACCGGGGTGGCCCTCGTGGCCGGTGGGCCCGACGGCTACGCGGTGTTCGCCATCTCGAAGCTGTGGCCGTCGCTGTCGCTCGAGCAGGAGCAACGGTGCGCGGTGCCGGCCGGGTTCTCGTACTGCCTCGTCGACCTCGGCGAGCGCGACTTCTTGCCCGTGCGGCGCGGAGCCGATGGGCAGATCATCGGCCGCCGAGGGATCGACCTGGCCGTGTGGCGCGAAGGCGCCGTCACCGTGCTGCCTCGCCGGCAGCTCCACGGCGACCGCGCGCCCGAGCCGCCAGTCGATCACAACGATCGCGGCCAGACGCTCTACGCGCTGGACTACAACCAGAGCGTCCAGACCTCCCTCTCTGAGGCCGACGGTGGCTTCACCCGCATCGATGGGTTCGCCGGGCAGCACTTCAACCAGCGGGGCCTGATCGTCGGCAGGAAGCACATCCCCGAGTCTTCGCCCGGAGAAGAAGACGACTCCTACGTCGGCGCCGTCTACGACGGGGCGGTCAGGGTCGTCGGCCCCACCGGGTTCCAGGCGTTCGGCATCGACGACGACGGGGTCGTCTGCGGCGGCAGCTATGACAGCGGGCCCACCGGGCAGTTCTCCCTGTGGACGCCGCTGCTGGTGCCGGGCGGGTCGCCGGCCCTGCCACCGAACGCGGTCGGCGGTCGGGTGTACCAGGTCAACAGCCGCGGCAACGTGGCCGCCGGCGAGGTGGACGACGCCATGGCATCGTCCTCCGGGGTCGTCTGGTGGAACGGCGTGCCCTTCCAGGCGCCGGACCAGGCGAACTTCGTCAGCCTCAACGCCTCGGGCGAGGCGCTCACCGTGTTTCCCGCGCGCGTCTACCGGCCTGACGGCGGCGTGGTGGACCTCGCCCAGGCCACCTTCGAGCCGGGGCTCGCGCTCCAGTGTTGGCACCTGGGCGACGACCACGTCGTCACCTGCACGCACAGCCCCACGGACGGCGGTGCGGCGACGCTCGTGCGCGTCGCGCCCGCGGGGCATTGCGGTGACGCCCGTCTATCGCCGCGCGTGGTTCGACGGCGGGGCAGGTGCAGCGAGTGGGCCCACCAGGATTCGAACCTGGAACCAAGCGGTTATGAGCCGCCAG
>CAYUZK010000212.1:0-10768 GCA_964449625.1 uncultured Archangium sp.
TCGAGCGCGACCTGCACGCGGTGCGCGACCGCGCCGAGCTCGGCGCCATCTTCACGCGCCTGTGCGAACAGGTCGCCGCCGACCTGCAACGCAAGGGCTACGAGGGCCGGACCATCGGCATCAAGGTGCGTTACGACAACTTCCAGAGCATCACGCGCGACACCACCCTGCCAGCCTGCACCGACGACGCCGCCACCATCCGCCGCCACGCGGGCCTGTGCCTCAAGCGCGTGGACCTTTCGCGCCGCCTGAGGCTGCTGGGGGTGCGCGTGGGCAAGCTCGTCAAGCCCGGGACACCGGACCCCGCCCGCCCGGGCTACAGTGAAACGCCGTCCCCACAACCCCCTGGAGTCAAGGCCGCCGATGGACACACCGACCTGCTTTTCCCTGACCTGCGATGAGCACATTGCGCACCTGGTGCTCAACCGGCCCGAAGCGCTCAACACCATGAACCCCACCTTCTGGCGCGAGCTCGACGCGCTGCTCGCGCAGATCCAGCACGAAGGCCAGGTCCGCGTGCTCGTCATCAGCAGCACCGGCCGGCATTTCAGCGCCGGCATGGCGCTGGAGACCTTTGCCGGCGCCATCCAGATGGACGACCAGAGCCCCGAAGGCCGCGCGGCCATCTTCGACCTGCTCACCGACATGCAGTCGACCTTCACCCGGCTGGAGACGCTGCGCATCCCGGTCATCTGCGCCATCCAGGGCGGCTGCATCGGGGGCGCGGTGGACATGGTCACGGCGGCCTGCATCCGCTACGCCACCGCCGACGCCTTCTTCTGCATCCAGGAGATCAACATCGGCATGGTGGCCGACGTGGGCACGCTGCAGCGCCTGCCCAAGCTCATCCCGCTGGCGGTGGTCAAGGAACTGGCCTACACGGGCCGGCGCCTGCCCGCCGCCCAGGCGCTGGCCTGGGGTCTGGTCAACGAGGTGTTCGACTCGGCCGAGGCCATGCTCGGTGCGGCCATGCAATGCGCCCGGGAGATTGCCGCCAAGCCGCCCGTGGCCATCTGGGGCACCAAGCAGGCCATCCACTACGCGCGTGATCATTCGGTCGAGGACAGCCTGCGCCAGATGGGCTGGCTGCAAGGCGCCATCTGGAGCAACCGGCACGTGAGCGAAGCCATCGCCGCGCAGAAAGACAAACGCGCCGCCAGCCACCCGCCGCTGGCGCCGCTGCGGCCCTTCAAATCGATGGACTGAAGGTCACTGCCTGTAGTTGCGCACGTTGTCCGTGGCCGACTGCGGGTGGCTGGTGCGCCAGGGGTTTATGTACAGACCGCAGCGGCGGGTGTAGCGCGCGTAGACGCTCAGGCGGGTCGGCCGGCAGCGCGTCCACACGTCCATGTAGATGCGCTCGACGCACTGCTCGTGGAACTCGTTGTGGTTGCGAAAGCTCACCAGGTACTGCAGCAGGCCGGCCTGGTCGATCGGCGCACCGCTGTAGGCGATGCGCACGCTGCCCCAGTCGGGCTGGCCCGTGACCAGGCAGTTGCTCTTGAGCAGGTCGCTCACCAGCACCTCGTGCACGATGGGCTGGTCGTGGTCGGCGCGCAGCAGTTCCGGCGCCGGTGTGTAGTGCCGGCACTCCACATCGAGCCGGTCCAGGCTCAGGCCATCGAGCGCCTGCACAGCCTGCGCGTCGAACTGCCCGGGCAGGACCAGTTGCACCCCGACCTGTCCGCCGTGCTCGCTGCCGCGCCAGACAGCTTCGCTCAAGTCCTGGCGCAGGCGCTCCTGCACCGCCTGCGCATCGGGGAACTCGGTGTGGTTGTAGCTGTTGAGGTAGAGCTTGAAGGATTTGCTCTCGACGATGTGGGGCGTCTCACAAGGCACGATGACGTGCGCAATCGCCACCTGCGGCTTGCCGCGCGGGTTGAGCCAACTCAGCTCGTAGGCGGTCCACAAGTCGGCCCCCATGAAAGGCAGTGTCCCGGTCAGGCCGATTTCCTCGCGCTTGGGCGCGCGCGGCAGGGGAAACAGCAGGGAGGGGTCGTAGCGGTCCTTGTAGGCCGACGCCTTGCCCAACTGCGAATGCTCGGGCTGGTGCGCGTGCGCGGACGGATGGGCGGAAGGGGTGTCGGCGGTCATGAGCGGCATAGGGGACGTGTGCTGACATCTCAAGCGAACTCGCGCTCACGCAGCCATTTGGTGGCGACCCATTTCTCGCCTTCGATCACGGGCGCTCCGCCGTGCAGGGTCCGGGTCGCGGGGTGGGGTCGCTCGTAGGCGAAAAACACCGCATGCCCACGCTGGGGCGCCACTTCCAGCCCGATGTCGGGAAAGGTGGTGCCCCCACCCCGGGTCGGCTCGCTCAGGTACATGACGACCGTGGCCACGCGCTGGCCGCCGCGCTTGACGATGTTCGCGGTGCCAGGCTCGGCCGGGTCGAAGTAGTCGTAATGCGGCTTGTACTCGGCGCCCGGCCGGTAGTGCAGCACCTGGACCCCCTCGCCGTTCTCCACCGGCCAGCGCAGCAGGCGCGCCAGGCGGGCCTCGATACGCGCCACGACCTCGTTCTCGCCCCGGCGGAAGAACATGCCGTGGCTGGTCCGGTCGTCGTTGAATTCCTCCCCCCCGGTGCGGGTCTCGACCGTGAGAGAGCGGCTCATGCGCGGCTTGGCCGCGGCGATGAGCGCATCGCACTCCTCCTCGGACAGCAGGTTGCCGAAGACCACGAGCCTGGGGGCGTGCATGCTGACCAGCACGTCGACGACCCGGTCACCCACGTCGATCTGACGCGGAGATCCGCTCAGGTCGGGCAGGGGGCTGGCGGCAGGGCGTGCACCCTCCCCCTCGGGCGAAGGCTCCTGCGGCGCGACCGCCACGGGTGTAGCAGGGGCATGCCTGGCCAGGTGCTCCGTGAGGGTGCTTTCCAGGGCATCGAGCGCCACATCCTCGTTCCAGCCGGCATCGCGCAAGGCCTTGAGCACGGCGTCGGGCGCATGGCCGGCAGAGGCCTGCTCGATGATCCAGCGCCGGAGTTCGGGGGTGATGGCCTGCTGCATGCTCATGTGCGGTTGTCGCGCCGGAACACCAGCCGGTCCGGTTCGGAGGCGGCGGCCACATAGCGGTAGCCTTCCAGGTCGAAAGCCTTCAGATCGTCCACGGTGCTGGCACGCCGCTGCACGGCATGGCGCACCATCAGGCCGCGCGCGCGCTTGGCCATGAAGCTGATGATCTTGTACTGCCCGGCCTTGAGTTCCTCGAACACGCAGGTCACCACCCGGGGCTTGAGCACCTTCTTGTCGACCGACTTGAAGTACTCCTCGCTGGCCAGATTGATCACCACCGGGGTCTTGTCGGCCGCAGCGCGTTCGTTGAGGTACTGGGCAATCTGCCCCCCCCAGAACCGGTAGAGGTTGCTGCCCTTGGCCGTGGCCAGGCGCGTGCCCATTTCCAGGCGGTAGGGCTGCATCAGGTCAAGCGGGCGCAGCACGCCGTACAGGCCACTGAGGATGCACACATGGTCCTGGGCCCAGGCCAGATCGGACGCATCCAGGGTGCGGGCGTCAAGGCCTTCGTAGACGTCGCCGTTGAAGGCGAGCACGGCCTGCTTGGCGTTCTTTGTGGTGAACTTCGGCTTCCAGGCTTGGTAGCGTGCCACGTTGAGGCCGGCCAGCGGGTCGCTCAGGTCCATCAGGGCCGCGATCTCCTGGGGCGATTTCTCCCGCAGCACCGCGATCAGCTCGCTGGCCTGCGGCACGAACAGCGGCTGCGTGTACCGGTCCGTGGTCGGGGGCGTTTCGTAGTCCAGGGCCTTGGCGGGGGAAAGCAGGAACAGCATGGAGGGGGCGAAAAAGAAAAAGGCTTCGCGACGGAAGCCTGGATTATGAACAAGGCCGGCGGCTTACCTCAAGTCACCCGCCAGCGAGGCCAGGGTTTCGGGCGCAATGGCGGTGTGCGCCGGATAGTGGGTGTGGTCGCAGCCCAGCTTGACGCCGGCACCGGCCTTGACGGCGGCGCACATGGCCGGGGTGAGCTCGAAGCGCACGAAATGCACCGCCGAGGTCTTTTCGTCGTTCTCGCGGTCGAGGTCCTCGTCGGCGATCGCATACACGCGCGGGTGCCCCTCGACCTCGACGAACATGCGATCCTCGATGCCGATCAGGCGGGCCAGTTCGCGCTTGCGCTCGTTGACATCGGTGTACTCGATGAGCAGGGTGGCCTTCCAGTTCGTGCCATCGGGCACCAGCGGCGCATAGGCGTCGATCTCGTCCTGGATGCCCTCTTCCTCGAAGATCTTCTCGATGCGCAGCATCTCCTGGATCTGGTAGCGGATCGTCATCTCGCTCTCGAACTGCAGCGTGATGTGCTCGCCCAGCGCCACCGAGCGCAACTTGCGGTGCGCCATGACTTCGGCCTTGTGCGACTTGCGGTATTTGCTGTAGGCCTCCAGGCTCATCAGGCTCTCGGGGGTGATGCTTCCGGTCAATTGCATGGAACGGTTCTCCTGTATCGATGTTGCGTTCACTTCAGCCCGTAGGCTTCGCGCACCAGCGTCAGCGGATGTTTCTGCGGCACGGCGCCGTGCTGGTTGACGTCGAAACCCTGCGCGATATGGTGGCCGCCGAGCGGACAGTCGGAACTGATCACGTCCGGCGCACCGCCGTCCTTGTGGCTGGCCATGGCCTTGAACAGCGGCTTGCCGATTTTCATCGCCATCGGATGCGTGGCCTTTTTCACACCGAAGGTACCGGCGTGGCCCGAACAGCGCTCGTGCGTATGCACGCTGGTGCCCGGCACCATCTTGAGCATTTCCTCGGTCTTCTTGCCGATGTTCTGCACCCGGCCATGGCACGGGATCTGGTAACTCACCTTGCCCAGTGCCTGCGGGAACTCGGTCTTGAGCAATCCGTCGCGCTTGCGCGCCATGAAGTACTCGAAGGGATCCCACATCGCATCCTGCACCAGCTTGACTTCCGCATCCTGCGGATACATCAGCGGCAGTTCCTGCTTGAACATCAACGTGCAACTGGGCACGGCGCTGAGGATGGCAAAACCGTCCCGCGCATATTTCGCCAGGATCGGGATGTTGACTTCCTTGTTGTCGTTGACCGAGTCCAGGTCGCCGAGCTCGAGCTTGGGCATGCCGCAGCATTTCTCCTTCTCGACCAGCACGTAGGGCACCTCGTTGTGGTCGAGCAGCTTGAGCAGGTCGAGCCCGATGCCGGGTTCGTTGTAGTTGACGTAGCAGGTGGAATAGATCACCACCTTGCCTGGCGTTTTCTCGCCGTCGCGCACCGGATGCTCCTTGCCCTTGGGCGCGGCCGAGCGGAACTTCTTCGTCGCCAGGTCGGGCAGCCAGGCATCCTGGTGCACGCCGAGCGCCTTTTCCATCAGCGCGCGGGCGGGTTTGGTGTGGTTCACCGCATTGACCGCCTGCACCACGATCGGGATGCCGGCCAGGCTGCCGTGCGTGTCGGTCGAGGCGAGCAACTGCTCGCCGAAGCCGACCTCGCCCTTCTTGAACTTGATCGCCTTGGCGCGCAGCATGGTGTGCGGAAAATCCAGGTTCCACTCATGCGGCGGCACATAGGGGCACTTGGTCATGTAGCACAGGTCGCACAGGTAACACTGGTCGACGACCTTCCAGTAGTCCTTCTTGTCGACGCCGTCGACCTCCATCGTCGAACTTTCGTCGACCAGGTCGAACAGCGTGGGGAACGAACCGCACAGGCTGACACAGCGCCGGCAACCGTGGCAGATGTCGAAGATGCGCTCGAGCTCCTTGAATGTCGCCTCTTCGTTGTAATAGTCGGCACCCTTCCAGTCGATCGGGTGCCGGGTCGGGGCTTCCAGATTGCCTTCTTTTGCCATCATGTCCTCGTTGCTTGTTCTTGTGCCGGCTTGACGCAAGCGGTCGTTGCACGGCCGCTTGCGTCAACCAGCCACCACCGGTGGCTGGCTCGGGGCGAGGCCCGGCAAACGCCGCGACTCGCCGGGCGGGATCAGTCCACCAATTCGTTCAGCGCCTTGGCATACCGGTTCGCATGGCTGCGCTCGGCCTTGGCCAGGGTCTCGAACCAGTCGGCGATCTCGTCGTGGCCTTCCTCGCGGGCGGTCTTGGCCATGCCAGGGTACATGTCGGTGTACTCGTGGGTTTCACCGGCCACGGCCGCCTTGAGGTTGTCACGGGTCGCGCCGATCGGCAAGCCGGTGGCCGGATCGCCGCACTGCTCGAGCCACTCGAGGTGACCATGGGCATGGCCGGTTTCGCCTTCGGCCGTGGAGCGGAACAGCGCAGCCACGTCGTTCTGGCCTTCGATGTCGGCCTTGTTCGCGAAATACAGATAACGGCGGTTGGCCTGCGATTCGCCTGCGAAGGCGGCCTTCAGGTTTTCTTCCGTCTTGGAGCCTTTGAGTGCTGCCATGGAAATCTCCTTGTGGTTGGGGTTGAACACGTCTGCTTCGGGCGCAGTGTTGCGCCTGAAGAGCACATGAGGGTAGCCGGGGTTCGTGACAAGGTCCAATTGGCAGGCTCAATGCACCGAATCTATTTTGGCTATTGGAGCCCTCGTCTTGATAATTCTCAACATCGCGACGGGCGCCGCCTTGATTCCAGGCACTGTGCGCACAGCCATCACGCGCTCGGACAGCCTCAGGCCACGCGAACCGGCCACAAAGCGCCGGTTTGCAGCACGCGCTGATTTCGATATAGTGAATGCGTTACGGATAGGTAAATACCGTCCAGCTCCATTTCGCCACCACGGAGATCCTGCAATGCACGCCCCCGCCGAGCCCGTTCCTGCTGCGGCCCCGATCCAGCAACTGCACCACTACGCCTACCGTGCGCGCGACGCCGAGGAAACCCGCCACTTCTACGAGGACATCCTGGGCCTGCCGCTGTACCACATCATCCAGAGCGACCATGTGCCCAGCACCGGCGAATATTGCCCGTATACGCACTTCTTCTTCCGGCTGCAGGACGGCTCGTTCATCGCCTTCTTCGATCTCGGTGACGATGAGGCTGCGCTGCCGTCGCCCAATACGCCGGCCTGGGTCAACCACGTGGCGTTTCGCGTCGCATCGGTGGCCCAACTCGAGGCGATGCGCACACGCTTGCAGGCGCATGGCATCGAGGTGCTCGGCGTGACCGACCACCATGTGTTCAAGAGCATCTATTTCTTCGACCCCAACGGCGTGCGGCTCGAGCTGTCGGCCGATGTGGCCAGCGCCGAGCAGATGGAGCGCGAGAGCCACGAGGCCCGCGCGCGGCTGGACGCATGGTCGGCGCGCAAAGCACAATGGCGCCTGGACCGCGCCAAGGGTCTGGCCGCGGGGGCCGTGAAGCCGCAACAGAACGATCGTCCGGAACTGGCGGCGCGGGCCGCAGCATCGCAACAGCCGTGAGCAGACGCATGAACGCACCATCCGACAGCACAGCCGCGACGGCGGCCCCGGCCGCCCGGCCCTACCAGAGCACGGCGTTCACCAACGACTACGAGTTCGCCAGAGGCGGCTACCAGTTGCCCGAGTACCCCTTCGTCGCGCCGCCCGAACTGGGCGCCGTGGCCACCGTGCGCCATCCGATCGTCATTGTCGGCGCCGGCATCACCGGATTGACCCTGGCCTGCGCGCTGGCACGCCAGGGCATTGCGGCCGTGGTGCTGGACGAAGACAACACGGTGGGCGTCAAGGGCGCTTCGTCGCGCGGCATCTGCTACACGCAGAAGTCGCTGGAGATCTTCCACCGCCTGGGCATCTACGAGCGCATCGCAGCCAAGGGTGTCCAGTGGAGCGTGGGGCGCACCTTCGCCGGCCACGACGAGGTGTATGCGTTCGACCTGCGCCAGCAAAGCAGCTTCCAGCTGTCGGCCCAGCCGCCGTTCATCAACATCCAGCAGTTCTACATCGAGGCTTACCTGGTCGAGCGCATCCACGAACTCGGCGGCGTGGACCTGCGCTGGTGTTCGCGCGTCACCGGTTTCACGCAACACGATGGCTTCGCGACGCTGATGGTGGACACTCCGGCGGGCAGCTACCGGATCGAGGCCGAACACGTGATCGACGCCAGCGGCTCGCACACGCCATTCCACCACTGGTGCGGCGCCAACGTGCAGGCGCGCCGGGGCGACGACCGCTGGTGCATCGCCGACGTGCGCTTCCGCCACCTTCCGCCAACCGAACGCCATACCTGGATCGAGGCGCCATTCAACGACAACCGGGCGGTCTGGCAGCACCTGATGGCCGACGACGTCTGGCGCATCGACTACCAGATGGAGCCCGACGCCGATCCGGCCACGATCAGCAGCGAGGCTGAGGTGCGCAAGCGGCTGGAGCGCCAGTTCGGCGCCCACGTCGACTGCGAGATCGTCTGGGTCGGTCCTTATGCCTACCGCAGCCAATGCCTGGACAACCTGCACATCGGCAGCGTGTATTTCATGGGCGACACCGCCAAGATCGTCAGCCCGTTCGGCGCGCGCGGCGGCAATACCGGCGTGGCCGATGCCGACAACCTGGCCTGGAAGCTGGGCGCGGTGCTGCATGGCCGCGCCAGCCCGGCGCTGCTGGCGAGCTACAACGAGGAGCGGCTGGAGGCGGCACAGCAGAACGTGCAGGTCACCAACCGCACCACGCGTTTCCTGCGCCCGGCCAACGGCATCGAGCGCCGCTTCCGCGACGCCGTGATCAGCCTGGCACGCCAGTACCCGTTCGCGCGCCAGCTCGTGAACACCGGGCGCATGGCGGTGGCCAACCCCTACAGCCGTTCCAGCGTGTGCGAAAGATCCGGCGGGCTGTCGGTACAGAACGTGTTCTTCCGCTGGCAGGACGGCAGCCAGGGCTGCGTCAACGACCTGCTGCACTGGGCCGACGGCAACCTGCTGCTGCTGGTGTTCGGCGACCAGTCGCTGCAGGCGCGCCAGCGCCTGGCCAGCCTCAGCCGCCAGGCGCCGGTGCGTTGCGTGCAGGTGCTCGGGCCGGACACCCACACCCAGTCGCGCGAGACGGTGCGCGACCCGCAAGGGCATCTGCAGGGCGCCTGCCATGTGTTCGGCCACGCCTGGGCGCTGGTCCGCCCCGACGCCTACCTGGCTGCCACTGGCGAAGCCGTCGACGGGGCGCTGGTGCAGGCGATCGAACACGCACTGGCCATCATCTGACCCACCCCGCCGCACACCCCATGAAAACCAGCCTGAACCTGCAGGACGCAGACACCTTCTACGAGCAGCTGCTCGATGCCCACCAGGGCCTGAGCCCGGAGCAGTCCGAACTGCTCAACGCCCGGCTGATCCTGCTGCTGGCCAACCAGATCGGTGACGCCCGGCTGCTGCAGGAGTGCCTGGACGCGGCAAGGCTGCCACCGGCCTGAGGTCGGCGCCGCCTCCCCTAAAATCGTCGAATCCCGGGCCTGCCGCCCGGGTGCGGCTTCCGCCGGGGTGCCGCCTATCCGCCCCATCGCCACGCGCGATCGGCTACGACCACACCGCCACACCATGACCGACGTTTTGCACCAGCCCGGGCTCGAGAGCCTGCCCAAATCCTTCGAACCCGCCGCGCTGGAGGCCTTCTGGGGCCCGGAATGGGAGCGCCGTGGCTACGGCAGAGCGGGCGCGCGCGGCACCGGCCAGCCGGATCCGGCGACCGGGTCGTTCGCCATCCAGCTGCCGCCGCCCAACGTGACCGGCACGCTGCACATGGGCCACGCGTTCAACCAGACCATCATGGACTCGCTGACGCGTTACCACCGCATGCGCGGCCTGAACACCGTCTGGGTGCCCGGCACCGACCATGCCGGCATCGCCACGCAGATCGTCGTCGAGCGCCAGCTGCGCGACCAGGGCATCAGCCGCCACGACATGGGCCCGACACCGTTTGATGCGCGCAAGAACTTCGTCGCGCGGGTCTGGGAGTGGAAGGAAAAATCGGGCAATACCATCACCACACAGATGCGCCGCATGGGCGACAGCGTGGACTGGAGCCGCGAATATTTCACGATGGACGACAAGCTGTCGGGCGTCGTCACCGACACCTTCGTGCGCCTGTACGAGCAAGGCCTGATCTACCGCGGCAAGCGGCTGGTCAACTGGGACCCGGTGCTCAAGACCGCGGTCAGCGACCTGGAGGTCGAAAGCGAGGAGGAGGACGGCCATCTGTGGCATATCCGCTACCCGTTCGCCGACGGCCCGCAGCCGGTCGACGGACAGCTGCAGCACGGCCTGGTGGTGGCCACGACCCGGCCCGAGACCATGCTCGGCGACGTCGCGGTGATGGTGCACCCAAGCGATGCGCGTTATGCCCACCTGATCGGCAAACAGGTGCAGCTGCCGCTGTGCGACCGCACGATACCGGTGATCGCCGACGACTACGTCGACCCGGCCTTCGGCACCGGCGTGGTCAAGGTCACGCCGGCCCATGACGCGAACGACTATGCCGTGGGCCAGCGCCACCAACTGCCGATGATCGGCGTGCTGACGCTGGACGCCACGCTCAACGAGGCGGCGCCCGCGGCCTACCGTGGCCTGGACCGCTTCGTCGGCCGCAAGAAGGTGGTGGCCGACCTGGAGGCGCTGGGCCTGCTGGTCGAGACGAAGAAGCACCGGCTGACCGTGCCGCGCTGCGCGCGCACCGGCCAGATCGTCGAGCCGATGCTGACCGACCAGTGGTTCGTCGCCACGACCAAGCCGCGCGGCGACGGCCAGAGCATCGCCGGCCAGGCGATCGAGGCCGTCGCCTCGGGCGAGGTGCGCTTCGTGCCCGAGAACTGGGTCAACACCTACAACCAGTGGATGCACCACATCCAGGACTGGTGCATCAGCCGCCA
>CAYUZK010000213.1:0-8811 GCA_964449625.1 uncultured Archangium sp.
CCTCCGCCGCCGCCCGTCGCGCTGCCGATCTCACCCGGGGCGCACGAGGACACGACCGCGACGGCGACCGCTGCGAGTGAGAGCGAAAGGAGACGCATGCGGTGCCTCATACCTTCCGCGCTCACGGGGAAGAAGCGTGACTTCCCGGTTCAGGCGGAGGTCGTGGGCGTCGCGGTCGGTGCTCGCGCCAGGCGACGCCGGCGACGAACATCGCGAGGGCGGCGGCGAGCACGGGCCCGCGCCATTCGTGCGCGGCGCAGTGGCTGGTGCTGGCGAAGGAGCCCAGCGAGCTGATGGAGTCCGCCTCGAGGCTGAGGCCGGCGAGGCCCAGCAAGGCGGTGGCGACCCCGAGGGCGCCGAGGCGACCGGCGCGCGAGGGGCCGAGGCTCCACGAGAGCGCTCCTGCGCACGCGCTCGCCGCGACGAGGGTGGCGACGAGGTGGATGGTGGCGATGGCGCAGAGCGTTCCATCGGCCTCGGCGTCGAGGAGGGCGCGGACTCCCGGCCCGGCGACGTTCCACGCGAGCACGCCGGCGAAGGCGACCGACGAGGCCACCACGGCGCCCCCTCGCGCGAGCGCGCTCATCACACCTACCGCAGCTCCGGGTCGTACGGCTGCCCCAGCGCCGCCGGCGCCACGTTCTTCGCGCCCTGCACCGAGAGCACCACGAGCGTGAGCGCATACGGCAGGGCGAGCAGCACGCCCTTGGGCACCACCTCGAGCACCCCGGGCGCTGACGAAGCCAGCCCGATGCGCAGCGCGTTGCCGAAGGCGAAGAAGGCCGCCGCGCCGGCCGCGCCGAGCGGGGTCCACCGGCCGAAGACCATCGCCGCCACCGCCATGAAGCCCAGGCCCGAGGGCATGTGGTGCTCGAAGCGGTCGAGGGTCGCCGTCGAGAGCGCCGCGCCGCCCAGGCCCGCCAGCGCGCCCGAGAGCAGCACCGCGCCGAAGCGCAGCGGGGCGACGCGCACACCCATCGCCGCCACGGCTTGCGGCTTCTCGCCGGCCGCGCGTAGCCGCAGCCCCCACGGCGTGTGCTTGACGAGCGCGTGCAGCACGAAGGGCAGCCCCAGGGCGAGCCACGTCAGCGGCGAGTGCCCCCACCACCGCGGCAGCTGCGTGATGGCCGGCGTCGACGACGGCGAGCTGAACATCGCCTCGAGGAGGAAGGTGCCCAGGGCCAGCATCACCAGGTTCAAGGCCATGCCCGAGACGACCTGGTCACTGCGCCAGGTGATGCACAGCCACGCGTGCACGAGGGCCACGAGCGCGCCGGCGGCCATGCCCACCACCACGCCCAGCGGCGTGGGCATGGCGAGCGCGGCCACGGCGGCGCCGAAGGCGCCCGCGCGCATCATCCCCTCGATGCCGACGTTGACCACGCCCGCGCGCTCCGAGAGCGTCGCGCCGAGGGCGGCGAAGACGAGCGGCGGCGCGGCGTCGAGCACCGACGAGAGCAGCGCAGCGAGGAGCTCAAGCATCGCTCGCCCCCGGCGACTTGAGGGGCACGAGGCGCACAAGCAGGCGCTCCCAGAGGAACTTCGCGGCGACGAGCAGCAGCGCCAGGCCCTGCATCAGCTCGGGGAAGCTCTTGTGCACGCCGAAGAGCTGCATGCGCGTGCCGCCCGCGCGCAGGCCGCCGAAGAGCGTAGACACGCCGAAGACGCCCAGCGGGTGCCCCTGCCCGATGAGCGCCATGGCGATGCCGTCGAAGCCCCACGGCGCGCCCAGCGAGGGCGGGTACTTGAGCTCCGTGCCGAGGATGAGCACCGCGCCGCCCAGGCCCGCGAAGGCGCCGGCCAGCAGCATCGCCTCGAGGAAGCCGCGGTCGACGTCGATGCCCGCGGTGCGCGCGGCCTCTTGCGAGAGGCCGATGGCCTTCCACTCGAAGCCGCGGGTGAAGCGCGTCAAGAACACCCAGGTGCCCAGCGCCGCGACGAGCGCGAGCACGAAGCCCAGGTTGAGGCGGCTCGCGTCGCCGAGGAGCCGGGGCAGCTCGGCGGTGGGGAGGATCTGCGCCGTGCCCGACACCGAGGTGTCGCCGGAGGAGGTCGCGCGCAGCGGCCCGGAGACGAGCCAGTTGTCCACCAGGCTGACGGCGACCCAGTTGAGCATGATGGTGCTGATGACCTCGTGCACCCCGCGCTTGAGCTTGAGCACCGCGGGCAGCAGCGCGTAGAGCGCGCCGCCGAGGGCCGCCGCGGCGAGGCACAGGGGCAGGTGCAGCAGCGCCGGCAGCTCGACGTGCGCGCCCACCACGGCGGCCGAGAGCGCCCCCACCATGAGCTGGCCCTGCGCGCCGATGTTGAAGAGGCCCACGCGGAAGGCCACCGTCACCGAGAGCCCCGTGAAGGTGAGAATGGCGGCCTTGGTGCCCGACTCGCCCAGCGGCCGGAGCACCGCCGGCGCGGCGCCCGTCTCCACGAAGCGCGGCCAGTCGCCGAAGGCGCCCCAGAACATCGCGACGAAGGCGTCCACCGCGGTGCCGAAGTCGCGCGTGAGGCCCGCGGCCACGAAGCAGGCGGCGATGGCCGTGACGATGGAGAGCAGGCTCGGCAGCGCCTTACGCATCGACCACCCCCAGCATGCGGCGGCCGATGAGGCGCTCGTCGAAGGCGGCGCGGTCGAAGGCGCCGGTGACGCGGCCGCCGTGCAGCACCACGACGCGATCGGCGAGCTCGAGCACCTCGTCGAGGTCGAGGGACACGAGGAGCACCGCGCAGCCCCGGTCGCGCTGCTCGCGCAGGCGGGCGCGCACGGCGGCGACGGCGCCGAGGTCGAGGCCGCGCGTGGGCTGCACCACCACCAGCACCGCGGGCGCGAGGTCGAGCTCGCGGGCGACGATCAGCTTCTGCTGGTTGCCGCCCGAGAGGCTCCCGGCCCGGAGCCCCGGGTCGCGCGGGCGCACGTCGTGGGCCTCGAGGAGCGCAGCGGTGCGCGCGCGGCGGCCGGCGAAGTCGATGCGCAGCCCCTTCGCGAAGGGCGCGGCGCGCTGGCGGCCGAGCGCCGCGTTCTCTTCCACCGAGAGGTCGACCACGAGGGCGCGGTGCAGCCGGTCTTCGGGGATGTGGGCGACGCCGGCGGCGCGGGCGAGCGCCGGGGTCCACCGCGGCTGGGGCACGCCGTCACGCAGCAGCACGCCGCTGGACCATACGCGCAGGCCGGTGAAGACCTCGGCGAGCTCGCGCTGGCCGTTGCCGTCGACGCCCGCGATGCCGACCAGCTCTCCCGCATGCACGGCCAGGCTCACGTCGGTGAGGCCCGCGCAGGTCAGCCCGCGCAGCTCGAGGCGAACCGGGCCGGTCGGGGAGGGCGGTCGCCCCGTGGGCCGTTGAGCGTCCGCCTGGCGCGTCGCGGCGTCGTCGAGCGCCGGCGCGGTGGTGGTCGGCGCGGTGTTGGTTGGCGCGGCGGTGGCTGGTGCGGCGGCGCCTGGCGTTGTTGGCGAAGCGCCGCGCTGCGGGGTGGTCGGCTCGCTGCGCTGCGCGTCGCGTGCGGTCGAGGCCCCGGTCGTCGCGCTGGCGAGCGCGACCTGTGCCGCGCCGGGCTTCGGCGCACCGCCGATCATCATCGCCGCGAGCGCCTCCTCGCTCGTCTCGGCGGGGGTCGTCTCGCCGACCTTCTTCGCCCGGCGCATCACCGCGATGCGGGTCGCGAAGCGCAGCACGTCGCGCAGCTTGTGGCTGATGAGGACCACGGTGAGGCCCTGCTCCGACAGCCGGCGCGTCACCGCGAAGAGCTCGTCGGTCTCCTGTGGCGTCAGCACCGCCGTCGGCTCGTCGAGGATGAGGGTCGTCGCCCCTCGGTGGAGCGCCTTGACGATCTCCACCTTCTGCTGGCTCCCGACCGAGAGGTCGGCCACGCGGGCCGTCGCGTCCACCGCGAAGCCGAAGCGCTGGCAGGTGGCGAGCACCTCCTTCGCGGCGCGCGACAGGTCGAGGCGGCCCAGGCGCGTCGGCTCGTGGCCCAGCACCACGTTCTCGGTGACGGTCAGCGTCGGCACGAGGGTGAAGTGCTGGTGCACCATGCCCACGCCGCGGGCCAGGGCGTCAGCCGGCGTGCGCACCCGCACCGGCACGCCGTCGAAGCACACCTCGCCGGCGTCGGGCTGGTAGAGCCCGTAGAGCACGTTCATCAGCGACGACTTGCCGGCGCCGTTCTCGCCGATGAGCGCCAGGCGCTCGCCAGCCCCGAGGGCCAGGGAGACGTCGTCCAGCGCGGGCACGCCAGCGAAGCGCTTGGTGATGTGGCGCAGCTCGATCCCCTTCACCGGGGTGCGACCCTACCCGACAGGTGCGGCCGTGGCGTACGGAACACGCGCGCTCCACTCGTGGTGCGGCATGTCCGCTCCAGCCCTCGAGGTGAGGCGGCTCAAGTCCGCGAGAACGTGACGCGGCTCGCTTGGCCCGGGAACTGCTTGGGCTTCCGACGGGAGGTGGCGCATGCGGGCAACAGTCCTCGGGCTGGTGGTGATGACGGGCTGCGTCGGCGCGCCGCCGGCGGGGCAGCTCGAGGTGAGCGCGCGCCCCACCGTCGTCGAGCAGTGCACGGAGCTCCGTGCGGCCCAGCTCGGCACCTTGCCCCTGGTGGTGGAGCTGGGCTCCACCCGCATCACCTTCCAGGAGTGGACCCTGGCCGACGCCGAGGCGACTTCGGCCGTGGGCTTCGCCGCCAGCGTGCCGGTCGGCGTCACCTTCCACGTGCGCGCGGGCGCCGACGTCTTCTCGGGTCGAGGCGACCGCTGGCTGCACCCGCGCGGCGTCGCAGGCCCGCGCGTGCACGGCATCGAGGGCATCACCTTCTGCCGGCTCGCGCCGGGCGCCGAGGCCGTGGCCATCGCCACCCGCTGACGCGAGGGGGCTTCAGGGCGCCGTGAAGCGCTCGAGCTCCGCCAGGTTCGCGGGCACCTTGAGCTCGCCGGCGATGACCCGCTGCTTGAGCGCCTCGACCTGCGCGAGGGCCGCGTCCTTGCCCTCGAAGGCCACCGTCACGGGCGCGAGGCCCACGCCGCCCTCCTTGAGGCCGAGCACCACGTCGCCGGCGGTGAAGCGCCCCGCCTGGAGATCGCTCACCGCGCGCCACACCGCGAGGTCCACGCGCTTGACCATCGAGGTGAGCATGGCGCTGGGCGCGAGGTGCGACTGGTCCGAGTCCACGCCGACGGCGAAGACGCGCTTGCCGGCCTCGTGAGCCTCCTTCACCGCCTGGATGGCGCCGTTGCCGTCGCTGCCCGCAGCGTGGAAGACGACCTCGCAGCCCTTGGCCACGAGGTCCTGGGCGACCTGCTTGCCGTGGGCGACGTTGTCGAAGGTGCCGGTGTACTGCACCAGCACCTGGGCCTTCGGGTTGGTGGTCTTCACGCCAGCGCGGAAGCCCGCCTCGAACTTCTTGATGAGGGGGATCTCCATGCCGCCGACGAAGCCCACCTTGTCCTTCGCCACCAGGCCCGCGAGCGCGCCCACGAGGAAGCTGCCTTCCTCTTCCCTGAAGACGATGGTGCGCACGTTGGGGAGCGCCTGCGGCGTGCCCTTGCTGTCGAGGATGGGCGAGTCGATGAGGAGGAACTTCGCCTTCGGGTTCTCCTTCGCCACCGTCTCGACGGCGTTCTCGAGCATGAAGCCCACGCCCACGGTGAGGTCCGCCCCCTGGTCCACGAGGAGCTGCAGGTTCGGCTGGTAGTCCTCCTGTGCCTTCGACTGCACCACGAGCGGCCTGAGGGCCACCGGCGTGACGGTGGCCGTGAGCTCCGCGGGGATGAGGGCCGCGCGCTCCGCGGCCGACAGGGGCTCGTACTTGCCGCCGGCGTACTTGCGGTCTGCCGCCCAGCCCTCGAGCCCGCGCAGCGCCGAGTCGTTGAAGGAGGTGTCGCCGCGCCCGCCGACGTCGGTGACCAGGCCCACGGTGAGCCCCTTCGCCTTCGGCGCCTCGGGCGTCGTGGCTGGCTCCTTCTTGCAGGCGACGAGCAGCAGCAGGCAGGTCACGGCGGCAGCGCGGAGCAGGGTGCACATGCGCCGGGTTTCTACCGTGACACCCCGCCAGGTACGAGCGCAGCGGTTCGGTGATGCGGAAGTGGAAGCCTCGTCAGCCCGCGCTAGGAAGGCAGGATGCGTCCGTACGAGTTGATCAAGTCCAAGCGCGATGGGCAGGCCCTCGACCCCGCCGACATCCGCGCGTTCATCGACGGCTACACGAAGGGCGACGTCACCGACTACCAGATGTCGGCGATGTGCATGGCCGTGTTCTTCCGCGGGCTCTCGGCCGTCGAGCTCGGCGCGTGGACCCGCGCGATGCTCGAGAGCGGCGAGGTGCTCGACCTGTCCGACACGAAGGGCCTCAAGGTCGACAAGCACTCCACCGGCGGCGTCGGCGACAAGGTGTCGCTCTCGCTGGCCCCGCTGGCGGCGGCGTGCGGCGTGCCCGTGCCGATGATCTCCGGCCGCGGCCTGGGCCACACCGGCGGCACGCTCGACAAGCTCGAGTCCATCCCCGGGTTTCGCGTGGACCTCTCGGTGGCAGATTACCGACGGCTGGTGCGCGACGTGGGTGCGTGCCTCATCGGGCAGACGGCGACGCTCGCGCCTGCCGACAAGAAGCTCTACGCGCTGCGCGACGTGACGGCGACGGTCGACTGCATTCCGCTCATCGCCTCGTCGATCATGTCCAAGAAGCTCGCCGAGGGCATCGACGCGCTCGTGCTCGACGTGAAGGTGGGCAGCGGCGCCTTCATGAAGACCCTCGAGGACGCGCGCACGCTCGCGCGCACGATGATCGGCATCGGCGGCGAGATGGGGAAGAAGGTCGTCGCGCTCCTCACCGACATGGACCAGCCGCTGGGCCGCGCGGTGGGCAACTCGCTCGAGGTCATCGAGGCGGTGCAGATGCTCCGCGGTCAGGCCCCGGCGGACTACACGGAGATCACCCTCGCGCTCACGGCCGAGATGCTGGTGCTCGGCGGCAAGGCGAAGACGCCGGCCGAGGCTCGTCAGCTCCTCCAGGCGGCGATCGAGTCCGGCGCGGCCGAGAGGAAGCTGTGCGAGATCGTCAAGGCCCAGGGCGGCGACCCGGCGGCCATCACCGACTTGTCGAAGCTGCCGAAGGCGCGCAGCACGCGCCCGGTGAAGGCCCCGCGCGATGGCGTGGTGGTGGGCATCGACTCCGAGGCCATCGGGCTCGCGGCCATGGCGCTCGGCGCCGGGCGCGCGAAGTCGAGCGACGTCATCGACCCCGCGGTGGGCTTCATGCTCGAGAGGAAGGTGGGCGACCGCGTGAAGGCCGGCGAGGCGCTCGTCACCATGCACGTCAACGACGAGCAGCACGTGGCCGACGTCGAGCGGCGGGTGCTGGCGGCCTATCGCCTGGGTGACGTGGCCCCGACGCCCCGGCCCCTGGTGCTCGAGCGGCTGGAGTAGTGGCCCGCGCTGGACTGGGCACCCCGAACCGGGACTAACCTCCCGACCCTCGGCACGACGGAGTGCCGTCAGGGGGCTGAATGGGCGCACGCCTTGGGGTAGCGGCAGCCGCGGTGGTGGTCGTGGTGGTGTCGTGCAGCCCGGTCTTCGAGCCCGGGCCCGGCATCGGCCCGCGCGGAGGGGTGGTCGAGCGTGACGGGGCCCGGGCCTCGGTCCCCGCCGGCGCGTTGGCCCGCGAGCTCGAGCTCACGGTGAGCCTCGTCGCCGACGCCCCGGAGCCAGAGACCTTCGCCGCCGTCGGCCCTGAGTTCGAGATCGGCCCCAGCGGGACCCAGTTCGCCGCCCCGGTGCGGATCGAAGTCCCCTGGGATGCCGCCAGGCTCCCGGTCTCCATCGGCCCCGAGTCACTGCGCGTCTTCGTCAAGGACGGCGACGGCCCCTGGGAGCCGCTGCCCGGCGAAGCGTACGAACTCGCGACCCTGACCGTGAGCGGCGAGACACTCCACCTGTCGCGGTTCCGCGCGGGTCTTCGCGGGTGCGTCGACCTCGACGGGGACGGCGCGGGGCGGGGCTGCACTGAGAGCGACTGCGATGACGCGAACCCCGCGGTTCGCAGCGGCCTCGCCGAGTCGTGCGACGGCATCGACAACGACTGCGACGGGCTCGTCGACGAGGGCTGCGCCTGTCTCGACGGTGCAAAGCGCAGTTGCTACGGCGGGCCCCCCGGGAGCTCCGGAGTCGGCGCGTGCAGGGCCGGCATGGAGACCTGCACCGCGGGCGCCTGGGGCCCCTGCTCCGGCGACGTGGTGCCCGCGACGGAGACCTGCAACGGCGTCGACGACGACTGCGACGGGTTGGTCGACGAGGCGCTCGGCTCGACCACCTGCGGGGTGGGGGCCTGCGCCCGAATGACCGACACCTGCGTCGCGGGCACGACGCAGGCGTGCACGCCAGGCACCCCGATGACAGAGACGTGCGACGGCACCGACGACGACTGTGACGGCCTGACGGACGAGGGCTGCCTCTGCATCGCGGGGGCGACGCAAGGCTGCTACGGCGGCCCGGCGGGGACGGCCGGGCTCGGCGAGTGCCGAAGCGGCACCCAGTTGTGCACCGGCGGCGCCTGGGGCGCCTGCATGAACGAGGTCACGCCCTCCCCCGAAGCCTGTGACGGGCTGGACAACGACTGCGACGGCCAGACTGACGAGGGCCTCGGCGCCGCCAGCTGCGGCATCGGCACGTGCGCTCGCACCGTGCAGAACTGCGTGGGTGGCGTGGCCCAGACGTGCAGCCCCGGGGCGCCGACGACGGAGGTCTGCGACGGGATGGACAACGACTGCGACGGGCAAACTGACGAGGGCCTCGGCACCGCCAGCTGTGGCACCGGCCAGTGCCAGCGCACCG
>CAYUZK010000213.1:8911-10687 GCA_964449625.1 uncultured Archangium sp.
CGGCCAGTGCCAGCGCACCGTGCAGAGCTGCGTCGGCGGTACGACCCAGAGCTGCGTGCCGGGCCTCCCCAGCGTCGAGGTCTGCGACGGGCTCGACAACGACTGCGACGGACAGACTGACGAGGGCCTCGGCGCCACCAGCTGTGGCATCGGCCAGTGCCAGCGCACCGTGCAGAACTGCGTGGGTGGCGTGGCCCAGACGTGCATCCCCGGGGCGCCGACGACGGAGGTCTGCGACGGGTTCGACAACGACTGTGATGGGCTCACCGATGAGTGCCCCGCATCGCAGACCTGCAGCGGCGGCACCTGCCAGTGACCTTCGCCGCGTCGCGCCCGGGCGTCATCCGCTGACCGGGCCGTCCGGCCCGGGCGGCGCGCTTTCGCCCCGGGTGGAAACCGCGTAGGGGTGCGTCATGACGACGCCTGACGTTCCCGCCGCCGGTTTCGAGACCTTTGGCCTCCGCGCCGAGGTCCTCGCCGCGCTCAAGTCCCTCGGCTACGAGGAGCCCACGCCCATCCAGCGCGAGACCATTCCCGCGCTCGTGGCGGGGCGCGACGTGCTGGGCCAGGCGGCCACCGGCACCGGCAAGACGGCGGCCTTCGCCCTGCCGATGCTCGAGAAGGTGACGCCGGCGGACCGGCGGCCCTTCGAGGCCCAGGCCCTGGTGCTCGTGCCCACGCGCGAGCTGGCGATGCAGGTGGCGGAGGCGGTGCAGAAGTACGGCGCCGGCCTCGGCGTGACGGCCCTGGCCGTGTACGGCGGGCAGGAGATCTTCAACCAGATCCGCCCGCTCAAGCGCGGGGTGGACGTGGTCATCGCCACGCCCGGGCGCGCCCTCGACCACATCGCGCGCAAGTCGCTCCTGCTCTCGAAGGTGAAGATGGTCGTGCTCGACGAGGCCGACGAGATGCTCGACATGGGCTTCGAGGAGGACCTCCAGGCCATCTTGAACGAGCTGCCCGAGCAGCGGCAGACGGCGCTCTTCTCGGCGACGCTGCCGCAGCGCATCTCGAAGATCGCCGAGCGGCACCTGCGCGACCCCGTGCGCGTCACCATCGCCGCCCGCGCGCTCGACGCGGGCACGCTGCCCAACATCCGCCAGGCGGGCTACGTGGTACAGCGCAAGCTCAAGGAGGCCGCGCTCATGCGGGTGCTCGAGTGGGAGACCCCTCAGAGCGCCATCATCTTCTGCCGCACCCGCAATGAGGTCGAGGCGCTGACGCACTCCCTCATGCGCTCGGGCTACGAGCCGGCCGCGCTCCACGGCGGCTTGACCCAGGAGCAGCGCGACGCGGTCCTCAAGCGCTTCAAGGAGGGCGCGGTGCGCGTGCTCGTCGCCACCGACGTCGCGGCCCGCGGGCTCCACGTGGAGGCCCTCAGCCACGTCATCAACTTCGACCTGCCCACCTCTCCCGAGGTCTACGTGCACCGCATCGGCCGCACGGGCCGCGCGGGCAAAGAAGGCGTGGCCCTCTCGTTCCTCGACCCCCGCGAGACGCGGCTGCTGCAGAACGTCGAGCGGCTCATCAAGAAGAAGGTGCAGCTCGTGCCGGTGCCCACGCGCACGCAGCTCGACGGGCGCCGCGCCGAGACCGTCGCCGCGAAGGTGCAGGAGGCCGTGGACAAGCCCGAGGTGGCCGCCTTCCTCGCGCTCGCCGAGCAGGCCGCCGCGGGCGCCTCGATGGAGGCGGTGGCGGCGGCGGCGATGTGGCTGTTGCAGCAGAAGCTCTACCCCGCGCACGCCAGCGACCAGGCCGACTTCCCGGCGGCCTCCG
>CAYUZK010000214.1:0-10644 GCA_964449625.1 uncultured Archangium sp.
CGGCCGCGGCCACGGCCTCGCGCAGGTCCTTGACGCCCGAGAGCCCCGCCGAGACCGCCTCGAAGTGCGCCCCGGTGGCGTTGGCGATGATGCGCGCCAGCGTCGTCTTGCCCGTGCCCGGCGGGCCCCAGAAGATCATCGACGGCACCTGGTCGAGCTCGATGGCCTTGCGCAGGAGCCGCCCCGGCCCGGTGAGGTGCACCTGCCCCACGTACTCCTCGAGGGTCCGCGGCCGCAGCCGCTCGGCCAGCGGCGCGCGCGCCCCCGCGTCGGCCTCCGCTGCCTTCTCGAACAGGTCCATGGCCCAGGCTGATAGCGCGCGCGCGCGTTGACTTGAGAGTCAATATCGCGATCAATGGCGCCCCATGAGCTCCAGGAAAGCGGTCATCACCTGCGCGCTGACGGGCGTGCTGACGGACCCCGAGCAGCACGCCGTGCCGGTGACGCCGGAGCAGATGGCGCGGGAGGCGCGGCGGGCTCGCGACGCGGGCGCCTCCATCGTGCACGTGCACTTCCGCAACCAGGAGCCCGGAGCGGGGCGCCTGCCCTCGTGGGACCCGGCCGTGGCGACGGCGGTGTGCGACGCCATTCGCGCCGAGGTGCCGGACCTCATCTTGAACCTCTCGACCGGCGTGGTGGGGCCCGACCTGAGCGGGCCGCTGGCCTGCCTCGAGGCGGTGAAGCCTGAGATGGCGGCGCTCAACGCGGGCTCGCTCAATTATCTCAAGCTGCGCTCGAACAACGACTGGGCGTGGCCGCCGATGCTCTTCGACAACCCGGTGGAGAAGATCGAGGCCTTCGAGAAGGTGATGAAGGCCCACGGCATCGTGCCGGAGTGCGAGTGCTTCGACACCGGCATCTTGCGCAGCGTGATGCTCTTCGCGCGCAAGGGCATGGTGCCCAACCCGCCGCACGTGTCGCTGGTGATGGGCGTGGAGTCGGGCATGCCCAACAAGCCGTCGTGGCTGCCGCTGCTCCTCGAGGAGATGCTGCCGGGCACCCACTTCCAGGTCATCGGCATCGGCCGCCAGGAGGTGTGGGCGCTCCACCGGCGCTGCGCGGAGCTCGGCGGCGATCTGCGCACGGGCCTCGAGGACACGTTCTACCTGCCTGACGGCGCGAAGGCCTCGAGCAACGGGCCGCTCATCGAGGCGATGGCGAAGGTGGCAGTGGAGGCCGGCCGGGGCGTGGCCAGCCCCGCGGAGGCCCGCGAGGTGCTGGGGCTCAAGGCGCGATGACGAAGAAGACGCCGAAGGTGCGCCGGCGCGCCGCGGCGGCCCCGGCGCTGGTGAACCCGCTGCCCGTCTTCCGCGCCCGCGCAGCCACGAGGGCGGAGCTGAGCCGCTGCGTGGCCCTCGTGCCGCCCGACGAGCTCGGCCAGCCTCCGGCCCGCGTCGCCGAGCTGTGGCGCCGCTGGCAGCGCGAGCACACCCTCAACGTGGGCGTCATCGAGGTGACCGATCGCGGCACGCCGCGCGTGGTGGGCCTGGGCGTCACGGCCTGGCTCTCGCCCGCGGGCGTGGAGGAGGCGCTTCGGCCCAGCGACGAGGTCTTCGCGGCCCGGCTCTACGCCCGGCCCGACGGCGCGCCCAGCCCCCTGCTCACCTACGACGCCCTCTGCGAGGGCCACCGGGAGCAGACGCTGACGCTGGCGATGCTGCACTTCTGGTCGGCGCTCCACCGCGGCGACCCCGGCTTCATCGAGCTCCTCATGCACGCGCAGCTCGGCTTCCGGGAGCTCCACGAGGGCTACGGGCTCGAGGCCCTCTACGACGAGGCCTACGACGACTGGGTGGTGGTGCTGGCCCAGGCGGGCCTGTGGCCGGTGCTGCCCCGGCGCAACGGCCGCACCATGATGGGGCTCAACCGCGACGAGGCGCTCCACGCCCCCGGCAGCACCACGTCGTTCCTCTTCCTCGCGCCGGCGGCCCGCCTCTGCCTGACTGGCGCCTGTCAGCGCATGGTGACGCTCGCGCTGCGGCAGCTCACCGACGAGGGCATCGCCGGGCAGCTCGGCTGCTCCCGCGACTACGTGCGCACCCTGTGGATGCGGGTCTACGAGGCCCTCGAAGGCGCGGGGGTGCTCCCGTCGGGCGAGGCGTCGAACCTGAGCCGGGGGCCGGAGCGGCGCCGCCTGGCCCTCGAGTTCTTCCGCACCCACCCCCAGGAGCTGCGGCCCGGTTTGCCGACCCGCTGAAGCAGTCCCCTTTTTGGGGATTACAGCGACCCTTCCGTTCCACCTAAGTCACTCCTTGTCGTTGGGGCCCGTGGTGGGGTCTTCGACGAGGCGGTGTCGCGGTGAGAGCGGCGGGCTTACTGGTCGGTGCGCTGGGTGGCGGGGTTGGTGAGGCGTTGGGGGGCCAGCGCTGGGTGGGCGAGTCGACGCGAAGGGGGGCGCGTCGACGTGGGCGGCGGCGGCGGGGGCCCCCCGTTTCTCACTGCGCTCCGGTGTGAAGGCCGGCGGCGCCCGTCGAGGGAAACCGGAAAAATCTTTCGGTTGTGCCCCTCCGGTTTGCGTTGAAAGCGGGCCGGGCCGCGTGCTCGATTCGCGCCCTTCGCGCATGGAGCACTTCCTTCACGCCATCGTGAGCTTCCCCACGCTGCCCTTGACGGTGCTGCTGGGCATCGTCGTCGGCTACTGGGCCTTCGCGCTCGTCACGGGCGCGGCCTTCGAGGCGGCCGACGGGGCCGCCGACGCCGCGGCCGGGGGCATCAAGGCGGTGGGCGAGGCGACGGAGGGCGCGGTGAAGGGTGGGGCGGAGGCGGTGGCGGGGGCGCTCAAGGGGGCCTCGGCGGCGGCCGCCGGCGCGGTGAAGGCCATCGGCGAGGGCGCGGCCGAGGTCGTCAGCAGCGCGACGGACTCGGCCGGCGACGCGGTGGGCAGCGCCAAGGCCTCGGTGCGCGACGTCTACGAGGGCAGCGGGCTGCTCGCCATCCTCGGCGTGGGGCGGGTGCCGGTGACGATGACCATGAGCGCCGCGGTGCTGGCGGCGTGGACGTACTCGACCCTGCTCACCCTGTGGCTCGCGCCCGGCAACCTCGTCACCCGGGCGGCGGTGCTGCTGCTGGCGGGCGTGGCGGGGCTGCTCTCGGCGGCCGTGGTGCTGCGGCCCTTCGGCAGGGCCCTGGGGCAATCGAAGCCGGCCCGCCGCCGTGACGCGCTGGGGCAGCTGTGCACCATCACCAGCGGCAAGGTCGACGGCAGCTTCGGCACCGCGCACATCGACGACGGCGGCGCGGGCCTCAACGTGCACGTCGTCTGCGGCAAGGCCAACACGCTCAAGAAGGGCGACCGGGCCCTGCTGGTCGACTTCGACCCCCTCAAGGAGGTCTACGAGGTGGAGCCGGTGGACTGGCTCCTGCCGCAGGAAATCGAAGCGCTGAACGACCCGACCCGGGCAGCGCAGGTCATCTCTGGTCGGGTTCGGCGGCGCTGATCGTCGGACCTGAGGTTTTCGCCACACTCGCTGTCACCCACGCATGGGGGAGGTCACACACGGATGTCTCCTGAACTCACGACCATCATCGTCAGCATCGGCCTTGGCCTGTTCCTGCTGTTCGGCTTCGGCATGGCGCTCGCGCGCTTCTACCGGCAGGTGCAGCAGGGCCAGGTGCTCATCGTCAACACCATGAAGAACGAGCCCAAGGTGTCCTTCACCGGCGCCGTGGTGCTGCCCATCATCCACCGGGCCGAGGTGATGGACATCTCGCTCAAGACCATCGAGATCGACCGCCGCGGCAAGCAGGGCCTCATCTGCGCCGACAACATCCGCGCGGACATCAAGGTGAGCTTCTTCGTGCGCGTGAACAAGACCGTCGAAGACGTGCTCAAGGTGGCCCAGTCGGTCGGCTGCCAGCGCGCGTCCGACCTGCGCACGCTCCAGGAACTCTTCGAGGCCAAGTTCTCCGAGGGCCTCAAGACCGTGGGCAAGCGGCTCAACTTCGAGGACCTCTACAAGGAGCGCGAGGTCTTCAAGGACCAGATCGTCGGCGTCATCGGCAAGGACCTGAACGGCTACAACCTCGAGGACGCGGCCATCGACTTCCTCGAGCAGACGCCCATCGAGATGCTCGACGCCGAGAACATCCTCGACGCGCAGGGCATTCGGAAGATCACCGAGCTGACCACGATTCAGAACGTGCTCACCAACGACTTCCGGCAGGACGAGCGCAAGAAGATCACCAAGCAGAACGTCGAGGCCGACGAGGCCGTCTTCGCGCTCGAGCGGCAGCGCGCCGAGGCCGCGGCCAAGCAGAAGCGTGAGATCGAGACCATTCAGGCCAAGGAGCAGGCCGAGACCGACCGCATCAAGCAGGAAGAGCACCTCAAGGCCGAGCTCGCCCGCGTGCGCGCCGAGGAGGAGCTGCAGATCAACGAGCAGAACAAGGAGCGGCAGATCGAGGTCGCGCAGAAGAACCGCGAGCGCGTGGTGGGCATCGAGACCGAGCGCGTCGCGAAGGACCGCGCGCTCGAGGCCATCTCCCGCGAGCGCGAGGTCGAGATCCAGCGCATCACCAAGGAGAAGGCCCTCGAGGCGGAGCGCAAGGCCATCGCCGACCTGGTGTCCACGCGCATCTCCGTCGAGAAGAAGGTCGCCGCCGAGGAAGAGAACATCAAGGCCCTGCGCCTGGTGGCCGAGGCCCAGCGCAAGAAGGACGCGGCGATCATCACCGCCGAGGGGCGCGCGCAGGAGGCGGTGGTCGAGAAGGTGAAGGCCGCCGAGGCCGCCGAGGAGGTCTCGCGGCACGAGGCGAAGCAGCGCCTCATCGTGGCTGACGCCGACCTCGAGGCCGCCGACAAGGAGGCCCGCGCGAAGATCCGCCTCGCCGAGGGCACCCAGGCCGAGACCGCCGCCGACGGGCTGGCGAAGGCCCGCGTGCTCGAGGCCCAGGCCCTCGCCCAGGAGAAGGCGGGCCTGGCCCAGGCGCGCGTGAAGGAAGCCGACGCCGTGGCCTCCGAGAAGCAGGGCACCGCCGAGGCCAACGTGCTCAAGCTCAAGCTCTTCGCCGAGGCCGAGGGCGAGCAGCAGAAGGGCCTCGCGCACGCCGAGGTGACGATGAAGACCGGCCTCGCCGAGGCCGAGTCGTCGCGCGCCAGGGTGATGGCCGAGGCCGTGGGCGTGCAAGAGAAGCTGCTCGCCGAGGCGAAGGGCCTCTCCGAGAAGGCCAAGTCGATGGCCCAGCTCCAGGGCGCCACCAAGGACCACGAGGAGTTCCGCCTGCGGCTCGAGAAGGAGAAGCAGGTCGAACTCGAGACGCTCCACGTGCGCAAGGACATCGCCGCCAGCCAGGCGCAGGTGCTGGCCACGGCGATGACCAACGCGAAGATCAACATCGTCGGCGGCGACGGGCAGTTCTTCGACCAGTTCGTCAAGGCGGTGTCGCTGGGCCACAGCGTCGAGGGCGCGGCCACCAGCACCGAGACCATGCGCCTGCTGCTCAAGCCCTACCTCGAGGGCGGCCGCAGCCTGCCGGAGGATCTCAAGGACGTCTTGAGCAAGCCCGGCCTCACCCAGGACGCCCAGAACCTCGCCACGGCGGCGCTGCTCTCGCGCCTGGTGAAGGACGACGGCAGCAAGCAGAGCTGAGCGAGGGGCGCGCATGAGCCAGGACAGCCCGTCGCTCGCCGGCGGCAGCTACGAGGTCATCCACGGGCGCCTCCTGGCGACCGCGAAGACCCTGGGTGAGCGTGCCGAGGCCCTCAACAGCAAGCGCAAGGCCGAGTTCGGCGGGCAGGAGCTCACCGTGCTCGCCACCGAGCGCGTGCGCACCGAGCACCACTGCGTGCCGCGCGACGTGGTGCCGGTGGGCGATCACCTCCTGCTGGGCTTCAACGTCTTCATGGGCCTCAAGCAGGAGCGCGCCGTCAAGGACGTGTTCTCGCTGCACCGCTGCGCGCGCAACGACGACGGCACCTTCGACTTCGGGGAGGTGCCGCAGGCGGAGGAGGGCGGCTTCCTCACCGAGGCGAAGTTCGTGAAGGACTTCGAGGAGCTCTTCCGCTTCTACAAGGACGCGCGCCTCAACCACCTCGAGAAGAACGCGGCGCGGCTGCTGGCCACCTTTCAGATCGGCCAGACGCTGCGCGACGTGAAGGTGCTGCGCTTCTCGGTCGACGCGCGCGGGCGCCTGGCCTACCTCGACAACCGCGGCGACGGCGACGTCGTCAGCCCGCCCACGCGCGACTTCGAGTGGGCGCGTCTGGGCCGTGAGCACTACGTCACCGGCCGGCACCCGCACGTCAACGTGCTCGACGAGGTCTTCGTCGAGACCGTGGGCGGCGACCTCACCGTCAAGGTCGAGAACAACACCGAGTCGGGGCAGGGGCTCTACAGCGAGCCCGTCGACGAGAAGAACCAGGCCCTCGACGACGCGGAGTTCCACTACGCCAGGGTGGGCGCGCTCATCCTCCTCAAGGTGCTGCCCTTCCGCGAGACCCAGTTCCGCTACCTCGTCTTCAACACGCGCACCCGCCAGGTGGTGCGCGCCGACGCCATCGGCCTCTCGTGCGTCTCGCTGCCCGAGGACCAGGGCGTCATCTTCCCCGGCGGCTACGTGCTGCAGACGGGCGAGGCGAAGCTCTTCGATGGGGCCGTGGGCGGCCTGCGCTTCGAGCGCAAGGTGCAGAGCCCCAACGGCGAAGACGTGCTCTACGTCTTCTTCGAGAAGGAGACGGGCAAGTACGTGCTCTTCCCCTACAACCTCGTGCGCAAGGAGGTGGCGACGCCCATCGCCTGCCAGGGGTACTCCATCTTCCCCGACGGGCGCATGGTGGTGTTCCGCGCGGCCTCCGCCGAGCCGACGAAGGTGCACCCGGTGCAGGTGTGGCAGACGCCCTTCGTCTCGGCCGAGTTCGCCGCCGCCGCGCCCACGCCGCAGTCGGCCCTGGGCCGTCTGGGCAACGCCGAGCTGGTGCGCGGCGTGTCGGAGGTGCTGACGCTCAAGCGCCTGGCCGAGGCCGAGCAGCCGACCCGCCGAGGCTACGAGGCCCTGAGCAGCGCCTGCCAGCGCACGCTGGACCAGTTCCACTGGCTGGGCCACGCCGAGGTGGGGCTGTTGCCCACGGTGGTGGAGCTGAAGAAGAACGCCGAGCTCATCATCGACGAGTTCGAGAAGGTGCTGGCGATGCAGCGCCGGGCCGCCCAGGCCCTCGAGGAGGCCGTCGCCGCCCAGGAGGCGCTGCTCACCCGCGTCACCACCGACGAGCTCTCGACCACCGACGCCTTCATGGGCGTGCTGGCCGACCTGCGCCAGCAGCTGGGGCACCTCATCACCGTCAAGGAGGTGCGCTACGTGGATACGGCGCGCCTCGAGGCCATGGCGGCGCAGGTCCAGGAGGCCTTCGACGCCACCAGCCGCCGCTGCGTGGAGTTCCTCCTCACGCCGCAGGCCTTCGCGCCCCTGCACGTGGGCGTGGAGCAGGTGTCGGCGCGCTGTGAGCAGGTGACGAAGACCACCGAGCTGCAGCCCCTGGTGGAGGAGGTCGAGCGCCTGGGCACCGGCCTGTCGCTGCTGGGCGAGGTGGTGGGCGGCCTCGACGCCGGCGACCCCACGCAGAAGGCGAAGATCCTCGAGGATCTCTCGGAGGTCTTCGGCAAGCTCAACCGCGTGCGCGCCACGGTGCAGGCGCGGCGCAAGGAGCTGCTGGGCGGTGAGAAGCGCTCGGAGTTCGGCAGCCAGTTCAAGCTCTTCGCCCAGAGCATCGACTCGGCGCTCTCGCTCGCGGACACGCCCGAGAAGTGTGACGAGCAGCTCGCGAAGCTGACCCTGCAGCTCGAGGAGCTCGAGAGCCGCTTCGCGGACTTCGACGAGTTCGCCGCCGAGCTCACCACGCGGCGGGAGGAGCTCCTCGAGGCCTTCGGCAAGCGCAAGCAGGTGCTGGTCGACGAGCGCAACCGCCGCGGGCAGAACCTCTTCGACGCGGCCGCCCGCATCTTGCAGTCCGTGGCCCGGCGCGCCGCGGGCTTCGCCACCGACGACGAGCTCAACGCGTACTTCGCCGCCGACCCGATGATCCAGAAGCTGCGCTCGCTGACGGCGCAGCTCCTCGAGCTCAAGGACTCGGTGAAGGCCGACGAGCTCGAGGCGCGCCTCAAGACGGCCAAACAAGACGCGCTCCGCCAGCTCCGCGACAAGAAGGACCTCTTCGAGGGCGGCACGGCGGTGGTGAAGCTGGGGCCCTACCGCTTCAACGTCAACACGCAGCCTCTCGAGGCGACCGTCATCCCCCGCGACGACGGGCTGTACTTGCAGCTCACCGGCTCCGACTACCTGCAGCGCCTCGCCGACCCCGACATCGACGCCGCGCGGCCCTATTGGGACCAGACGCTCCCCTCGGAGTCGCCGGAGGTGTACCGCGGCGAGTTCCTCGCGCACGCCATCCTCCACGCGGCAGAGCGGGGCGAGCGGGGCCTCTCGTTCCACGCGCTGCACGAGGCGCTGCGGGGCCCGGGGCTGCTCGGCCTCACGCGCGAGTGGGCGCAGCGGCGCCTCGACGATGGCTACGAGCGCGGGGTGCACGACGCCGACGCGGCGGCCATCCTCGAGGCGCTCCTCGCGGTGCACGAGGGGGCCGATCTCCTCCGCTTCCCCGGTACGCCGCGGGCCCTGGCCACGCTGTACTGGGCCGGCTGGCGCGACGAGCAGCAGCAGCTCGCCTTCCACCGCCGGGCCATGAGCCTGGGCCGGCTCCGGCAGCGCTACCCCAGCGCCCAGGGCCTCGAGGCCGTGGCCGACGAGCTGTTGCCGGGCCTCAAGGCCTTCTGCGAGGGGGCGCGGCTCCCGGTGTCCGAGGCCGACGGCCGGCTGGCCGCCCGCTACCTCGCCGAGGAACTCGCCCAGGAGCCGCTGCGCTTCGTGGTGAGCCACGACGCACTGGCCCTGCGCGACGATCTCTTCGCCGCCCTCGATCTGGCCGGGCAGAAGCTCGTCTTCGAAGACGACCTGCGCGTGCTCGCGGGCGACGTCGGCGGACGCTACCGTCTCGCGCGCGAGTGGCTCCTGGCGCACGCCCGGGCCTCGGCGGATCACTCCGCGCCCTGGGCCCTGGTGGTGGACGAGGCCGCGGCCCTCATCGCGGTCGACGAGCACGCCCTCTCGCGCGAGGTGTCCTCCGCGCTCCTCTCGTGCGAGGTGAAGGGCCTGCTCGGCCAGCACCCGCGGGTGGTGAGCCAGGCGCTCTCGCTGCGCCTCGACGAGTTCGAGCGGCGGCTGGCCTGGTTCCGCGAGGAGCGCACGCCGGCCTGGCACAAGTACCGCGCGAAGGTGCGCGAGCTCCTCGACGAGGCGCGGGGCCAGCTGCGGCTCGACGAGCTCAAGCCCAAGGTGCTCTCGAGCTTCGTGCGCAACCGCCTCATCGACGAGGTGTACCTGCCGCTCATCGGCGCCAACCTCGCCAAGCAGCTCGGCGTGGCCGGCGAGAACAAGCGCACCGATCGCATGGGCCTGTTGCTCCTCGTCTCGCCGCCGGGCTACGGCAAGACGACGCTCATGGAGTACGTGGCGAGCCGCCTGGGCCTCACCTTCGTCAAGGTGAACGGCCCGTCGCTGGGCCACGACGTGCAGAGCGTGGACCCCGCCGAGGCGCCCAACGCCACCGCGCGACAGGAGGTGGAGCGCATCAACTTCGGCTTCGAGCTGGGCAACAACGTGATGCTGTACCTGGACGACATCCAGCACACGAACCCGGAGCTGCTGCAGAAGTTCATCTCGCTGTGCGACGCCACGCGCAAGGTCGAGGGCGTCTGGCGGGGCCGGAGCCGCACGTACGATCTGCGCGGCAAGAAGTTCTGCGTGGTGATGGCCGGCAACCCCTACACCGAGACGGGCGAGCGCTTCCGCATCCCCGACATGCTCGCCAACCGCGCCGACACCTACAACCTGGGCGACATCCTCGGCGGCAAGCAGGACTTGTTCGCCCTGAGCTACCTCGAGAACGCGCTCACCTCGAACTCGGTGACGGCGCCGCTCATGACGCGCAGCACGGGCGATCTGCACCGCATCCTCGCCATGGCGCAGGGGGGCGAGGTGTCGGTCAACGAACTCGAGCACGGCTACAGCGCCGCGGAGCTCACGGAGATCGTCGAGGTGATCAAGCGCTTCGCCTTCGTGCAGCAGACGCTGCTCAAGGTGAACCAGGAGTACATCCGCTCCGCCTCGCAAGACGACCGCTTCCGCACCGAGCCGCCCTTCAAGCTGCAGGGCAGCTACCGCAACATGGGCAAGCTGGCCGAGAAGATCGTCGCGGCCATGACGACCGAGGAGCTCGAGGTGCTCCTCGACGGGCACTACGCGAGCGAGTCGCAGACGCTCACCTCGGCCGCCGAGCAGAACCTGCTCAAGCTCGCCGAGCTCCGCGCGCGGCAGACGCCGGAGCAGCGCACCCGGTGGGACGAGCTCAAGCGCGGCTTCAAGCGCGTGCAGGTGCAGGGCGGGGCAGAGGACGACCCCGTGGTGCGCGTCACCGGCAGCATCGCCTCGCTCGGCGAGGAGCTGGGGCACCTCAAGAGCGTCATCACCGAGGCGGCGCGCCGGCCCCAGGGCGAGGCTCTGGCCCCGAAGCTCGACGCCGTCGCCGCGGCGGTCAAGGAGGCGGCGTCGAAGCGGCCGGCCAGCGATCTGGGCCCAAAGCTCGACGCGCTGGTG
>CAYUZK010000215.1:0-10560 GCA_964449625.1 uncultured Archangium sp.
CTCATGCTGCGGCGCGGGCGTCTGGCGGCGCGGCGCGCGGGCCTCGGCGGCGGGGGCTTCGACCTGCGGGAGGTCGGGCTGGCTCAGGTCGTTGAAGAGATCGTTGAGCGGCGCGTGCCCGCGGGCCACCACAGCGCCGGCGCCGCTCTGGGCCAGAGGGCGCGACACGCCGGGCGAGGGCTGCTCGTTGGCGAGCGCCACGTCGCGCTGCACGGCGGCGGTGGCCTTCGAGGGCGGGCGCGGGGCAGGGGCCGCGGGCGCCTTGCCCCCGGCGAAGATGGGGCTCACCTCGGCCACGTCGGCGGCGCGCTTCCAGTCGCCCATGCCCGCCTTCCACAGGTAGGTGCGCAGGGTCACCGCGCCGTCGGCGACCTTGCGCTGGAGCGCGAGGAGATCGAAGGGGCCCTCCTGCTTGCCGCCGAGCATGGCGAACCACGCGGCCGTGGGGTCGGGCGGGGGCATGGCCCGGGTCGACTCGTCTTCCCACGGGCTGCGCGGGGCCGCGGCGGCAGCGCCGGCCGAAGGCGCTGGCGCGGCGGCGACGGTCACCGAGATGAGGTGCTGGCACTGCTTGCAGCGGATCTTGACTGACGTCTTTCCGGCGACCTTGTCGTCGGAGAGGACATACCGCTTGCCGCACTGATCACAGGTGACGTTCACCGACTGCCGGCCCCGAGGCAAAGGAGAGAGACTCGCACACCCTACCCGGTGAAGCGTTGACTTGGAAACACGGCGCCACTACATGCCGGCGCCCATGCCAGCCAAGGATCTCGGCAACAAGCACGTCTGCTTCAAGTGCACTGCGAAGTTCTACGATCTCAAGAAGCCCGATCCGGTCTGCCCGAAGTGTGGGGCCGATCAGCGCGAGGCCCAGGCCAAGCCCGAGGGGCGGCGCAGTCGGCTCTCGGCGGCGCCGAAGATCATCGAGCCCATCGAGCCCGCCGAGAAGGAAGAGACGGACGAGGTGGACGAGGTCGAGGAAGAAGAAGAGGAAGAGGTCTGACCAGGCTCTCCCCGGCTTCGACGGCTCACCCGGCGCCACGTGGCGAGGCCCCAAGGCCTCCTGCGCGGCGCTTCGTCTTGCCCGCGCGCCGCGTAAGTCGTGGATCGCCATGCACGATTCAGCTATTGGATTTTTCGGGTCTCTCACGGTGGAGGAAGTCTTGCGGGACAAATTGCTGGCCCTCGTAGCGCTGCAGAAGGTGGACCTCGACATCGCGGCGCTGAAGAAGAACGCAGAGGCCTACCCCCGCGAGATGGCGGACCTCGACAAGCAGCTCCAGGCGGCGAAGTCGGCGGTCGACGCGGAGCGCACCAAGCTCGAGGAGCTGGAGCGGCAGAAGACGACGCTCGAGCACACCATCACCGACGACAAGGACAAGGTGCGCAAGTGGGAGGCGCGCCTGACCGAGCAGCGCAGCACCCGCGAGTACTCGGCCCTGGCCCGGGAGATCGACATCGCCAAGAAGGGCCAGCTCACCATGACCGAGGAGGTCCAGGAGCTGGGCCGCCAGGCGACGCTCCAGCGCGAGCTGGCGAAGGCGAAAGAGGCCGAGTTCACCACGAAGACGAAGGACCTGGTGGACCGCATCGAGGCGCTCCGCGGCAAGCTGGCCGAGGTCGAGGCCCAGGTGGCGGCGGTCGACGGGCGGCGCGCCGAGACGGCGAAGGGCGTCGAGGCCACGCTGCTGCGCCAGTACGACGTGGTGCGCAAGAAGCGCATGCCGGCCCTGGTGGCGGTGGCGGCGCCGGGCACCTGCGGCGGCTGCCGCATGAACATTCCCGCGCAGCGCTTCAACCAGCTCGTGGCGACGCGCGGCATCGACACCTGCCCCTCGTGCACGCGCATCATCTACGCGGCCGAGGTGCTCGAGGCCCCGGCGGCGAAGTAGTCTGCCGCCCGCCGCATGACGACCAAGGGCCCCAGGGCGCTGACTGGCAAGGCCTTGCAGGCCGCGGTGCTGCGCTTCATCGCCAGAGAAGAGCCGCTCGCGGCGACGCTGAGCGCCTTCCCCCAGCTCGACCGCGTGAAGCTCAAGCGGGGCCTCGAGAAGGCCGCCGCGATGCTCGAGGGCGACGCCGAGCCCGAGGTGCCCGTCGCGCCCCTCTACCTGCGGCTGCGCGTGTACTGTGACGGCGCCGCGCGGGGCAACCCGGGGCCGGCCGGCGCGGGCGCGGTGCTGGTGGAGCCCAACGGCCAGGTGGTGGACAAGCTGGGTAAGTTCCTGGGGCACCAGACCAACAACTACGCCGAGTACCAGGGCCTCATCCTCGGGCTCAAGCGGGCGCGGGAGCTCGCGGTGCGCGAGGTCGAGGTCTTCGCCGACTCGGAGCTGATGATCCGCCAGCTCGGGGGGCGCTACCAGGTCAAGTCGCCCAGCCTGCGGCCGCTGTACCTCGAGGCCCTCTCGGTGATGAACGCCTTCGAGCGGGTGAAGCTGGTGCACGTGCCGCGCGAGATGAACCGCGCCGCCGACGAGATGACGAACCGGGCCATCGAAGAGCGCATGTGACACGTCAGGTGCACGGCGCGGCGCGCGTGTGCTAACGCTCGTCGTGTCGGAGCAGCCCGGGTGAACGCCGGTCATCGCAGGACGGGGTGACGGGAGGAAAGTCCGGGCTCCAGAGGGCAGGGTGCTGGTTAACGGCCAGTCGGCGTGAGCTGCAGGAAAGTGCCACAGAAAACAAACCGCCCTCCGCGAGGGGGGTAAGGGTGAAACGGTGCGGTAAGAGCGCACCGCGCTCCTGGTGACAGGGGCGGCACGGCAAACCCCACCTGGAGCAAGAGCCAATAGGGGAGCGCCTCGATGAGAGGCAGGGGCGGCCCGCCCTACGCTCCCGGGTCTGCTCGCTACATACGAGGGCGTCGGTAACGGCGCTCCTAGACGAATGTTCGCCGCCCGGGGGCAACCCCGGGGACACAACCCGGCTTACAGGGCTGCTCCGACTTTTTTCTCTCGCCGCGCTTCGCCTGACTTGGCGCGGTGCGGGTGCTAGAGGCCGCCCGTCATGCGCACCTCGCTCCTCGTCCTCGTGCTCCTGTCGTCTTCGGCGTGCATCGTGGAGGCCCCCACGAAGGAGGGCACCCAGGGCCAGGGCCCGAAGCTGCCGCCCGCGCCGCCGGCGGAGGTGAAGAGCGGGGCCATCTTCGGCGAGGCCATCGAGCTGACCTCGGTGGTGCTCAACCCCAGCCGCGGCGTGGTGGGCGAGTCGGTGCGCGCGACCTTGAACTTCAAGGTGCTCAGCAAGGTCGACCGCGACTACTCCATCTTCGTGCACGTGGAGGACGTGGACGGCCGCGTCGATCGCCTCAACGTCGACCACCCGCCGCGGGCCAAGCCCACCAGCCAGTGGCAGCCGGGCGAGGTGCTGCAGGACGTGTTCGACATCCCCATCCCTCCCGGCATGCAGGTGCGGGGGCTGTCGCTGGTGCTCGGCTTCTGGGACCCCAGGAGCGACCAGCGGCTGCCCATCACCAACAAGGACGCGGTGCCCAACGACGGGCGCGACCGCCTGTTCCTGGCCAAGTTCCCGGTCGTGCAGCCGTGATGACGCCGTCGCTGCTCCCGCTGGTGCTGGCCGACGTGCTGCCCCCGCCGCCGCTGGTCCCGGTGCCCTGGCTCGTCGCGCTGGGCGTGCTGGCGCTGGTGGTGGTGCTGGTGCTCGTGCTGCGCAGGGCCCGGCGCAAGGCGGCGCCGCCGGAGCAGTCGCAGGCGCCCGGGCAGCTGCCGCCGGCCACGCAGCCGACGCTGGAGCCGGCGCTCCCGAAGGTGGAGCTGCCGCCCTCGGCGCTCGAGGCGCAGAAGAAGGCCGAGGCCGAGGCGCTGCGGCAGCAGGCGCTCGACGCGAAGCGGAAGGTCTTCGAGCTCGAGCAGCAGAAGGCCGGCGGCGCCGACACGGCCGCCATCGAGGCGGAGCAGGCGGCGCTGCGCGAGGCCGCCGAGGTCGCGAAGAAGGAGGCCTACCGCGCCGAGAAGGCCGCGGAGGGCGAAGAGAAGGAGCGCAAGAAGCGCGAGCGCGAAGAGGCGCAGCGCCTGGCCGGCGAAGAGAAGGCGCGGCTCGCGGCGGAGGCGGCGCGGCTGGCGGCGGAGGCGAAGGCCGCGGCCCAGCGCAAGGTGGACGCGGAGGGCGGGCAGACGCTCGCCGCCGGGCTGGCGAAGACGAAGCGCGAGGGCTTCATGGCGCGCCTGTCGGGCCTCTTCGGCGGGGCGCCCAGGGCCGTCGACGAGGGCGTGCTGGCGGAGCTCGAGGAGGTGCTCTTCACGGCGGACATCGGCGTCAAGACGGCCTCCGCCCTGGTGGAGCACGCGCGGGAGCAGGCGAAGTCGAAGGCCCTGGGCAGCGCGGAGCTCAAGGGCGTCATCCGCGCGCAGGTGGAGCGCATCGTCGACCTCAAGGCGAACCACGCGCTGGCGGGCGGGGGGCCGCCGCACGTCATCATGGTGGTGGGCGTCAACGGCGCGGGCAAGACGACGACCATCGGCAAGCTGGCGGCGAAGGCGCACGCGCAGGGCAAGCGGGTGCTGCTGGCGGCCGGCGACACCTTCCGCGCGGCGGCGACGGAGCAGCTCGACGTGTGGGCCGAGCGCGCGGGCGCGCAGCTGGTCAAGGGCAAGGACGAGGCCGACCCGGCCTCCGTCATCTTCGACGCGGTGAAGCAGGGCGTGGAGCAGCAGGTGGACCTGGTCATCGCCGACACGGCTGGGCGGCTCCACACCAAGGCGAACCTCATGGAGGAGCTCAAGAAGGTGAAGCGCGTGGTGGACAAGGCGCTCCCCGGGGCGCCGCACGAGGTGTTGCTGGTGCTCGACTCGACCAACGGCCAGAACGCCATCGCGCAGGCGCGGCAGTTTCACGAGGCGGTGGGCATCACCGGCATCGCGCTCACCAAGCTCGACGGCACCGCCAAGGGCGGCGTCATCATCGGCATCTGCGACGAGCTCAAGGTGCCGGTGGCCTGGGCCGGGGTGGGCGAGAAGGTGGCCGACCTGCGGCCCTTCGAGCCGAAGGAGTTCGTCGCGGCGCTCTTCGACGACTGAGGCCGCGGCGTCGCGAGTCACCAGATGGTGCGAACGGCGGGGCTCGCCCGGAGCTGCTCGTCGGCGGTGATGAGGGGCACGTCGAATTCGATGGCGGTCGCGGCGATGAGTTGATCGGCCGGGTCCCCGTGGAAGTGTTGCGCGACCCGCGTCGAGCGCGCGGCAATCCTCGGGGAAATCGGGACGACCTCCACGTCGAGCTGCTCGAGGGCCTGCTGCAGCCACTCGGCGGTGTCCTGGTGGAGCGTGATGCGACCCTGCTCGGCCAGCAGCGCCACCTCTCGCAGCGACACGTCGGCGAGCATCCTCCGCGTACTGGCACGCAGGGCCTTGTCCGCCGCGCGTGAGAGGCGGCGTGGCTCGGCGACGGCCCAGAGGAAGACGTGGGTATCGAGCACGGTCACCACGTGGCACCGGGCTCCGTGGGTCCGACGATGTCGCCGTGGATCGTGAGGCGCAGCGGCCGCCGCGCGCGCTCCAACGCCAGGGGCACGACCTTCGCCACGGGCCTGCCCCGCTTGGTGACGACGACCTCCCGGCGGGTCTGGGCGACCTCGTCGAGCAGGCTCAGGCACTCGGCCTTGAACTTCGCGGCGGCGATGGTGCGAGGCTTCATGACCACTTCATCTGGTCACGTTGCCTCGAGGGTGACAAGGGGGCGGGTCGCCCTCGCGGCACTGCCTGCCGGGGCTCGAGGCGCGAGGCCCCGTCACCAGGGCGGGGCGAAGAGCCGCGGCGAGGGCTCTGCCGCGCGCGACGGGCGCAGGCCCACCGGCCGGGTGCTGCGCACGCTGGCGATGTCGACGCACCAGAAGTACTCCGCGTCGTTCTCGGCGGGCGCGCCGAAGGGGGGCAGCACGTCGCCGGTGGTGAGCGTGGTGCAGCGGGGGAAGGGCGCGTCGGGCAGTGTGTCGCCGTCGGAGTCGTAGAGCGTCTCGGCGTGGGCCAGGCACCAGCCCAGGGTGTTGCTCCATGCGGTCAGCTCCGCCGCGCTCTCGCGGGCCCACCAGTAGCGGCACGACTCGCCGCCGGGGTCGGCCGGGGCGGGGGCGCCGCGGGCCTGGCAGGTGTAGGGCGCCACGCCGCCTTCGCTGCCTTGGTTGGTGGTGGAGGTGACGGGCGCGGGGCGGCAGAGGGCGCCGCACTCCAGGCCGCCGTCGGGGGCGTTGCGCGGCTGGGCGCCCGGCACGCAGGAGTTGATGAAGGCGACGCTGAGGCCCTGGCCGACGGCGACGGTGCCGGCGTTGCCGCACAGCGTGTCGGTGCCGGCGCTCGAGCTCGCCACGTAGCAGGCGCGGCCGGCGCCGCAGGTGCCGCCGTCGAAGAGCACCTGCTCCAGGGGCAGGCACTTCGGGGCGCAGGCGCCCTAGGTCGGGTCGACGTCCTCGTTGCCGAAGACGCCGCTGTACCGGGTGCAGGTGCCGGCGGTGCCGCAGGGCGTGGCGGCGGCGACGGCGCACACCGGCTCGCAGCGGCCGTTGATGCAGTACGCGCCCGCGACGCAGTCGTCGAAGCCCGTGGTGGGGCCGGCGACACCGCGCGCGCACGCTCCGCCCACGGTGACGGTGCCGTTGGGCACGCAGGCCGTGCGGCCCACGAGGGCGGGCGTCTCGGCGTCGACCACCCAGGTGCACTTCTGGGTGCTGGCGCAGCCGTTGGCGGCGGGGGCCCCGAGCGGGTCGCAGACGCCGGCGTCGGCGCCGCCGTCCGTCCCGGCGTCGGTGCCGGCGTCCTAAGCACCACCACCACCGCCAGTCGCCGTGCCACCACCGCCGCCAGTCGCCGTGCCACCACCGCCGCCAGTCGCCGTGCCGCCACCGCCACCGGTGGCCGTGCTGCAGTCGCAGGCGCCGTAGCCCGAGCCGTCGTCGTGACAGCGCTGGCCCCCCTGACAGCCGCCGGGGCCGACGCAGGCCTCGGAGCGGCCCGGCGTGCACACCGGCGTGGGCGCCGGGGCGCTGCAGGCGAAGGAGACCACCACGACCATCACCGACCAGGGGAGCTTGCGCATGGAGCGCGCAGGCTTACTCCGCTCCGGTGCCTGAAGCGACGGCGCGTGCGCGCGCGAGGAGCGCCTCGAGGTCGAGCTTCCGCGCCCAGGCGGCGAGGTAGGCGGCGTCGAGCCGCTCGCCCTGCACGCGGAGCACCTCGACGACGTCGCGCAGTTGCTGCGAGTTGGCCTCGCCACCGGCGCGGAACCAGAGGAGCTTTCGGAGCACCGTGTCTTCGGCCGACTTGACCATCAGCGACTGGCCGGGGGCGACGGTCACGCGGCGGCGGCGGAGGAACTCCTCGGCGTCGTAGTCGTCGTCGCGGACCACGAAGAGATCGACGCGCGTCACGGTGGGGGCGTGGAAGATGTTCCAGCTGCCCTTGCGGCGCGCCGCGTCTTCGAGGGCGACCTCGTCGACGTCGAAGTCGGGGCCGAGGGCCCGCTTGAGGGGCTCGACCTCGTTCGGCCGCAGGAGCACCACGAAGTCGAGGTCGTTGGTGAGGCGGGGCTGGCCGTAGAGCGAGCTGGCCATCGAGCCGCCGAGGAAGTACCCGACGCCGGTGGCCTCGAGCGCCCGCGCGACGGCCAGGGCCACCTCGAGCGGCGTCATCATGCGGGCGGCCGTGCGCCGTGGAGCCGCTCCGCGACGGGCGCTCCATAGAGCAGCTCGGTCAGGCGCCAGCGCACGAGGGCCTCGCTCGCGCCGGGGGACCGCTCGCGCACGCCCGCTTCGGCGAGCTGGCGGCCGGTGCGCCAGAGGTTGTCGATGAGGCGCGCGCGCTCCTCCATCGACAGGCGCCGGATCAGCTCGTCGTGGCGTCGCTGCTGGGCGGGGGTGACGTCGAGGGGGAGCACGGCGTTCTCACTGTAGCGCGCCGCCCTGCGCGGCGTCAGGCAGCCCGGCCGCCGGCGCGCAGGAGCAGCTCGGCCAGCGGCGCCTTCCAGCGGTCCACCGAGTAGCGCTCGCGCACGGTGTCGCGGCCGGCGGCGCCGAGGCGGGCGCGGTACGGGGCGTCCTCCACGAGCCGGCACAGGGCCTCGACCCACTCGTCGTCGGTGCGCGCGAGGAGCCCGTTCTCGCCGGGCGAGACGATCTCCAGGTTGACGCCCACCGGCGACATCACCGTGGCGCAGCCCATGCTCATGGACACGAGGCCCTTGAGGCCGCACTTGCCGCGGCTCCAGTCGTCGTCGGGCAGCGGCATGAGGCCGACCTGCATCTCGGAGAGCAGCGCGAGCTCGGCCTCGGGGCTCCAGGCCTCGCCGCGCAGGCCTAAGGCCGGGTGCGAGAAGCCCGCGTCGCCCATGACGCGCAAGCGCACGCGGTCACCCAGGGCCGCCTTCACGCGCTCGAGGGCCGGGAGCAGGGGCTTGAGGTGCGAGAAGGTCGACGGGCTGCCGCTCCAGCCGATGGTGACGGGGCCGCTGGTGGGCCGCGACGGCGGCGGGGCGAAGCGCGCGGTGTCGACGCAGGTGGGCACGACGTGCACGTGGTTCGAGTGCTGCCGCGCCCAGGCGGCGAGGTGCTCGTTGCCGGCGAGCACGGTGTGCGCGAGGTGCACGATGCGGGGCACCTTCTGGGTGTTCTTGAGGAAGGCGAAGCGGCGGTTCGCCTCGGACACGGCGTGGAGCCAGATGGCGTCGTCGAAGTCGAAGACGACGGGGGCGCGCAGGTGCGCGAGCCACTCGGCCCACTCGTTGAAGAGGAAGAAGGCCTCGCGCTGCACGAAGACGACGTCGGCCTCGCGCGTGAGGCTCTGCACGCGGCGGCGCAGCGCGCGCAGCGCGATGAGGCCCTTCTTCGCGGCCGACACCGGGCCGTAGAAGTCGCGGGCCTCGGCGGGCGTGAGCGCCCCGGCGTAGTCGACCTCGACGCCGCACGCGCGCAGGTGTGGCTCGAAGGCCTCGAAGCGGTAGCGCTGCGAGGGCGAGCGGTCGCGGCCGTGCACGCCGAGGAAGAGGAGACGCATGGGCGCGCAGGCTCGTAGCACGGGCCCGGGTGGGCGCGGGCTCCCGGGTCCGACGGGCCGGGGCAGGCGGGGCAGGCGGGGCCGCGCTCGGGCCGAGCCGTGGGGCGGGCCGGGCGCTGCGCCTGGAGGGGAGGTGGTTGGGCTGGGGGTGGGCGCCGTGCGCGTCACGTGCTGGCCCCTCGACCTCGGGCCGCGGGTGCGCACGGGCTGCGCGCTCCGGCGCGAGCCGAGGCGGGGCGGGGCGTCGGCTCCGACGACGGGAGGAGGCGTTCGCGACGGGCGCTCAGGGCGGGAAAGCGGGGGGTGGTGGCTGCGCGCTGAAGGTCAGCTGGAGCTGCGAGGCACCGGGTCGAAGTTTCGTGAGCTGGTGAGCTTGGGGTGCGGGGTCGCGGGGCAGGTTCGGGTCAGCCGCGGCCGTGACGACGGGGCGTGCGGCCTGCTCGAGGCAAGCGAGGCCCGCGCCGAGGGGGAGCTGCGGTTCGAGCAACCGCTCGAGGTCGGCGAGCCAGCGCTCGTCGTTGAGCGTGCGCCGCATCACCGCCATCTGCCGCCACCCCTGCACCGCCAGCCTTCGCCGCTGCTCGGCGTCGCGGGTCATGCGCGCCGCGGCCTGGTGCCAGCGCACGCTGTCTGCGTGAAGCACGACGCGCCGCGCGGGCCAGGCGAAGTCGACGCGCATGATGGCGCCGGCCTCGTCGGAGAGCGTCACCTGCCGCTCGGGCGCCGGCAGGTGCGAGCGCCGGAGCGCGCGCCAGACCTCGACCTCGACCGGCGACTCCGTGGCCTGCCCCAGCCGCTCGGCGAGCAGCGCCCGCAGCGTCTTCACCCCGATGCGCCCGACGCAGCGCTGGCCCTCGAGCAGCCGCCCGAGCCACGCGCCCAGGTCCTTCACCTGCCGGCCCGCGGCGTCGAGAGCGAGCTCCAGCGCCAGCGGGTCGAGCACGTCGGCCAGGTCGATGAGCGTCGGCGCGAGCTGCGTGACGGGCAGGCCGCTCCGCGACGAGGGCCGCGCCTGGGCGCGGAAGCGGTGCACGCGCACGCCCTCGAGGGTGCGCTTCCGCGCGCGGGGGATCATCACGTCGAGCACCGCGGGGGCCCGCTCGAAGCCGTCGAGCCGGTGGAGGTGCGCGGCCGTGGCGTGCGAGAGCACCGCGTCGGGCCCGCAGTACAGGAGCGCGGCCATCGCGCGCTGTCGCCAGCTCGGCGGCGCGCCCGCGACCCGGTACACGCCCCCGTGCAGCCGCTCGAGCTCGCCCCGCTGCACCGACAGCGCCGAGGTCGACGAGCCCAGGCCCGCCGCGAGGAGCTGAGCCCGGGTGATGAGCCCGAACTGCCCCGCCGCGAGGTTCGCCACCCACCGTCGACCTTTCATGCGCGCGCAGTGAAGCACGCGGGGCTGACACGCTCGGCGGGCGCACGGCGCGATTCCCGGCTCGCGAGAGCGAGGTGGAGCGCGGCGACACCAGCCACGCGGCGGGCGTGTCAGGGGGCGCGGCTACCTTGGCACGCGATGAAATACGACCGGCTGGTGGTGGGGTATCGCCGTCCGCAACCCCCG
>CAYUZK010000216.1:0-10535 GCA_964449625.1 uncultured Archangium sp.
TCGACGCCGTCGGCCGCCATCGCGGCGCAGGTCTGGGTGGCGGCCACGATGAGCGCGAGCAGACGCTCAACCAGCTCCTGGTGGAGATGGACGGCTTCGAGTCGAACGAGGGCGTGATCATCATCGCCGCCACCAACCGGCCCGACGTGCTCGACCCCGCGCTCCTGCGCCCGGGCCGCTTCGACCGCCGCATCGTGGTGCCGCGCCCCGACCTCAAGGGCCGCATGGGCATCCTCAAGGTGCACACGCGCCGCGTGCCTCTGCACGACGACGTCGACCTCGACATCATCGCGCGCGGCACCCCCGGCATGACCGGCGCCGATCTCGAGAACCTCGTCAACGAGGCGGCCCTCTTCGCCGCCCGCAACAACCGCGAGCGCGTCACCAAGCACGACTTCGATCAGTCGCGCGACAAGGTGATCATGGGCCCCGAGCGCCGGTCGATGATCATGACCGAGGCCGAGAAGCGGCTGACCGCGGTGCACGAGGGTGGCCACGCGCTGGTGGGCCGGCTGCTCCCGGGCTGCGACCCCGTGCACAAGGTCACCATCATCCCCCGCGGGCAGGCGCTCGGCGTCACGAGCTTCATCCCCAACGAGGACAAGCTCAGCTATTACAAGAAGAAGCTGATGGACCAGCTGTGCATGTCGCTGGGCGGGCGCATCGCCGAGGAGCTCGTCTTCGGGGAGATCAGCTCGGGCGCGGCCAGCGACATCGAGCAGGTCACGGGCCTGGCGCGCGCCATGGTGATGCGCTGGGGCATGAGCGAGAAGCTGGGGCCCCTGGCCTTCGGCGCCCGCGACGGCGAGGTCTTCCTCGGCCGCGACTTCGCCAGCCGGCCCGACTTCTCCGAGGAGACCTCGCGGCAGATCGACGCCGAGGTGCGCGGCATCGTGATGGGCGCGTACGAGCGGGCCAAGAAGCTGCTGCACGAGAACCTCGAGACGCTCAAGCGCATCGCCGACGCGCTCATGGAGTACGAGACCATCGACGCCGCCGATCTCGACACGCTCATCGCCGGCGGCCAGCTCACCCGCGAGAAGCCGCCCCCGCGCGTGACCTCCGCGCCGCCGAAGGACGAGAAGAAGAAGGACAAGCGCATCCTCGATGCGCTGGAGGGCCTGCCCGGGAAGATCGAGCCGGGGACGGCCTGAGCCGTGATCTGGGCCCGCGCGCTCTCGGTTGCCGCTGAGCTGCACAGCCCCCTGTGGGCGCGGCTGCGCCTGCCGCCCGAGAGCGCCAACCTCCTGCGCGAGGGCCACGAGCACCACGCGCTCGTCACCGGCCTCGACGACGACAGCCGCGAGCTGTTGGCCGAGCTGGTCGGCGCGGCGTGGGTGGGCGGCTCAGGTGACGCGGCCCTCATTCGCGTCAGCGTCGGCGCCTGCGAGGCCTGGGCGGCCCGCATTGGCGCCTCGCCGCTGGGCCTCGCGCTGCGGAGGCTCCTCGATGCGGGCGTGGTGCCGAAGCCGACCGTGCTGCGCGGCCGGAGCTTTACCTGGGGCCCGCGCACGCACGTGATGGGCATCGTCAACGTCACCCCCGACTCCTTCAGCGACGGGGGGAAGCTGCCCTCGCTGGAGGCGGCCGTGGCCCACGGCGTGGCGCTGGTAGAGCAGGGCGCCGATCTCCTCGACGTGGGCGGCGAGTCGACGAGGCCGGGCGCCGCGCCGGTGTCGGAAGACGACGAGCGCCGCCGCGTGGTGCCGGTGATCGCCGCCCTGCGCGCCCGGCTCCCCGAGGTGCCGCTCTCGGTGGACACCACCAAGGCGACCGTGGCCCGGGAGGCCCTCGCCGCCGGCGCGGATCTGGTGAACGACGTGAGCGGCCTGCGCGACGCCGCGATGCTCGAGGTGCTGGCGGCCACCGGCGCCGCGGCCTGCGCGATGCACATGCAGGGCACGCCTGCGACGATGCAGGCGGCGCCGAGCTACGAAGACCTCGTCGGCGAGCTGCTCGACGGGCTCGAGGCCAGCCTCCAGCGCGCCGAGGCCGCGGGCGTGCCGCGGGCGCGCCTGTGGGTCGACCCCGGCCTGGGCTTCGGCAAGACGGCCGCGCACAACTGGTTCCTCCTGCGGCGCCTGAGCGACCTGCGGCTGCTGGGCACGCCAGTGCTGGTGGGGGCGAGCCGCAAGGCCTTCCTCGGCGCGGCGAGCGGTGGTCGGGAGGCGTCAGCGCGCGACGGCGCCAGCGCGGCGGTCGCGGCCGCCGTGGCCGCCGCCGGGAGCGCCGACGTGGTGCGCGTGCACGACGTCGCGGGCGCGAGAGAGGCGCTCGCGGTCGGCGACGCGCTGCGTGGCGCCCACGACGGTGGTACCCGCTTCGGGTAGAAGCCGCGCATGTCGCAAACGGATCACCCCAGGCTCTTCGGCACCGACGGCGTTCGCGGCGTCGCCAACGTGTTCCCCATGACGGCCGAGATCGTCATGCAGCTCGGCCGCGCGCTGGCCTACCTCATCCGCAACGGGCCGCACCGGCACCGCGTCATCGTCGGCAAGGACACGCGGCTGTCGGGCTACATCATCGAGCAGGCGCTCTCGGCGGGCATCATGTCCATGGGCGTCGACGTGGTGCTGGTGGGGCCGCTGCCGACGCCGGCCATCGCGCACCTGACGAGCTCCATGCGCGCCGACGCGGGCGCCGTCATCTCGGCCAGCCACAACCCGTACCAGGACAACGGCATCAAGTTCTTCTGGCGCGACGGGTACAAGCTGCCCGACGAGACGGAGTCGCGCATCGAGCAGCTCATCTTCGAGAAGTCGCTCGACTCGCTGCGCCCGACGGCCACGAAGGTGGGCGGCGCCGTGCGCCTCGACGACGCCCAGGGGCGCTACATCGCGCAGGTGAAGAACAGCTTTCCCCGGGAGCTGACGCTCGAGGGCCTGCGCCTGGTGGTGGACTGCGCCCACGGCGCGGCCTACCGGGTCGCCCCCACGGTGCTCAAGGAGCTCGGGGCCCAGGTGGTGGAGCTGGGCGTGACGCCCGACGGGAAGAACATCAACCACAAGTGCGGGGCGCTGCACCCCGAGGCGCTGCAGAAGGCGGTGCTCAAGCACAAGGCGCACCTGGGCATCGCGCTCGATGGCGACGCCGACCGCCTCATCGTGGTGGACGAGCTCGGCCGCGTGGTGGACGGCGACGCCATCATGGCCATCTGCGCCGGTGAGCTCGTGTCGCGCAAGGAGCTGGCGAAGAAGACGCTGGTGGCGACGGTGATGAGCAACATCGGCCTCGAGCGCGCCGTGGCCCGCTGGGGCGTGAAGGTGGTGCGCACGAAGGTGGGCGACCGCGCGGTGGTCGAGGAGATGCGCCGCCACGGCTACAGCTTCGGCGGCGAGCAGTCGGGGCACCTCGTCTTCCTCGACCACGCCACCACCGGCGACGGCACGCTGGCCGCGCTGCAGGTGCTCGCGGTGATGTGTCGCTCGGGCAAGCCGATGAGCGAGCTGACGGGCATCTTCGACCCGGTGCCCCAGACGCTCCTCAACGTGCTGGTGAAGGAGAAGCGCTCACTCGACAGCCTGCCCTCGGTGCAGAAGGCGATCGCCGGGGTCGAGAAGAAGCTGGGCAAGCACGGCCGGGTGCTGGTGCGGTACTCCGGCACCGAGGCGAAGGTGCGCGTGCTGGTCGAGGGCGCCGACGCCCGGCAGATCAAGCAGCACGCCGAGGACATCGGCGAGGCCCTGCGCCGCGCGCTGGGATGACGCTTCACGTCCGCGACGAGGGCGCCGGGGCGCCGCTGGTGCTGCTCCACGGCCTGGGCGCGTCGAGCCGGGTGTTCGACTTCCTCTTCGAGCGCCGCGGCCACCGGCGGCTCCTGGCGGTCGATCTCCCGCGCACCGGGCGCTCCGGGCACTGGGCGCCGTCTACGCCTGCTGGCATCGCCGAGGCGTTGGCCCTTCACCTCTCGCGCGTGGGCGTGGACCGCTTCGAGCTCTTCGGGCACTCCTTCGGGGGCCTCGTGGCGCTGGAGCTGGCCGCGACCCAGGGCGACCGCATCTCGAGGCTCACCGTCGCCAGCACCCCGGCCCTCGGCGTGCCGCCGGAGCTGCGGCTGCTGCTGGGCAACCCCATGCTCGACCTCACCCTGGGCTGGGCCGGGCGGCTGCCCGTGTGGCGGCCCGCGCTCAAGAGCTACCTGCAGCTCATCTGGGGTGAGTCGTCGCAGGTCGCCGCGCACCACCTCGAGCTCTACGAGGAGGCCCTGCGGGCGCCCGGCTTCAGCGAGGGCATGCTCGAGGCGCTACGCAGCGTCTGCACCTTCCGCGCGCCGCTCGAGGCCGTGGCGAAGGCCACCTTCGAGAAGCAGGTGCTGTGGGGTGAGCAGGACCGCCTGGTGTCCGTGGTGCAGGGGGAGCAGCTCGCCCGGGCCATCGGCGCCGAGCTGAGCGTGCTGTCCGCCATCGGCCACTGCGTGCCCGAGGAGCACCCCGACGCCGTGGCCGCCTCGCTGCTGCGCTGAAAAGCGACGACCCCGGAGTTCAGGTGTACAAACGGGCGCATGCCCCAGCGCCTCGGTGTGAACGTCGATCACGTCGCGACCCTTCGACAGGCGCGCCGCACCACCTACCCGGACCCGGTGACGGCCGCGGCCCTCGCCGAGCTCTCCGGGGCCGCGCAGATCACCGTGCACCTGCGCGAAGATCGCCGCCACATTCAGGAGCGGGATCTCAAGGTGCTCCGGCAGACGGTGCAGACGCTGCTCAACCTCGAGATGGCCGCCACCGCCGAGATGGTGAAGATGGCCTACGAGCACAAGCCCGACATGGTGACGCTGGTGCCCGAGCGCCGCGAGGAGGTCACCACCGAGGGCGGCCTCGACGTCAACGCGCAGAAGGACGCGGTGTCGAAGATCGTCAAGAACCTGAAGGACGGCGACATCCTCGTCGCGCTCTTCATCGACCCGGACCTCGACCAGGTGAAGGCGTCGCACAAGGTGAGCGCCGACCGCGTGGAGCTGCACACCGGGCGCTACTGCGAGGCGCGCAGCGAGAAGGACCGGCAGCGGGAGTTCGGCCGCATCGTCGACGCGGCGAAGACGGCCACCAAGCTGGGCCTGGGCTGCGCCGCCGGGCACGGGCTGCACTACGAGAACGTGCGCCCCATCGCGCGCCTGCCTGAGATCGACGAGCTCAACATCGGCCACGCCATCGTCGCCCGCGCGGTGATGGTGGGCTTCGAGCGCGCGGTGCGCGAGATGGTGGAGATCCTGAGGAACCCGTGAAGCGTGCGTTGACGGCGGCAGAGATGCGGGCGGTGGACGCCGCCTCGGTCGAGCACGGCATGCCCGGCTCGGTGCTGATGGAGAACGCCGGCGAGGCGCTCGCGCGCGCGGTCTTGCGCGAGCTGGGGCCCTCAGGCCGCGTGGTGGTGCTGTGCGGCCTGGGCAACAACGGCGGTGACGGGCTGGTCGTCGCGCGAAAGCTCGCCGCCCAGGGGCGCACGGTGCTGGTGGAGCTGATGGGGCCGGCCGAGTCGCTCAAGGGCGACGCGTCGCGCAACCTCCAGGCGCTGGTGGCCAGCGGCTTGATGCCCGCGCCCGTCGGCGACGACTTCGTGGTGGGCCCTGGCGACGTGGTGGTCGACGCGCTCCTCGGCACGGGCCTGAGCCGCGCGCCGGAGGGGCGCCTGGGGGAGGCCATCGGGCGGATCTCGGCGTGGCGGGCCTCGGGCGCCCGCGTCGTCGCGGCGGACCTGCCCTCAGGCCTCGACAGCGACACCGGCCGCGCGCACTCGCCGTGCGTGACCGCCGACGCCACCGTGAGCTTCGGCTTCCTCAAGCTGGGCCAGGCCCTCGAGCCCGGCGCGAGCCGCTGCGGCCGGCTGGAGGTGGTGGACATCGGCATTCCCCCGCGGGCCGCGGTGGGGGCCCTGAGCGGCGCGCCCACCTCGCTGCTGGAAGAGCGTGACGTGCGCGGCCGGCTGCCGGTGCGCGGCGCCGACTCGCACAAGGGCACCTTCGGCCACGTGCTGGTGGTGGCCGGGAGCTGGGGCAAGACGGGCGCCGCGGCGCTGGCGGGGCAGGGGGCGCTGCGCGCGGGCGCGGGCCTGGTGACGATCGCCACGCGGCCCGAGTCGCTGGTGCCGATCATGCAGCACGCGCCGGAGCTGATGGGCGTGGAGCTGCTCAACGAGGGGCCCCTGGGCCCGCGCGATCTCAACGCGCTGCTCGACGCCGCCGAAGGGAAGAGCGCGGTCGTGATCGGGCCCGGCATCGCGCGCGGTGAGGAGACGGGGCTGTTGCTCGGCACGCTGCTCGAGGAGCTGACGGTGCCTTGCGTGCTCGACGCTGACGCGCTCAACGCGCTGGCCGGGCACCTCGAGGCGCTCCGGTCGGCGAAGGGCGAGCTGCTCCTCACGCCGCACCCCGGCGAGATGGCCCGGCTGCTGGGCCTCACCACCGAGGAGGTCCAGCAGTCCCGCGTGGCCATCGCCCGCGCCTTCGCGAAGGATCACCAGGTGGTGCTGGCGCTCAAGGGCGCGCGCACGCTCATCGCCCGCGACGACGGGGCAGTGTTCATCAACCCCACCGGCAACCCCGGCATGGCCACCGGCGGCACCGGCGACGTGCTGGCCGGCGTGTGCGGGGCGCTCCTGGCGCAGGGCCTGTCCACCGAGGATGCGGCCATCGCCGGCGTCTACGTGCACGGGCTGGCGGGCGATCTCGCGGCGGCGCGGCGGAGCCGCCTCGGGCTGGTGGCCTCGGATCTCCTGGACGGCCTGTGCGAGGTGTGGACTTCGTGGGCCCTCTGACGGCGCTCGACGCGCGGAGCCCCGAGGACACCTTCGCGCTCGGCGAGGCCCTCGGCCTGGCCCTGGCGCCCGGCGACTTCGTCGGCCTCTCGGGGCAGCTCGGCGCGGGCAAGACGCTCTTCTCGCGGGGCGTGGCGCAGGGCGCCGGCGTGCCCGTCGACGACGTCTCGAGCCCGACCTACGCCATCGTGCAGTCGTACCAGGGCCGGCTGCTGCTCCACCACGCCGACCTCTACCGCCTGCGCAGCGACGACGAACTCTACGCGACCGGCTACTTCGAGCTGCTGGACGGCGAGGGCGCCTGCCTCGTGGAGTGGGTGGACCAGGTGCCCGGCGCTGCGCCCGACGACGCGCTCCGGCTGCGGCTCGTCGTCACCGCGCCCGAGACACGCCGGCTGGAGCTCGCCGCCACGGGCCCGCGCAGCGAGGCGCTGCTCACGCGGTGGCGGGCGCGCTGGCCAGAAAGCGCAGCAGCGCCCGGTTGACGTCGGCCGGTCGCTCCGACTGCACGAAGTGGCCGCAGCCCTGGACGGGCTCCAGGGTCAGCGAGGGCACCCACGCCTCGGTGCCCGGCACCAGCTCGGCGTAGCCCAGGGCCGGGTCCTGCATGCCCCAGACGAGGAGCGTGGGGCGGGTGATGATCGGGTAGCTCGGGGGCGCGAAGGGGCTGCCGAAGTTCGCGCGCACGGCGGCGCGGTACCAGCCCACCATGGCCTTCGCCGCGCCCGGACGCTGGATGGCCTCGCGCAGCGGCTTGAGCTCCTCGGGCGAGAAGTGGCTGCGGTCGACGGAGGCGGACTGGAGCATGCGCACCAGCGCGCTCGCGTCGTCCTTCGTCAGCACCCACTCAGGCAGCCCGGGAAGCTGGAAGAAGAAGAAGTACCAGCTCTTCTTGAGCTGCGCCCACGAGGGCCGCGAGAGGAGCGCCTGGCGCATCTTCGCGGGGTGGGGGCAGTTGAGCACCACGAGCCGCTCGCAGAACTCGGGCCGGTGGGAGGCCAGGTGCCAGGCCACGCCGCCGCCCCAGTCGTGGCCGACGATGCGGGCCTGCCGCTCGCCGAGGGCCTCGATGAGCCGGCACACGTCGCCGACGAGGGTGTCGAGATCGAAGGGGCCGCGCTTGTCCGTCTCGCCGTAGCCGCGGAGATCCGGCGCGACGACGCGGAAGCCGGCGTCGGCCAGGGCCTGGAGCTGGTAGCGCCAGGACCACCAGGTCTCGGGGAAGCCGTGGAGCAACACCACCAGGGGCCCTTCGCCCAGCTCGACGTAGTGCAGGCGCAGCCCGGGGAGCTGCACGAAGTGGTGGGTCACCGCGAGGTCGGCCGGCTTCATGCGGCCGTGATGCCGCAGCGCCCGGCGCGAGTCCAGCGCGCCTTGCGCTACAGCCAGTCGGCGACACGGGAGAGGCGCAGGCCCAGCTGCTCGTCGATGGTGACGAGGCTGTCGTCTTCCACCTCGCGCCACGACACGCCGGGCATCAGGGCCTCGCTGGCGACGAAGATCGCGCCGTCGCGCTCGCCCACGAAGAGGGTGCGATCGCGCCGGGTCACCACGACGCGCTGCCCATCGCTGACGAGGAAGTTCATCGCCGAGCGCTTGCCGGGCGCGTCGTCATCGCACACCCGCGCCGCGGTCTGGAAGACGCGCGCCAGCGCCCGGGCCATGGCGTCGAGCGAGCGCTCGGCCCCGACGTAGGTGCGAAAGAGGGCGAAGCAGCGCTCGGAGTCGGTGTCGCCGGTGAGCTGCGGCGGGAGCGCGGGGTCGAGCTCGGCCTCGAGGCGCGGCTTCGCCCGCTGGAAGTCCTTGAGCGTGCCGTTGTGCATGAAGACCCACCCGTCGGCCGTGAAGGGGTGGGTGTTCTCTCGCTTCACCGTTCCCACGGAGGCGAGGCGGATGTGCACCAGCAGAGACTGGGTAGGGCCCGAGCCACGCTGCAGGAAGTCGGGGCAGTGCTGGGCGGAGATCGTGCCGTGATCGATCACCGGCGCGGGGCCGTCGAAGCGCGCCACGCCCCAGCCATCCTTGTGCTCGGCGGCCAGCTCCCGCAGGCGCGCGAAGGCCGGCGCGACGGAGATCGGCTTGTCAGCCCTGACGGCGAAGATCCGGCACATCGAGGCCACGAATGTAGCGCCTCGCCGGGCCGCTTGCTCAGAAGAGGACGTCGCCCGACCTGACCACATGGGCGACGTCGTTCATCGCGAAGTGGTAGGGCAGGGCGCGGTAGCTCTCGGCACGGTACACGACGAGGTCCGCCGGCCAGCCGACGCGCAGCCGCCCGCGCTCGGGCTCGCGCAGGGCCTGGGCGCCGAAGCGCGTGAAGCCCAGGTACGCCTCGGCTGGCGTGAGGCCGTTCTCCACGCAGGCCAGGCCCAGCGCGAGGAAGACGTTCTCGGAGTGCGAGCTGCCCGGGTTGCAGTTGGTGCAGAGGGCGACGGGCACGCCGGCGTCGCGCAGCGCCCGCCCAGGCGCGAAGGGCCGCGCCTTCGCGAAGAGCGTCGAGGTGGGGGCCAGCACGGCCACCGTCTTCGCCGCGGCGAGGGCCGCGATGCCCTCGGAGGTGATCTGCTCGAGGTGGTCGGCCGTGGCCGCGCCGAGCGAGGCGGCGAGCTGGGCGCCGCCGTTGGCGGTGAGCTGATCGACGTGCAGCCGCGGCACCAGGCCCAGGCGCTGGCCGGCCTCGAGGCAGCGGCGGGCCTCCTCGTGGGTGAAGGCCGACTGCTCGACGAAGACGTCGTTGAAGCGCGCGAGCCCTTCGCTTGCGACGGCGGGGAGCAGGTCCTTCACCACGAGGTCCACCCAGGCGCCCCGGCGATCGCGGAACTCCGGGGGCACGGCGTGGAGCGCGAGCAGCGTGCCCACCACCGTCACCGGCGAGACCTCCCCGAGCTGGCGGATGACGCGCAACAGCCGCAGCTCGCCTTCGACGTCGAGGGCGTAGCCGCTCTTGATCTCCACCGTGGTGACGCCGTGCCGCAGGAGCCGCTCGAGGCGCGCCCTGGCGAGCGCGAGGAGCTGAGCGTCGGTGGCGTTTCGGGTGGCAGTGACGGTCCTGGCGATGCCGCCGCCGGCCGCGGCGATCTCGAGGTAGCTGCGCCCCTGGCACCGCTGCTCGAACTCGTCGGAGCGATCGCCCGCGAAGACGACGTGGGTGTGGCAGTCCACGAAGCCGGGGCCGACGAAGCCGCCAGCCGCGTCGATCTCGAGGACGCCGCGGGTGGGCGGGGCGCCGGGGCCGATCCACGCCACGAGCCCGTCGCGCACGCCCACGGCGCCGCGGGGCACGCCGCCCAGCATCGCCTCGGCGCTGCCCTCGCCGTCGCAGGTCAGCACCTCCGAGGCGTTGTGCACGAGGAGATCGAAGGGCGTCATGGGGCTCAGACCGTCACGCCGGGGATCTTCACCCCGCGCTCCTTCGCCGCGGTGATGGCCTCGTCGTAGCCGGCGTCGACGTGGCGGAGCACGCCCATGCCGGGGTCCGAGAGGAGGGTTCGCTCGATGCGCCGGGCCGCGGCGTCGGTGCCGTCGGCGACGATCACCTGGCCCGCGTGGAGCGAGTAGCCGATGCCCACGCCGCCGCCGTGGTGGAAGGACACCCACGAGGCGCCATTCACCGCGTTGATCATCGCGTTCAAGATGGGCCAGTCGGCCACTGCGTCGGTGCCGTCCTTCATCGCCTCGGTCTCGCGGTTGGGGGAGGCCACCGAGCCGCAGTCGAGGTGATCACGGCCGATGACGAGGGGCGCCTTTACCTTGCCCGTCTTCACCAGCTCGTTGAACTTGAG
>CAYUZK010000217.1:0-10526 GCA_964449625.1 uncultured Archangium sp.
CTACGGCCGCTCGACGTCGCCGGCCGCGTTGCCCTCGAAGACGTTGTCTTCGAGCGTCAGCCCCGTGCCCGCGCCCACCACCTTGATGCCGTGGCCGGCGGAGTTGAGGAAGCGCGAGTTGCGGACGGTGGCCAGCCCCCCGTTGACGATGAGGTTGGCCTGCGTCGCCTTCCCGCCGTGGGAAAACTCGGTGTGCTCGATCAGCGAGTCCGAGCGCGTGCCGCTCAGCAGGCTCAGCCCGTCCCAGTCACCTGCCTGCGGCGCCGCCCGCCACGAGGTGAAGCGCACCGGCTTCTCGGCGGTGCCGCGCGCGTAGAGGGCCCCCGGGTCGCTGCGCCAGCCCACGTACAGGTAGCAGTCCTGGCAGAACTGGTACGTGACGCCCGCCTCGAGGGTGAGGCTGGTCAGCGGCCCGCCCGCGCTGCCGTACACCACTCGCTGCTCGGTCTGCCGATAGGGAATGCCGCGGTCACGGAAGACGATGTTCGTGTCGGAGGTGCCGCTCACCAGCGCCACGTCTTCGCCGTTGCCGGTGTAGTCGCCAGCGGGGAGGTTGGAGACCGCCGCTTCGCCGTGCAGCTCCAGCGCGTGCGCCCCGCTGCCCTTCACCGTCAGGTTCTCGGAGCCGACGGCGAGCCCGGCCAGCCGCAGGCCGTGCGCGGCGGAGTTGTAGACCCCCACCGAGATGAGCTTGACGTCCACCACCTGCTCGAAGGCTGCGCCGCCCTTGCCGCCGTCCTCGAAGCGGACGTGCCGCAGCACGCTGTCGGTCTTGGTGCCGGTGAGCAGCTGCACGTGCTGCCAGTGGCCGGCCCGCTTCTCAGTACCGCAGAAGAGAATGGGCCGCGCCGCCGTGCCGTTGGCGGTCACCTTGGCGGGGTCGCTGCGCCAGCCGATGAGGATGCTGCTGTCCGCGCCCATGAGGAACACGGTGCCCGGCTCGATCACGAGCTGCTGATCGTCGTCGAAGACGACCCGGCCCTCGACCCGGTAGGTGCCGGAGAGCGTCACCTGGCCAGCCCCGGCCACCAGCGCGTCTGCGCGCTGCGTCCGGTCGACGTCGTCACAGGTGAGCGGAACCCCACCCGACGCTCCACCACACCCCACCGCCAACAGCACCAACAGCCCCGCCCCCGTGCCCGCTACGTGCTTCATCATGCTTCGTACTCCGATCGACTGCCCGAATTGGCCCGTTCGCCGTACGCGAGGAATCGTTCGACGTCAAACGAAGTCGGGGCCCTGGCTCCTCTCGAGCGCGGCCTCGCGTCAGGACCCCAGCGCGCGCTGGATGAGGTCGAGCTCCGCGATCGACGAGAGCTGCGCGAGCCGGGCGGGCGGCACCTTGACCCCGCGCGCGAGGTCGGCCACCACCTTCATCACCGCGCCCGCCTGCGCCTTCGACGCGAGCGGCGGGAGCGCGCGGAGCGGCCGTGGGGCGAGCCCGGCCAGCAGGCTCGTCAGCACGGCGTCATCGCGGTCGGGGGCCACCGTGGCGCAGCGCAGCCGCCCGCGCACCCGCCAGCCGGTGCGCGGCACCACGAGCGCCGAGTTGACCGAGGCGCCCAGCGACTCCAGGGCGGCCAGCCCGCCCCGCGGCGGGAAGAGCACGTGGACCAGCACGAGCCGCGGCTCGAGCAGCGACCGCAAGGCCTCGAGGGCTGCGGCGGTGGGGGCCGGGGCGAGCAGCAGCCCCCGCGCCGAGAAGAGCTGGTGCATCGCGAAGTAGCTCTCGGGCTGCGCCGTGGCGAAGAGCGCCACCGGCCGCTGCGGCTCGACGCGCCGGGCCACGGTCTTCCGGGCGCGCTTGGTGCGGTACATCGACGCGTCGGCCCGCGCGAGCAGCGTCTCGGGCGTGTCTGCTGCCTGCGCCTGGGCGAAGCCGAAGGACAGGCCGATGCCCGTCGCTTCGAGGGGCGGCCCCAGGTGCTCGAGCGTGCGCGCCGCGAGCGAGCGCGCGTGGCCGAGCGTGCCGCCGACGAAGAGGATGGCGAACTCGTCGCCGCCCAGGCGGGCGACCACGTCGCCGCGTCGCGCCACCTTCTGCAGCGCCGCGGCCACCTCGCGCAGGGCCCGGTCGCCCGCGGCGTGGCCCTCGCGGTCGTTGACGCCCTTGAAGCCGTCGAGGTCGAGGAACGCGACGGTGAGGGGCTCGGGGTGACGCTGCTTGAGCTCGTGCGCGAGCACCGACCTGAAGTGGTGGCCGTTCGCCAGCCCGGTCAACCCGTCCGTGGTCGCCGCCGTCCAGAGGCGCTCGAAGGCTGTCGCCGAGAGCACCAGGGGGCGGCTGCGCACCTGGCCCTTCATCGAGAGCAGGTCGAGGGCCGCGACCCGCAGGTGCACGGGGCGCCCCAGCCTCGCGGCCAGCTCGCGCCGGTGCGTCACGAAGCGCGCCCACCAGGCCCGCGCGTCCTTCTCGCTCAGCTCGTCACCGATCAGCCTGGCGACGAGCTGCCGGAAGGGCTCCCTGGTGCGGCGGGCGATCTGAAAGACCAACGCGCGGAGCTCTTCATCGGAGCGGGTGCGGGGGAACAGGTCGCTGGCTTCGGGGGGCCGAGGCGAAGAGGGGCGCGGCGACATCGGGCGAGTGTACGGGACGAAGGCGAAGAACGGAGCGCGAAACGGGGCCTGAAGTGGGCCGCTGCGACGGTGAGCCCGGCGCACAGGTCGGAGGGAAACGCTCAAGCGCGCCTGCGCGGCGACCGTACTGAGCCCTCGACGCGGCGGGAGCGCGTGCTAGAGCAGCGCCGCTGCCATGTTCCGTAACCTCCTGGAGCTCTACCAGTACCGCGCGCTGCTCACGGCGCTCTCGCTGCGCGAGCTCAAGGCCCGCTACCGCGCCTCGGTGCTGGGCTTCCTGTGGACCTTCTTGAACCCCACGCTGAGCATGCTCGTCTACGTGCTCGTCTTCGGCGTGCTGATGAAGAGCGCGGTGCCGAAGTTCCCGTACTACCTCTTCTGCGGCCTGCTCCCGTGGATCTTCTTCTCGACCTCGGTGCTCGGCGGCACCACGTCGATCAGCGACCGCCGAGACCTGCTCACCAAGGTGCGCTTCCCCGCGCAGGTGCTGCCGGCGACGGTGGTGCTCACCAACCTCATCAACTTCCTGCTCTCGGTGCCGCTGCTGTTCCTGCTGGGGCTGCTCTTCGACATCTACCCCACGTGGCACGTGGTGTTCCTGGTGCCGGTGCTGCTGGTGCAGACCTTCTTCACGCTGGCGGTGACGTATCTCTTCGCGGCCTTCAACGTGGCCTTCCGCGACCTGCAGCACATCATCGCCAACCTGATGCAGATGCTCTTCTTCCTCTCGCCCGTGCTGTGGGACATCAAGAGCGTGCCGGCCCTGGGCACCATGACCCAGGCCGAGTCGCAGCGGCTCATCTTGACGGCGAACCCCATGGCCTCGGTGATGGTGGCCTGGCGCGACATCTTCTACGAGCAGCGCGTGCCGGCCTGGGAGCCGCTGCTGGTGGTGGCCGGCATCTCGCTGGTGCTGATGTTCATCTCGGCGCGCGTCTTCGAGCGCCGGCGCGAAGAGTTCGCGGAGCTGGTCTGACATGAGCCTCGCGGCCTCGGACGCCATCGTCCTCACCAACGTCACCAAGTCGTTCAAGAAGACCTCGCGCAAGCGCGAGTACACGACCTTCAAGTCCGAGCTCGTCCGGCTGCTCACGTTCCAGCGCGCGCTCGTCGAGCCGGCGACGCACATCGAGGCGCTCAAGGGCGTGGACCTCCGCGTGGCGCGCGGGCAGACGGTGGGCCTCATCGGCCGCAACGGCTCGGGCAAGAGCACGCTGCTCAAGCTCATCACCGGCATCTACTCGGCGACCTCGGGCACGGTGGAGGTCAACGGCCGCATCAGCGCGCTGCTGGAGCTGGGCGCGGGCTTCCACCCCGACTTCAGCGGCCGCGAGAACATCCTCATCAACGGCATCATCCTCGGCATGAGCCGGGCCGAGCTGAAGGACCGCATTCCGGAGATCATCGAGTTCGCCGAGCTGGGCGACTTCATCGATGAGCCCGTGCGCACCTACTCCAGCGGCATGTTCATGCGGCTGGCCTTCGCCGTCGCCACGCACGTGGACCCCGAGCTCCTCATCGTCGACGAGATCCTCTCGGTGGGCGACGAGCACTTCGGCCGCAAGTCGCAGGCCAAGATGAACGAGTTCCGCCGGGGCGGGAAGACCATCGTGCTGGTGAGCCACGACCTCGGCACCGTGCAGAGCTACTGCGACGCGGTGGCGTGGATCGACGGCGGCCGCATCCGCGCGTACGGGCCTCCGAAGGAGACCGTCGCCGAGTACCGGCGCGCGGTGATGGCCGCCGAGGCCGAGTCGCAGAAGACGGGGCACTCCGCGCTCTCCGCGCCGGGGTTGGCCCTGCCCGCGACCGGCCACGTCACCGAAGACCGGCCGTCGCTGGCCACGGTGACGGCGGTGCGCGTCGTGGACGGCGCCGGCGCCACCCCGAAGGCCTTCGGGCCGGACGTGCCCGTGGCGGTGGAGGTGGACTGGGCGCTCACCGAGCAGGCGCGCACGCGCTTCACCATCGACCTCAACTCCGCCGACGGCCGCCTCGTCTTCAGCACCGCGTGGGACGGCGGCGAGCTGCAGGGCCGCGGCACCGTGCGCCTCGACCTCGCGCGCCTGGGCCTGGTGGGCGGCGTGTACGAGCTGCTCGTGTCCGTGTCGGGCCGCGACGAGGTGGTGAAGAACCCGACCCGTCATGGCCTGCACGTACAGGCGCCCGCCGACGTGAAGGGCCTCTTGCGGCCGCCGCTGCGCTGGTCGCGGGTCGGCGCGGAGGCGCCGCGGTGAGCGCCCCCGCCACCGCCGGGGACCTCCGGGTGGTGGTGGCGCGGCGAGTCGGGCTGCGCCGCAAGGTGGCGCTCCTGTCGCCCGACGTGGCCCTGCGCGAGGCGCTCGAGGGCAACGGCTGCGTGGTGCTGGCCGACCCGGCGTCGCTCGACGAGGTGCGGGCCTTCGCCCCAGAGGTGGTGGTGGTGTTCGACGGCTTCCTCGCGGGCGGCGCGGCGCCGGACCTCCGGCCGCTCGTCGAGGCCGCGCCCACCGCCGAGGTGCTGGTGTCCTTCGCGCACGCGGCGTCGGCGTCGGCCCTGGTGCGCGCGCTGCTGGGCCAGGCTCAGCCCCGGGCCTTCGCCGAGCGCGAGGTGCAGGCCGCCCTGGCTGCTGCGGGCCTGGTGGTGGCGACCCGCGACGTGGTGGTGACGGCGCACCAGCCCAACGCGCTCTCGGCCGACACCGAGGCCGCGGTGCGCCAGTTGCTCGAGCAGCTCAACCCCGACGTGGTGGCCGACCGGCTCCTGTACGTCGCGCGGCGCGGCGCGGTGGCCTCGGCGCCGGAGCGCACCGCGGGCCTGGTGTCGGTGGTGCTCTCGGCCGGCGACGACGAGGGCGCGCTCGGGGGCACCCTGCGCTCGGTGCTGGGGCAGCTCGTCAAGCCGCTGGAGCTGGTGCTCGTCTCGTCGCTGCCCGAGGCGCGCCTGGCGGAGTTGGCGCTGCCGGCGAAGGGCCGGGCTCACGTCACGGTAGAGGTGCACGGCGGCGCGTCGGCCGACCCGCTCGCGCGCACCAACCTGGGCCTCGCGCGCGTTCGCGGGCAGTACGCCTGCTGCCTCGAGGCCGGCGAGCTGCTCGACCGCGCGCACCTCTCGTCGCTCCTTACGCTGCTCCAGGACGGCACCGCGGCCTGGGCCCTCTCCGCGCCTCCGGTGGACGTAGGCGGGCGCTTCTCGCTCCGCGCGTGGCTCGACGCGGGCGCGGTGCAGCGCGGGCGCTGGCTGGTGGACCGCGAGCGGCTGGGCGCCTTCGCGCTCACCTTCGCCGAGGGCCTGCCGCTGGCCGAGGCGATGCTCTTCTGCCGCCTCGCGGCGGTGTTCCACCCGGCCTTCGCGCCCGGCGCCCCGACGCTGGACTCCCAGCGCGCGCCCGCGTCGTCGCGCGCGGCGCTGCGCGAGGCCATGCGCGCGCGCCCGCTGCGGCAGCTCGCCAGCCTCGACGCGGAGCTGGCCGACGCCCCGGAGCTCGACCTGCGCGCGGAGGTGGCGGCCCGCCTGGAGGAGGCCAGCCCCGGCGCGGCGAAGCTCTTCGAGCGCGCGGCCGACCTGGTGGAGCGCGTGCGCGACGCGGCGGTGAAGGCCCGGGCGGCGGCGAAGGACGAGCTGGGCCGCTGAAGGGCCCATGACGCCAGCGCCTTCCCGTCGCCGGACGCGCCGAGCTGTGCCGCCGGGCGTCATCGCGACCGCTCGATGCAGCGCGGGCTCCGCCTTCGCGCTGGCTCCTCGCGCGCCTCGCACCTCGGCGGTCGAGCTCGGTCGGGGAGAGCCGCATCGCCGCGCAGGGTGGGCGTCAGCGCCGGAGCCAGTCGGCCAGGCGCAGGCCCGGCATGAACCGGAAGTCGTCGGTGTCGCTGGTGACGAGCGTGGCGTCGAGGGCGCGGGCGTGCGCGCCGATGAGCAAGTCGTACGGCTTCGTGGGGCGCCCCTTCGCCTTGAGCGCGGCCTTGAGCTCGGCGAAGTGCCGCGCCGCCTGCTGCGGGTAGGGGTCGACGGGAATCAGCGCCACGAGGTCGTCGAGGGCCGCCCGGTTCTGGCTGCGCGCCCGGCTGTTCTCGACGCCGTACTCCAGCTCCGAGAGGGTGATGGACGACATGCGCACCTCGCCGGGTGAGCGCCCCGACAGGCGCCGCGCGATGCGCTCGTAGCCCGTCACCCGGTTGCTGAAGTTGATGAGGGTGTTCGTGTCGAGGAGCCAGACCATCAGGCCTCGCGGTCCTGGTCGGGGTCCTGCGCGCGCTGGAGCTTGCCCTTGAAGCCCTGCACCGCGGCGAGGGCGTCTTCGTAGCTGATGCGGCGGGGCCGCAAGATGATGACCTGCCCCACGCGGGAGATCTCCACCTCGTCGCCCTCCACCCGGAACTCCTTCGGGAGGCGGACGGCCTGGCTGTTGCCGTGCATGAAGACCTTGGCCGTTGTCATGATACGGAAAGTATAGACGCGGCGGCCCGCGGGCGCCTACTTCCGCTTGAGCCAGTGCAGCTTCGGCCCCTCGTTGGGCGCGAGCACGGAGCTCATGATGAAGATGAAGACGAACACGGCCAGCACCAGGCCCAGCACCGCCAGCGCCTTCGAGTCGAGCGGCAGCCGGGGGAAGCGGCCCTTCACCTGCCGCGCGTGCACCTGGAGCGCGCCGACCGTCAGCGTCACCGTGTCGGCGCCCGAGAGCGTGAGGCTGAAGCCCTCGCTGCCCTCGGCCACCGCGCCGCTGGCCGCGAGCTGGCTCAGCGAGGCCGGGGCGTCGCCGCGCAGCGCGGCGGTGCCCACCACGCCCGACGAGAAGCGCACGTCGAGCTGCCCGTCGCGCCAGGCGAAGCGCAGCCGGGCGGGGCTGCCGGTGGCGATGTCGTCCTCCGGGCGGTCTCCCAGCGAGAGCGCGGTGCGGCCCCGCCGGTCGAGCACCTCGGACGACAGGCGCCGGCTGCCCCAGCGCACGCTGACCTCCCAGGCGCTCCCGGGGGCGGTGTCAGGCTTCACGGCCACGGCGGCGGCCCTCAGCTCACCGGCACGTCGACGCCCGCGCGCCGCTGCTCGAGCTGCCGCGCGGTGACGGCCTCGAGCACCGCGTGCATCTGGTCGGCCGGCGTGTCGGGGGCGATGTGAATGAAGCCCGCGGTGGTGGCGGGGCTGGCGCCGAACTCGCTCGCGAGGTGGTAGCCCAGGTAGTTGCACAGGTAGGCGCTGCGGTCGGGCCGGTAGCCCGCGTCGCTGCGGCTGGTGAAGACGGCCTGCCGGTCGCCGTAGCCCGAGAGCACGCCGTCGATGACGTCCACCGGGAGGTCGGTGCGCAGCTCCCGCTCGCCGCCAGGGCGCACCTCGCGCGCCGTCATCATGCGGTTGTTGCCGTCGGGGTTCCGGCCGAGCGCGTTCTCGGGGCGCTCTTCGACCTGCGCCTGCCCGTGGGTGACGCCCATGGAGAGGATGACGTCGGGTGGGCCGCGCCGCACCTCGGCGAGGAAGGCGTCCACGGCCTCGGGCGTGACGTCGAGGCGGCGGTACTCGACGACGCCGCCGCGCACGCCGGCCTCGGCGAGGCGCTGCGCCATGTTCGCCGACGGGTTGTCGGTGATGCCCATGAAGGCGCCGTAGCCGGTGACGACCACCTTGAGGGGCCGCTCGCCCGGCAGGAGGCCCAGCGACGCCGGCTTCCACAGCATGAGGTGCGCGGCCTGCTCCGTGGCGCTCGCCTCGCGCCCCTGGAAGGACGCCGGGTCGTACGGCTGCACCTCGCCCGAGAGCACCACGCCCGACACCTCGGCCGGCAGCGCGCCGCGCAGCGTCTCGAGCACCTGCGCCGCCGTCTCGCCCTTCTTCACCGCCACCGAGACCGGCTGGCCCTCGACGGTGAGCTTGAGCGTGCCGTCGGCCCGCGCGGCGCCCTTGATGGAGAAGCAGTTGTCGAAGAGGCCCAGCTTCACCGAGAGGCCGGGCACGCCGACCGAGAGGTTGGCGTAGCGGCCCTCGATGGAGGCCAGGCCCCCGGCCTCGACGTTGACCCACGCCGCCTGCTGGCCCATGGCCGAGAGGTGGCGCAAGAGCCGCTGCTTGCCGGCGTCGTCGAAGGTGTCGGCCAGCTTCACCAGCTCGGCGCGCTCGGCGGCGTCGAGGCCCCGCCCGGAGCGGGCCTTGAGGGCGATGCGATCTACCTCCGCCTCGGTGACGGTGCCGTCGCGGCGGGCCTGGGTCACGGCCGCGCGGATGCCCTTGATGCTCATGGCGCGCAGTATCGGCTGATCTGCCGGCCGGGCGCCATCGGCGGGCCGCTCGAAGTGGCGCGGCCCCCCGAGGCGCGCTAACGCTCGCGCCCCATGGCTGACTGGAAGACCGAGAAGGACCGCTGGCTCGAGAAGACCTGGGGCAAGGCCGTGGCGAAGGCCCCCGAGCGCCGCGCGCGCTTCACCACGTCGTCGGGGGAGGCCCGCCCGCCGGTGGAGGTGCCCGAGGGCCTGGTGACGCCCGAGCGCCTGGGCTTCCCCGGCGAGTACCCCTTCACCCGCGGCGTGCAGCCCACCATGTACCGCGGCCGCTTCTGGACCATGCGGCAGTACGCGGGCTTCGCCTCGGCGAAGGAGTCGAACGAGCGCTACCACGCGCTGCTCAAGGCCGGGCAGACGGGCCTCTCGGTGGCCTTCGACCTGCCCACGCAGATGGGCTACGACGCCGACAGCCCGCGCGCCCGCGGCGAGGTCGGCAAGGTGGGCGTCAGCATCTGCTCCGTGCGCGACATGGCGACGCTGCTCGACGGCATCCCCTTGGGGGAGGTCAGCAGCTCCATGACCATCAACGCCACGGCGCCCATCCTCCTCATGCTCTACGCGGCGGTGGGCGAGCAGCAGGGCGTGCCGATGACGGCGCTGTCGGGCACCGTGCAGAACGACATCTTGAAGGAGTACATCTCCCGCGGCACGTACATCTACCCGCCGGGGCCGAGCCTGCGCCTCATCACCAACCTCTTCGCCTACTGCGCGAAGCACGTGCCCCGTTGGAACCCCATCAGCATCAGCGGGTACCACATTCGCGAGGCGGGCTCGACGGCGGCCCAGGAGGTGGGCTTCACGCTCGCCGACGGCGTCGCCTACGTGGAGGCGGCCATCAAGGCGGGCCTCGCGGTCGACGAGTTCGCCGGCCGGCTCTCGTTCTTCTTCAACGTGCACAACGACTTCTTCGAGGAGGTCGCCAAGTTCCGCGCGGCGCGCCGCCTGTGGGCCCGCATCATGAAGGAGCGCTTCCACGCGAAGGACCCGCGCTCGATGATGCTGCGCTTCCACGCGCAGACGGCCGGCTCGACGCTCACCGCGCAGCAGCCGATGACCAACGTGGTGCGCGTGGCGCTGCAGGGGCTGGCGGCGGTGCTGGGCGGCACGCAGTCGCTGCACACCAACGCGCTGGACGAGGCCCTGGCGCTGCCGTCGGAGGGCGCCGCCAAGCTGGCGCTCCGCACGCAGCAGGTCATCGCCAACGAGACGGGCGTGGCCGACGTCATCGACGGGCTGGGCGGCAGCTTTCACGTCGAGGCGCTCACCGACGCCCTCGAGGCGCAGGCTGAAGGGTACATCAAGAAGATCGACGAGCTCGGCGGCATGGTGCGGGCCATCGAGCTGGGCTACCCGCAGCAGGAGATCCAGAACGCGGCCTACGAGGCGCAGCGCGCGCTGGAGAAGGGCGAGGCCGTCGTCGTCGGCGTCAACAGGTACAAGGAGCCCGAGCCGCCGGTGCAGGGCCTGCTGCGCGTCGACGAGTCCGTGGAGCGCGAGCAGGTGGCGCGGCTGACGGAGCTCAAGAGGACCCGCGACAACGCGGGCTCCCAGCGCACCCTCGACGCGCTCAAGCGGGGCAGCGAGACGGCCGACGAGAACCTGATCCCGCTCATCTCCGACGCGGTGCGCGCGGAGGCGACGCTGGGCGAAATCTCGGACGCCATGCGCGCGGTGTTCGGGCAGCACACCGAGCACGT